>DATJXL010000083.1:0-11954 GCA_035500135.1 Kofleriaceae bacterium
CGCGGTCGTGACCAAGCTGGATCACGGCCCGCTGCAGGATCTCGGGCTCGCCGAGCACTACATCGTGCTCGCGATCGGCCTCGCGCTCGCGCTCGCGGTCGGCGCGATCTGGTACGTGAAGGCGACGAAGAAGGCCGATCCCGGACCGCTCGGGATCGGGCCGGTCGCCGCGGCGAGCGCCGACGCGCGTCCCGAGTGGGTGCGCACCGAGCTGACGCCGGGCTCGGCGAGCTGCGTCGGCGCGGCCGGCAAGATCACGTGCAGCGGCGCGTCGTCGCTGCTCGCGAGCCAGGAAGAAGCCGAAGACGAGGCGAGCGATGCCGCGCTCGAGGCGCTCGCCGCCGAAGCCGGCCGCAGCATCCGCGACACCGCGTGGAACACCGCGATCCAGGCGCAGATCGTACCGGCGCGCGACGCCGCGCTCGCCGCGTACAGCCGCGATCCGCAGAGCACGCAGGCGCGGCGCGCCGTGCACGACGGTCGGCGCGCGGTCTCGCACGCGCTCGCGCGCGGCAACGGCCCGCAGATCGGCGCGCGCTACTGGGAAGCGTTCGACGAGGCCGACGGCCGCCGCTACGTCGCGTTCGCGTCGGTGACGGTGCCGGTCGCGCAGCTGCAAGGCGCCGCGGCCGGCTACGCGCAGCCCTCGGCCGCGCTCGGCGCGACCGTCGTGAGCTTCTTCCCCGAGCTCGGCTGGCGGTTTCCGCGGCTCGAGCACGGCGCGGTCGTGACCAAGCTGGATCACGGCCCGCTGCAGGATCTCGGGCTCGCCGAGCACTACATCGTGCTCGCGATCGACGGCCGCGACGTCGTCGACGCGCCGGCCTTCGCGAAGATCGCCGACGAGGAGTATGCCCAGCTCGCGCTGCACGGCGGCCTCCTGCGTCTGCTCGTCCAGACCGACACCGGCGACCCGCGCGAGTTCTCGCGTCCGATCGCGGGCAAGGCCGATCCGGAGCTCGTCCCGCACTCGCACGACACGCATCCGCAAGACGTCCCGCCGACCGGCGGCATCAATGTCTGGGATCGCTTCGGCGGCAATCGCGGCGGCGGTCGCGACGACCCGGCGCAGTAGCGCGCCTCGCGGCCACCCGGGACTTCGGCTAACATGCAGCGCCGGGGAAGCTTGCGCCGGCATTCGATCGTGATCGCCGTGGTCGTGGCGCTGCTGGCTGGCGGCTGCGTCGACGACTTCAAGGGATCGAACGTGCAGTTCGATCTCGCAGCGACGACGCCCGTGCAAGCCGCGATCGGCGCGACGCCGGGGCCGAACGAGCTGCCGACGAACGCGTACTTCATGTTCTACGCCTACGACACCGGCACCGACGCGCAGGGCAACTCGGTCGGTCAGCTGTTCCACGTGCAGAAGCTCGAGATCCATCACATCGTCGATCTCGGATCGCCGTGCTTCATCGACGTGCCGCCGCACGTGCCGTGGCCGGGCCTGCACGTCAGCCAGTTCGCCGCGCAGACCGCGACCTTGCTCGGCTTCGGCTACAGCCCGACGACCGGCATCGACCTCGCGAACCCGCCGGCGGGCGCGACGATGGCGCAGCAGATCCAGGCCGCGACCGCGCAGCAGCGCATGATCGATGTCGCGGCGCTCGCCGGTCCGAACGGGCTCGCCGTGATCTCGTCGGCGTCCGACGCGACGTATCCCGCGGTCGCGCCCGATTGCATCAGCCCCGGCATCCCGCCGCCGACGTGCACCGACGACGCCGCGAACGCGCGCCGGCTCGCGGCCTGCCAGGCGTTCTGGAAGCAATACCCGGACTACTTCGAAGGCACCGACCGCGTGCTGACCGCGCCGCTCAACGGCGTCACGCACGGGATGGTCGACGGCACGAACCCGGTGAACCAGGCGCCGGTCGGGGGCGCGCAGTTCTTCGTCGACTCGCACCTCGACTCGTTCACTGGCTACGCGATCTACACGAACACCGACGGCGCGCCTGATCCCGGCACGCTGCTCGAGTTCGGCACGCCGACGATGGCGACCCGCGGCGTCATCCACGTGTTCATGACGAACGCGGCCGATCCTTCGATCCAGGCAAACGTCGCGATCTTCCCCGATCTCGACGACGACAGCTCGAGCTTCTAACGGAGGCACATGCGAGGACCACGAACCATCCGCCTCCTGCTCGCCGGTGTCGCGATGCTGCCGCTGGCCGCCAGCGGCTGCGACAACGTCGCGTGCGGCGAAGGCACGATCGAGCGCAACGGCAAGTGCGATCCCGCCGACGTGACCACCGGCGCCGCGATGTGCGGCTCGGGCACCGTGCTCGAGGGCAACACGTGCGTGCCGACGATCGAGTGCGATCCGAACACGACGACGCCGGTCGTGAATCCGACGACCGGCGTCACGACCTGCACGGGCATCACGGGCGCGAGCGGCTGCTCGACGTGCCCGAAGCCGTCGAAGTCGGACGGCACGCTGCAGAGCGTGTGCGGGCAGATCTACGACTTCGCGAACAACATGCCGTTCGTCGCGACCGGCGCGACCGGCGCGAAGTGCACGACCGCCACTACCGACGGCCCGTGCGCGATCGCGATCACCGCGTACGACGCCCTCGCGTTCGCGACCGACCCGATGACCGCGACGCCGCTCAGCGTCGGCTCGATGTGCATCGACGACATGGGCCGGTTCGCGCTCGGCGACATCGCCTCGCCCTCCAGTCCCGAGATGGGCATCGGCATCGACGACATCGCCGGCGCGGATATGGGCCCGCCCGGCGTGACCAACGCCGTCGGCATCGCGGTCCCGAAGAACGCCGCCGGCGTCGGCGCGGCGATCTCGGGCATCGAGGACTGGATCGTCAGCTCGGCGACCACGACGTCGTGGCAGACCTCCGGCGGGCCGTCGATCGCGGGCGGCATCTTCGCCGCGGTGTTCCGCGCGCATTGCGTCGGCACCGGCTGTACGGGCGATCCGTTCGCGAACCAGGCGGGCGTGATGATCACGAAGTCGGGCAGCCCGGTCGCTGGCGCGTACTACTTCCAGGCCGCCGACACGACGCGCAGCACGATCGACGGCACTGCCACCGTGACCGGCGCGAACGGGACCGGTCTGCTCCTCGGCGCCGCGCTCGTCGACGGGCCGATCTACGGCGGCACCGGCGGCATCACCGACCCCAACTGCGAATGGGGCGACCTCGACGCCGCCACGCTGCCGGGCATCGTCACGATCCAGGTGTTCCGCAAGACGCCCATGCTCGGAAAGACGTGCACCGAATAACCACCACGCTCGCGGTTGTACTGGGCGCCACCGCCGCGCACGCCGATCCGACCAGCGGCGTCGACGTCGCGCTGTTTCGCAGCTCGTACGATTCCAACGGGCTGTTCTCGCTCGAAGGCGCGCGGCTGCTGCCCGCGCACGACCTGTCGTTCAAGCTGCTCGTCGACTACGCGAAGCAGCCGATCGATCTCGACGTGCCGGGCATCGGCACCGGCAAGAGCGCGATCCTCGACTACCTCGTCACGACCGACATGGCGTTCGGCATGTCGCTGTCGGATCGCATCGCGCTCGGCATCGACGTCGCCGCGTATCGCACCGCGACCGGCCCGGGCTACGGCGAGCGCGGGTTATATGGCGCCGGCGGTGCGATCGCGAAGCCATCGACGGGCCTGATCGCGCTGCGCCCGCTGAGCAACCTGGACCCGTCGGCGAGCCCGTCGGATGCGAACGCCTATCTCGGCGACGAGCTCGCCGGCCCGCTCGACGCGCGGCTCGGCGTCAAGGTCAGCCTCTACCGCGATGCACACGTCGCGCTCGCGGTGGTGGGCTCGGTGTTCCTGCCGTTCGGCGACGAGAACATGCTGCTCGGCGATCGCAGCCTCGTGTTCGAGCCCAAGCTCGCGGCCGAGCTGCGCGCCGATCGTACGAGCACGACGCGCGTGCTCGCGAACGTCGCGGTGCGGATCCGCCAGCGCTCGGTGCTCGAGAGCTACGACCCGAACGCGATGCAGACGCCCGACGACGCGCGCGCGTTCCTCGACGTCGGCTCCGAGGTCGTCGGCGGGCTCGGCGGCCAGCTCGAGCTGTCGCCGCGCGTCTCGGTCGCGGCCGAAGGCCAGCTGTTCGTGCCGCTGCCCGACTCGTTCGACTGGGGCACCTGCTACCTCTACAACACCAAGCCGTGCTCCGAGGCGCAGTTCATGCCCGGTACGAGCAAGGGCGATCTGACGACGCTCGTCACCGGCGGCGCGACCGTGCGGATCTCGGCCGACGTCAGCGCGAGCGTCATGGGCGGCGCGGGCCTCGGCGGCGCGCGCGCCGACGAGCTCCGCATCACGACCGCGCTCGTGTGGGCGCCGCAACCGGCCGGCGCGCTGCATCCGGGCGCGCACGATCGCGACGGTGACGGCATTCCCGACGACGCCGACAACTGCCCCGACGATCCGGAGGACAAGGACGGCTTCCAGGACGAGGACGGCTGCCCCGATCTCGACAACGACGGCGACGGCATCCCGGACGCGCAGGACAAGTGCCCGAACGATCCGGAAGACAAGGATGGCTTCCAGGACGCCGACGGTTGTCCCGATCCCGACAACGACAACGACGGCATTCCCGACACGCAGGACAAGTGCCCGAACGATCCGGAGGACAAGGACGGCTTCCAGGACGAAGACGGCTGCCCCGATCTCGACAACGACAACGACGGCTTTCCCGACAGCAAGGACAAGTGCCCGAACGATCCGGAGACCGTGAACGGCTTCGAGGACGAAGACGGCTGCCCCGACGTGCGCCAGACGACCGGGCCCGAGGAGCGGCCCGATCGCATCGACCTCAAAGGCCAACCGATCTCGTTCGGCCGCGACGGCAAGCCGACGCCGGCGGCCAAGCAGCTGCTCGCGCAGGTCGCCGCGATCATCAAGGCGCGCAAGCTGACGATCCGCGTCGAGGTGCACGTGCCGCTCGGCGTGAAGTCGACCGCAGCCGGCGTGATCGCCGCGCAGAAGAAGAAGGACAAGGCGGTCGCGCAGAAGCGCGCGGCCGCGATCCTCGAGTACCTCGTGTCGCAAGGCGTACCGCAGGCGCAGGTCCAGGCGGTCGGGATCGGCAGCGACCGTCCGCTCGGAACCACCAACCCGAGCGATCCGATCAACGATCGGATCGACTTCATCAAGGCCCAGCAATGAGCCGCGCGCTGCTCGTCGCGCTCGCGCTCGTGCTCGCCGCTGCGGCCGCGCACGCGCAGCCGGCGAACGACATCGAGGTCCCCGCGGTCGTGATCGACAACGGCGACAGCGCGGCCGGCCCGGCCGCCGACGAGGCGCTCGATCTCGCGAACATCGTGCAATCGGCGGCCAAGGGCGTCACGACCGTGCAGGAGGCGCCCGCGATCGTCACGGTCGTCACCGCCGACGAGATCAAAGATCGCCAGTTCCAGGATCTCGGCGCGCTGCTCGACACCGTGCCGGGCTGGACCGACGTGTCGATCTATCACTCGAACTTCGACACGCCGCTCGTGCGCGGGCAGGTGCAAGCCGTGCAGTTCCTGCACGACGGGCTGTCGCTGTTCGATCCGTTCGTGAACGTGCCGTCGATCAACTACACGCAGCCGATGGAGCTCATCAAGCGCGTCGAGATGATCACCGGCCCGGGCGGCGTGCTGTGGGGCTCGAACTCGCTGCTCGGCATCATGAACGTGATCACGAAGGATGCCGAGGACGTCGAGGGCGTCGAGATGGGCGCGACGCTCGGCGATGGCAACGGCGATCGCCGCTACGCGCGCGCGTACGTGATGGCGGGCAAGTCCGACCTGGTCGGCGGCGCGCTCAAGGTGTTCGCGCACGCGAGCGTGCAGACCGATCAAGGCCCGGCGTTCGAGAACCCGATCCTGTACTTCCACGATCCGCTGCCGCAGCCGAACTCGCCGAACCAGTACGGTCCGCTCGCGACCACGCAAGAGCCGCAGTCGCTGGTCGTCACGCTCGACGGCAAGCTCACCTACGACAAGCTCCAGCTGCGCGTGTTCGCGCCGTTCGGCTCGATGTACAAGCCGATGGGCTTCTCGGGCGAGCCGGTGCGTGACAACTGCACGGTGACGCCCCCCGGCGCGATGCCGAATCCTGCCCTCGGCCAGGTGCCGAACGATCCGACCTGCGCGTCGAACACGAACCGCTCCGATCAGTTCGATCGCTACGCGGTCGCCGAGTACCGCACGCGCTTCGCGGGCGATCAGGCCGGCATCACCGCGCGCGTTTACGCGCAGCAGTTCGTGCGCAACTTCGAGCCGCTGCAGGTGCTCGCGCCCTCGCTGCTCGCGCCCGGCGGCCTGTCGTTCGACGCCGATCTCACGAGCTATCGCGCCGGCGGTGCGATCGACGGCGACGTCGAGCTCGCGCGCTCGCTGCGCGTCCTGTACGGCGGCGAGGCGTTCAACGAGTGGGAGCCGGGCTCGAACGCGACGTTCTCCGCGCCGACCGACCTGACGCGCCTGCCGATCCTGTGCCCGCGCATCTGGGATCCCACGAAGGGCGAGCCCGTCCCGGTTCCCGGCTGCTCGATCCCGTTCGCGTACTCCGCGGACCGCACGGTGTTCGGCGCGTACCTCGATCCGCAGTGGCGGCCGAACAAGCAGCTGATCTTCGACGTCGGCGCGCGCTTGCAAGCGGCGCCGTCTTCGCTCGGCTCGCTCAGCTACCCGCTCGACGCGACGTTCGCGGGCACGATCGTGTGGAACTTCGTGACCAACTGGCACTTGAAGCTCAACTTCGCGCAAGGTTTTCGCCCGCCGGTGTTCAACGACACCAGCTCCAACGGTGAAGCCGTGCAGATCGCCGGCAAGCCGGACCTGTCCGTCGAAAAATCGGAGGCCGCGCAGGCCGAGCTCAACGCGCGCGTGTTCAAGGGCGAGCGCCGGATCCGCGAGCTGTCGTTCCGCGTCGACGCGAGCTACACGAAGCTGCAGAACCTCATCCAGGTCGAGTCGGGCAGCTACGAGAACTCCGGCGAGCGCGGCCTGACGTCGGTCGAGCTCCTCGGCAAGCTGTACGTGCAGGGCGGCCACCGCGTCGAGCTCGGCTACACGTACCTGTACGGCGTGACGAGCGACGAAGGCGTGCTCGTCAACCTGCCGCAGAACTGGTTCAACCTCGCGACCGTGTTCCAGCTCGTCGAGGGCAAGCTGTCCGCGACGACGAACCTCAAGGTCGCGGGCTCGGCCGAAGATCCGAATCGGCTCGTCGAGTATCGTGGGAACGTCACCCCGACCGGAATGATCGTTCCCTGTTCGGCGACGATGCCGTGCGTTCCGGCCGCCACCGACCTCGTGCTCGATCGGCTGCCGCCGATCGCCGAGCTGTCACTGGGGGTGACGTACCTGCCGCGCCCGAAGCTCGCGATCCGCGCGACCGTGTACGACGCGCTCGCGGGCCACTACTACCAGCCCGACGCGTTCTTCAACTACGAGCCTCACCTCGAATATCTTCCGAATCCCTACGCGGGCCTGCGCGCCTACCTGTCCGCGCTGCTGCAATACTAATGATATGATCGCCGACGCTGGCGGACGTCCGCCGGCACGGGGAACCTTGTCGAAACGGCGCGTTCTCGCGATCTCTTCCGACCTCGATCAGCTCCGGCGCATCGTCTCGACCCTCGAGAAGGCGGGCGCCGAGGTCGACGCCGCGCGCAGCCCGGCCGCGATCGCGGGCGAGGTGATCCCGCATCGCTACGTGTTCTACGCGGCCGACGGCGGGAACGTGGAAGCGCTCGCGCCGCTGGTGCCGAAGCTGCGCGACCGCGCGCACGTCACGATCGTGACGCCGCAGGCTTCGCTGTCGGATCTCACGGCGTATCTCAAGGACGATCGCATCAACCACGTCGTCGTCGGCGACGAGCTCGATCAGGGCGTGCTCGTCACCGCGCAGAAGCTGCTCACCGGCGACATCTTCGGCATCGAGAAGTACTTGCCCGCCGGCACCCACGTGAACTACGCGCGGCTGCGCGACTTCGAGGGCCGCGGCAAGGCGATCGACACCGTGCTCGGCTTCGCCGAGGAAGCGAAGATGCGCCGCCAGGTCCGTGGCGCGATCGGCCAGGTGTGCGAGGAGCTGCTGATGAACGCGCTCTACGACGCGCCGGTCGATGCCGAGGGCAAGCCGGTGTTCGCCGACGTCGATCCGCACGATCGCACGACGGCCCGCTCGCCTCGCCCGGTCTCGATCCGATTCGCAGCGAGCGAGGACACGTTCGCGATCGCGGTGCGCGACCGCTTCGGTCGGCTCGCGAAGAACACGATCCTGTCGTACATCGAGAAGTGCATCAACTCGCCGAACCAGATCGATCGCAAGACGTACGGCGCCGGCCTCGGCCTGTATCTCGTCGCGAACGCGGCGGCGACCTACGTCGTCAACGTCGCGTACGGGATCGCGACCGAGGTCGTGTGCACGTTCGATCGCGGCGCGAAGGCGCCGCTGCGCCAGGTCGGCGTGTTCGTGCATCCCGGCGGCGCCGACAACCTCAAGAGCGGGCCGGAGGCGGATACCCAGGACACCGGCGATCGCGCGCTGCCGCCGGAGCCGCCGGAGACGCGCGATGGCTGAGCGCCAGTTCGGACCGTATCGGCTCGTGCGCCAGATCGCCGTCGGCGGGATGGCCGAGATCCATCTCGCGAAGACCCAGGGCGTCGCCGGATTCGAGAAGTACGTCGCGTTGAAGATGATCCACCCGAACTTCGCGGAGGACGAGCAGTTCATCCAGATGCTCGTCGACGAGGCGAAGATCGCGGTGCAGCTCAACCACGGCAACATCGCGCAGACGTTCGACCTCGGCCGCGTCGGCGACACCTACTACATCACGATGGAGTTCGTCGACGGCGCGGACATGTACAAGCTCCTGCGCCGCGCCTCCGAGATGGATCTCGAGATGCCGCTCGACGTCGCGGCGTTCGTCGCCAAGGAGATGGCGTCGGCGCTCGACCACGCGCACCGCAAGAAGGATCACACCGGCAAGAGCCTCGGCATCGTCCACCGCGACGTGTCGCCGCAGAACGTGCTCGTCAGCTACGCGGGCGAGGTCAAGCTCGTCGACTTCGGCATCGCGAAGGCGACGATGAAGGCCAAGCAGACCGCGGTCGGCGTGATCAAGGGCAAGTACTACTACATGAGCCCCGAGCAGGCGTGGGGCAACACGATCGACTACCGCTCCGACATCTTCTCGGCGGGCATCGTGCTCTACGAGATGATCGTCGGGCAGATGCTCTACCTCGAGGAGGATCTGCACCGGCTGCTCGACATGGTCCGCAAGGCGGACATCGCGCCGCCGTCGACGATTCGGCGCGGCGTGCCGCCGCAGCTCGAGAAGATCGTGATGCGCGCGCTCCAGAAGAACGCGTCCGATCGCTACCTGAGTGCGGCCGACTTCGCGTCCGACCTCGAGCGCTTCCTGCACGCGTACTCGCCGGTGTTCACCGCCGCCAAGGTCGCGCAGCTCGTCAAGCGCATCCTCGGCGAGCAAGACGAGATTCCCGAGTACGAGGTCGAGCTGCGCGACGGCCCGAGCGGCACGCTCAATCCGAACGTGCTCGTGCACGAGAAGGACGAGATCCGCGACGAGAACAGCGTGATCTTCCGCGTCGCCGAGCTCAAGCCGAAGCAGCCGGAGCGCGCGCCGTCGCAAGGCAACCGGGTCACGCGCCAGGCCGACATCGACGATGCGCCGTCACCGCCGAGTCGCGCGCCGTCGCCGGCGAAAGCTCCGCAAGCGCCGCGCGCGCCGACCAAGTCGCCGCGGCTCCCCGACGAAGACACGCGCGAGGTCGGGCCGGCGCCGGCACCGCCGCGCGTGCGCGACGTCAAGACGCCGGTGGTCGCGTCCGCGTGGGAGCACGACGGCGAGCTCGAAAACATCGGCGAGCGCACGCTGATCACGGGCGGCGGCGGCGGCTTCATGATGGACGTCGCGAGCGAGGAGGGGGTCGACGCGACGATGGTCAGCGCGGGGCCGCCGGTCGCGCCCGACAACGCGACGATGGATCTCGACACCAGCGACGAGATCTCCGAGGGCGAGGAGACGTCGACGTCGAACGAAGACGGCCCGACCGTGACGCGCGATCCGGTCCGCAAGGTCGCGGCCAAGCGCGGGCCGGCGCCGGCCGCGCTGTCCGCGAAGATCCAGTCGCCGGCGGTGAGCGAGCTGCGCAAGCCGCGCGCGTCGCGCAAGACACCCGCGGGCGGCGCGCCCAACGTGCTGCAGGCGATCGTCGGCGCGGCGAATTCGGCGCCGATGCCGGCGCCGCCACCGCCGCGAGGAGCGCCGCGCAGCGAGGATTCCGCTGCGGCGACGCTGCCGCAGCATCCGTCGCCGATCGCGAACGTCGGCCTCGCGCCGGTCGCGCCGCCGTCGAGCCCGACGATGCAGCACGCGGTACCCGGTCAGCCGACGTACAACGGCCAGCCGTACGCGACCGACGCGTCGGGCCTGCCGCTCGCGCCGCCGGCGCAACCGACACCGCTCGGCTACCCGGTCATGCAGCAGCCGTACGGCGGATATCCGCAGTACCCGCAGACCCCGCCGCAAGGCATGCCGTATCCGAACGCGCCGACGCCGCCGCAGGGCTACGCGCAGCCGCACACGCCGCCGCAGGGCATGCCGTACGCGAATGCGCCGACGCCGCCGCAGGGAATGTACGCGCAACCGCACACGCCGCCGCAGGGCGTGCCGCATCCGCAGACGCCGCCGCAAGGCATGCCGCACATGTCGCCGGGCGCGATGTATCAGCTCCATCCGTTCGGCGCGCCGCCGCAGCCGATGTCGCTCACCGGCCAGATGCGCCTGTTCGAGGCCGAGGAGATTCCGTCGCATTACCGCGTCAAACGGGGCGGGCGCTGGATCTTGCTCGTGCTCGCCGGCATCGCCGCGGTGTCGGTGGCAGGGGGTGTGACGTTCTTCGTCATGCGCGCGACCCGGGACTCGTCTCCGACCGTCGCGTCGATTCACGTGGCGTCGGTCCCCAAGGGCGCCGAGGTCTCGTACGACGGCCAGCGCCTGACCGGCGCGACGCCGATGCAGATCGAGGGCGTCCCGGTCGGAACGCGGCACGAGATCCAGGTCACCTATCCGCACTACCAGCCGTACACCGAGACCGTCGATATCCCCAAGCAAGGCGGGGAAGTAGAAGTGACGGCCGGGCTCAAGCCGCTGATGGGCAAGCTCGTCATCGTCACCAAGCCCGACGGCGCCGACGTCTATATAAACGGCGAGCCGCGGGGACACACTCCTACCACGATCCCCGACATCGACATGGACTCGGCGAAGCGGCTCGAGCTCCGGCTCAAGGGCTACAAGGATTACGAGCAAGACCTGACGTGGCCGCCGAACGGAGTGATCGAACTAGATCGCACGCTCGTACGGTAGTCGGTATCATTATCTGGTGCGCACTCTTGGGCCAGTGCTCGTGTGTCTGTTCGCGTGCGGTAGCCACCATACCGGCACGACCGTCGACAGCAACAACGGCGGCACCGTCGATGCCTGCGATGGCCTCGCGTGCTTCCAGTTCGATTGCGCGGTGAAGAACCTGCCGCCGACGAGCGTGTCGGGCACGGTGTACGCGCCGAACGGAACGCTGCCGCTGTACGGCGTGAACGTCTACGTTCCTGAAAGCGATCCGGGACCGCTGCCGTCGGGCGTGTCGTGCGATCAGTGCGCGTCGGGCCCGCTCGGCGGCGCACTCGTGCAGGCGACGACAGACGAGGCGGGCCACTTCGAGCTCGACGACATGCCGGCGACGACCGACGTGCCGCTCGTGATCCAGGTGGGAAAGTGGCGCCGTCAGCTCAAGCTGCCGTCGGTCGCCGCGTGTCAGGATCTGCCGATCACCACCGCCGACACGACGCTGCCGAAGAGCCGGACCGATCTCACGCCGGACACGACCGGCGTCGACCTGCCGAAGATCGCGATCTCGACGGGCGACGCCGATGCGCTCGAGTGCCTGGTGCTCAAGCTCGGCATCGAT
>DATJXL010000084.1:0-81168 GCA_035500135.1 Kofleriaceae bacterium
CGCCCGATCCGCCGAGGCCGGCGCCCGCGCCCCCGAAAGCCGATCCGCCGAAGCCAGCGCCGCCGCCGGCCGCTGCGAAGGTCGACGCCAAGCCGCCGCCCAAGGCCAAGCTCGTCGATCCGTTCCCGCCCAGGCATCCGGCAACCGAGAAGCCCGTGAAGGTCGCCTCCGCGCCGGCGCACGATTCGACGAAGGTCGACGGCGAGACCGCGTATCGCATCGGCCTGCAGCAGTTCGCGCGCGGCGACACGAGCGGCGCGCTGGCGTCGCTGCGCACATCGCTCGCGAGCAACCCGAACTATCCGCCGACGTGGCGCGGGCTCGGCCTCGTGTTCGAGAAGCTCGGCGAGCGCGATCAGGCGCGCGCCGCGTTCAAGCGCTACCTGCAGCTCGCGCCCGGCGCGCCGGACGGCGAGCAGATCCGCGGCCGGCTGGAGCGGCTCGGCTCGTGACGCGCATCGTCGTCTTCGCAGCGGCGCTCGTCGCCGCGGCGGGTGTGGCATCGGCCGAGCCGCACCACGTGCTCGTGCTGCACGCCGAAGGCAGCGCCGATGCCGGCGCACGCTCGCGCATCGACGCGCAGGTCCTGAAGCTCGCGAAGAACATCGACGGCACCGTCGAGCCCGGCGACATCACGTACTCCGACGCGACGCTCGCCGCCGGTTGCGCGACCACCGACCCGAAGTGCGCGAGCGAGGTGATCGCGACGCTCGGCGTCGACGAGATCGTCGTCACCACCGTCAACGCCGGCAGCGCCGGCGAGCTCAACGTCGCCGTGAAGCGGATCGGCAAGACGACCGCACTGAAGCAAGCGGTCGCGACGGTGCCGGCCGGCGCCCAACCCGACGCGCTCAATGGCGACGTCGGCCCGCTGTTCGGCATGGTCGTCGCGCCCGCGCCGGCCGCGAAGCCTCCCGAGCCCAAGCCTCCCGAGCCGGCGCCCACGCCCGCGCCGCCCACGCCCGCGCCGGCGCCCGAGACCGCGCCGGCGCCCGAGCCCAAGCCGGATCTGCGGGCGCCCGCGCCAGCACCCGCGCCGGCCGCGACGGTGACCGCGGCTCCCGACAACCGCGTCGTCGCGTCGAGCGACGAGGGCAGCGGCATGCGCACGCTCGCGATCGGCGGGATGGCCGTGGGCACCGGGCTCGTGATCGTCGGCATCGTCATGTGGGCCGAAGCGAGCAGCCAGCAGAACGACATCGACAGCGTGCCGCCGCCGAAGACGATCAAGGACATCCAGAATCTGATGAACCTCGAGAGCACCGGCGACACCTACGCCACCGTCGGCAACGTCACGTTCATCGGCGGCGTCGCGATCGCGGCGGCATCGGGCTTCCTGTACTGGCGCGAGCGCCGCCATCACGGCGCCCAGCACGCGCACCTCGCACCGACGATGTTCGATCACGGTGCAGGCGTCGCGCTCACGTTCGGAGGTGGCCGATGAGAAGTACGTGGCTCGGCCTCGTGCTCGGCTCGATGGTCGCGGCGATCGTGATCGCGAGCAGCTGCTCGGTCGATCACCGCAGCGACGAATACGCGTGCGTGAGCCAGTCGCAGTGCACGGGCGGCCGCTTGTGCATGCAGGGCTATTGCATCGTGCCCGGCGCGATCGACGCAGCACGGCCCGACGGCCGCGGCAGCAGCGGCAGCGACGGCGGCAACGCCTGTCCCAGCGCGTGCACGTCGTGCAACGTGGCGCAGAAGTCGTGCACGATCGACTGCAGCGTCACCAGCTGCACCGGCACCGTGACGTGCCCGATCGGCTACAGCTGCGACGTCAAGTGCGACACCGCTAGCTCGTGCGACAACGGCGTGAGCTGTGTCGGCGCGACGTCGTGCACGGTCGAGTGCTCGGGCAAGGCTTCGTGCCGCAACGTCGAGTGCGGCAACGGCCCGTGCGACGTGCAGTGCTCGGGCGCGCAATCGTGCCGCGGCGTCTCGTGCAACACGTCGTGCTCGTGCGCGGTCGAGTGCACCGGGCTTTCGAGCTGTCCCGCCGGTACCGTCGAGTGCACGTCGATCGGCTGCGACGACGGCAGCGGCTGCACCGCGACGCCGGCGTTCTGCCACAGCTGCTAGCGGTAGCTCGACGAGTTGAACCACCACTCGGCCTGCGCGCCGAGGAAGTACTGCCACGGGCGGCCGTGGTGGACATCCATCGGCACGTACTGGTCGAGCGCGCCCTGGTTCAGGTGCGCCGCGTCGAACACGAAGCGCAGCTGCGGCCGATCGTACGCCGACGGCCCCAGCGGCGAGAACACGACCATCGGCGCGATCTGGAACACCGCCGGGTCCTCGGCGCGCTCCGTGATCGGATTGAGACCGTCGGGAAAGCGCGCCTGGTACGAGAGGTCGGCGCCGGCGAACCAGTCGGGCGCGAGCTTGACGAGCGGGCGCGCGTCGAGCGCGTACTCCCAGCCGTCGTTCGGGTTGCCCTCCTGCTCGCCGGTGGCGTCGAGGAAGCGGCGCGACAGCGCGCCGACCATCATGTTGCCGAACGGCGCGTCCCAGTTGCCCGACAAGCCGAGCAGGATCTCGCTCGCGTTCTGCGTCGTGAGATCGGTGCCGAACGTGCTCGGCGCGGCGAGCGGATCGAACGCGGCAAGCCCGGACGCGTAGCGCGCGAACAGGTTCAAGAACCGGCGATAGCCGAGCTCGCTCGGCGCGAGGCCGAACACGCTGACCTCGGTGCCGACCAGGATGCCGTGATCGGCCGGCAGGTATTGATACGTGCCATCGCAGCCCTCCATCGTGGTCGGGTCGCAGCCGTTCGCGAACTGGCCCGAGCCGATCTTGTGAAACTGGCCGTGCAGCTTCACCTTCACGCTCAGGTTCTCGGGCCCGTTGTCCATGAGCCATGTCAAGGTCGCGCTCACGACCAGGCGCTGGCGGTTGAGCTGGTCGACCGTGGTCGCGCCCTGCGCCGGGTTCGGCACCAGGATCTGTTGATACTGGAACGGCGCGAGCAGGCGGTTCTCGCCGGCGTGCAGCGCGATCTCGAACGGCTTCGCGTAGTAGAAGATGCCGGCGCCGACCGTGTTCTGGTTATCGAGCGGCCACATGTCGAACAGGTAGATGTCGTCGCCGCGGTACATGCGCGAGCCCATCCACAGCGTGACGTGGTCGTTGAGCTTCGCGTCGAGAAACAGGTTGCGCAGCGCGGGCGTGGCGTCGAACACGCCGGTCTCGTGAAACAGCGTGCCGTCGAACGCGAGCGTGACGACCGGGCGGATCTTCACGCCGCGCGGCGTGACGAAGCCGTACGAGCTGTCGAGCTCGAGGTAGCTGTCTTCGACGACGCGCGGGCCGTACGCGCCGACGAGGATCTGCTGCGGCTTGCCGCCTTCGAGATCGGTGCCGGCGATGATGCGACCGTAGGAGCCGAAGCGGAAGCCCTTGTCGGCACCGAGCGAGACGAGGTCGCTGGTGTCGACGCGCTGGTCGGGAGGCTTGGTCGTGTTGGAGTTGGTGTCGGAGGCAGCCGCGGCGGCAGGTTCGGGAACCGCGACCGGAGCTGCGGCAGGAGCAGCAGCCGGAGCCGGAGCTGGAGCTGGAGCCGGAGCCGGAGCGGCAGCCGGAGCTGGAGCCGGTTCGGGTGGCGGCTCCGAAGGCGGCCCGCTTTGAGCCGATGCGACGCGGGCGAGCAGCAAGCCGAGCACGGTCAGACGCCGCATTTCGCGCGCACACGAGCACGATCCATGCCCGCGACGCAACGTGTCCTATCCACGATCTCGCCGCGCAACACGACGCGAGTCGCGACGGCCGCGTTGCGATCGGCAACGAGCACGCGCCGCGGCGACTGCAAGTGCCGATGGCCGCTCACGCCCGTCTGGCACGCACCTTGATGACTGCGAGGACTTCCGATGCGCCACGTTGCCTTCGCCGTGATCGCCGCCCTGCTCGGCGCGTGTCCGTCGACGCAAAACCCCAACGCCGGCATGCCGAGCGACGCGGGCTCGGGCTCCGGCTCGGGCAGCGACGGCGGCACGTGCACGGCGATCCCGACCTGCACCACCACGATCCATTTCTCCGGCACCGGCACGAGCGTGTCGCTGCGCGGCGACTTCGCGCCCGACGGCTGGACGACGGGCGTCGCGATGACGCCTTCGCCGAGCGGCGGCTTCGACGCGACCATCCCGGCCGACGACGAGCAGATCATCCTCTACAAGTTCTTCGTCGACGGCGCGTGGGTCACCGACGAAGACAACGCGCGCAAGAGCCCCGACGGCTACGGCGGCTTCAACTCGGTCGTCCGCGTCGACTGCGACCACTGCCCGCACCGCGCCGCGATGGACTGGCGCGACGGCATCATCTACTTCGTCATGCTCGATCGCTTCAAGGACGGCGACCCGAGCAACGACTCGACCGTGCAGGGCGCCGAGTTCCCCGGCCAGTATCAGGGCGGCGACCTCGCGGGCGTCACGCAGGAGATCACCGCCGGCTACTTCGACCAGCTCGGCATCAACACGATCTGGATCACGTCGCCGCTGGAGAACACGTGGCTCGCCGAGCCCGGCAGCGACGGCCACGTCTACTCCGGCTATCACGGCTACTGGCCGAAGGACGAGACGCTCGTCGACTCGCACTTCGGCAGCGAGGCCGACCTGAAGACGATGGTCGACACCGCGCACGCGCACGGCATCAACATCCTGCTCGACTACGTGATGAATCACGTCACCACCGACGCGCCGGTCTACGAGCAGAACCCGGGCTGGTTCTGGCCGAACGACAACGGCGCCGGCGGCAACTGCGTGTGCGGCGAAGGCTGCCCGTACAACACGCAGTGCTGGTTCGACACGTTCCTGCCGACGTTCAACATGCTCGACGACGACGCGCGGCGGTGGTCGGTCGGCAACGCGATCCAGTGGGCGAAAGATCTCGGCATCGACGGCTTCCGGCTCGACGCGGTCAAGCAGGTCGAGACCGTGTGGTTCACCGACACCCGCGCGCGCGTGCAAGGCGAGGTCGCGTGGGACCAGCCGTTCTACATGGTCGGCGAGACGTTCGACGGCGATCGCGATCTCATCAAGTCGTACGTCAACCCGAACACGATGCTCGACGGCCAGTTCGACTTCCCGCTGCGCGCGCAGGTGCTGTACACGCTCTTGCATCGCACCGGGCAGATGAGCGACCTGTCTGGCTTCGTCGCGTCGAACGACGGCTACTACGGCCCGGGCGCGGTGATGTCGACGTTCCTCGACAACCACGACGTGCCGCGCGCGATGGAGCACGCGCTCGACACGCCGATGTTCGATCCGTGGGACGGCGGCAAGGAAGACTCCTGGAGCAACCAGCCGACGCTGCCCGACGAGGTCAACCCGTTCCAGCGCCTGCAGATGGCCTACGCGTTCCTGTTCACGAGCCCGGGCATCCCGATGCTCTACTACGGCGACGAGTACGGTCAGCCCGGTGCCGGCGATCCCGACAACCGGCGGTTCATGCAGTGGAGCGGCTACACGTCGAACCAGACATGGCTGCACGACCAGCTCGCGGCGCTCGCGAAGATGCGCGCGCAGCACCCGGCGACGCGGCGTGGGACGCGCAACACGCTCGGCGTCACGACCGATACGTGGGTCTACGAGATGCAGACCGCAGGCGACGAGGTCTATGTCGCGCTCAATCGCAGCGACACGGCGCAGAACGCCGCCGGGTTGCCCGACGGGACGTATCTCGATCTGATCGCGGGCACCACGGTCACACTGCCACTCCAGATTCCGCCGCGCACCGGGATGGTGCTCGCGCCGATGTAATCGCTTCCGGTCGCGCCGTCGGCGTGCTACGCGATTCGGATGCACCGGTTCGTGCTCGCCTGCCTCGCATCTCTGGCGGTCCTCGCGCTCGCTGCCTGCCATCACGACGATCCTCCGCCGACGCATCCCGGCGACATCCCGCTGCCACCGGCGTCGGGCACGCCGGTCGGCTACCTGCTCGATGCGCGCGACGAGCTGAAGCTGCGCGACGACCAGCTCTCGAAGCTGCGCGACATCGACGCGAGCCTCGCCGCGCGCGACGCCGAGATCGATACGCAGCTGCGCCAGATCCAGGATGCGAAGAAGGCCGAAGAAGAGCCGCCGCAGCCCGGCCAGAAGCCGCACCGCCACAACAACGCGCCCGGCGCGACCGGCGCGCCGACCGGCGACGAGGCGAAGCTGCACGAGATCCGCAACAAGAACGACAAGGATGCGCTCGGCGAGGCCTGGGCGCTGCTCGATCCCGACCAGCAGAAGGCCGCGCAGCACATCCTCGAGGATCGCGGCATCGCGGTGCCCGGCCAGAAGCAGCTGAAGCAAGGACCGAACCCCGACGACGGGACGCCGGTGCCGGGGCTGGAGCCCTGAGCTCCGAACGCTGTTATCGTCCGCGCGTGCGGACCTCCTTGCTCGTTATCGTTTTCTCCGCGTGCGCGTGCCCGCCTCCAGTCGCGCCGGTCACCGCGCCGCCCAAGATCGTCGAGACCCGGCCGCCACCGCCCGAGCCGGTCAAGCCTCCCGAGCCGTCGCCCGAGGACAAGCTCGTCGCGGAAGCGAAGCAGTTCGCGATCGACATGGAGGTGCCGCTGCGCAAGGCGATCGTCGACGCGTCGGTGGCCGAGTTCGCGTTCGAGACCGACATCACGCCCGATCACGAGCGCGCGGCCGCGACGGCCAACGCCGCGCAGTCGGCCGACATCACGAAGCTCATCGTCGCGGCGCGCAAGTTCGACGCGGTCGCCGACAAGCTCGATCAGGAGACGCGGCGCAAGCTGTACTTGCTCAAGTACTACCCGGTCGCGGCCGCGCCGTCGGATCCGAAGCTCAACGACGAGCTCGCGACGATCGCGGCGGCGATGAACGCGGCGTACGGGCGCGGCGTGTGCACGCAGACGATGACGCTCGGCGGGTCGGGCTCGGAGCAGTGCAAGAACGTCGACGAGTACTCGAAGGTCCTCGCGAAGAGCCGCAAGCCGGCCGAGCTGCTCGCCGTGTGGCAGACCTGGCACGACACGGTCGGCCGCGAAGAACGCGACATGTTCGTGCGCTACGTCGAGCTCGCGAACGCGGGCGCGAAGGAGGTCGGCTTCGCGAACGTCGCCGATCAATGGCGCGGCGCTTACGACATGCCGCCCGACGCGTTCGAGGCCGACGTCGATCGGCTGTGGGGCCAGGTCAAGCCGCTCTACCAGCAGCTCCATTGCTACGCGCGCCGCGTGCTCAACAAGAAGTACGGCGACAAGGTCGTGCCGAAGACCGGGCCGATTCCGGCGCACCTGCTCGGCAACATGTGGGCGCAGACCTGGGACAACCTCTATCCCGAGCTCGAGCCCTACAAGGGCGTCGCGCCGATCGACGTCACGCCCGAGCTCGCGAAGAGCTACGCACCGACCAAGGACGATCCCGCGGCGGGCGCGAAGGCGATGGTGAGGATCGGCGAAGGCTTCTACACGTCGCTCGGCATGGCGCCGCTGCCCGCGACGTTCTGGGAGCGTTCGCTGCTGGTCAAGCCGGCGCCGCCGCGCCAGGCGCAATGTCACGCGAGCTCGTGGGACATCACGTTCGACGACAACCTCGCGCTCAAGATGTGCATCGAGCCCAAGCAAGAGGATCTGATGACGATCCACCACGAGCTCGGCCACAGCTACTACTTCCAGGCCTACTACAAGCTGCCGATCATCTATCAGAACGGCGCGAACGACGGCTTCCACGAGGCGATCGGCGACACGATCCGGCTGTCGGTGACGCCGAGCTACCTGCACGACCGCGGCCTGCTCCCGAAGGTCGAGACCAGCGACAAGGCGATGCTCAACCATCAGATGGAGATGGCGCTCGAGAAGATCGCGTTCCTGCCGTTCGCGGTCATGATCGACAAGTGGCGGTGGGACGCGTTCTCCGGCCAGGTCACGCCCGATCGATACAACCAGCACTGGTGGGATCTGCGCCGCGAGTATCAAGGCGTCGCGCCGCCGTCCCCGCGTAAGGCCACCGACTTCGATCCGGGCGCCAAGTTCCATGTCGCGGCCAACATCTCGTACATGCGCTACTTCCTCGCGGCGATCCTCCAGTTTCAGTTCCAGCGCGCGCTGTGCAAGAAGGCCGGCTTCACCGGGCCGCTGCACGAGTGCTCGATCTACGGCAACAAGGCTGCGGGCGCGGCGTTCCAGGCGATGCTCGCGCTCGGCGCGAGCAAGCCGTGGCAAGACGCGCTCGAGCAGCTGACCGGGGAGCGCGACATGGACGCGACCGCGATCCTCGAGTACTTCGCGCCGCTGCAGCGCTGGCTCGAGGAACAGAACAAGGGTCAGATCTGCGGCTGGTAATTGCGTGACGCGGCGCGGGGCTAGGCCAGAAGACACCACGAAGAACGACTGACCTGGCTGCCCGACTTGCCACCATCGCGCACGATGGTGCGCAACCGCGCGAGATCAGCGCTGGGCTCCTTCGCCGAAGGGATGGCACGACCGCTGCTAAATGGTCGGTCACCAATCCTCGACGGAGAGAATCACAATGACCACGCTCAAGAATTTCAAGTTTGCATTCGTGCTCGCGATCGGCGCTGCTGCCGCGGGCTGTGCCACCAGCGGTACGCCCGGCAAGGGCGACGGCGACGGCTCGGGTGACGGTTCGGGCAGCGGCTCGGGCGGCGGCTCGGGCAGCGGCTCGGGCTCGGGCACGCAGGCGCTCGACCCGACCGGCATGTACTCGATGCAGAGCACCTACGACATCTCGCAGAACATGCCCGGCACGGTCGGCGTGGTGTTCAACAACTTCACCCAGGCCGCCACCAACCCCGGCAAGTGGCTCCTCGATCTCATCATCTCCAAGACCAGCGGCATCGTGAAGAGCGGCCTCCAGCTCGCCGAGCCGTTCGCGGCCAGCTACATCGATTCGACGATCGACCAGTACGCGCCGGCGTTCGTGCAGACCATCGAGCAGGTCGGCACCGACCTCGGCCAGATGGCCGGCAAGTTCGGCCTCAACGAGACGCTGAACGTCTCGGGCAGCACGGGCTCCTACACCTCGGTCCACACCGCGGTCGGGCTGCATTTCACGGTCGAGTCCAACTCGGAAGACTTCAACTTCAGCGACTACGGCATGCAGAACGTCGTCGTGAACAACGTCGGCGTGACGCTCGACTCGACCGGCAAGCTCGGCATCGCCGAGCACCAGCTGCCGCTCTCGTACGGCAAGATCGTTCGCATCGGCCTCGACAACATGGTGATCCCGAACGTCGACCCGGGCGCGAGCGACCTCAACGATCTGCTGACGGACCTCATCGACTGCGACAGCGTCGGCGAGGCGCTGGCTGACCAGGTCGGCATCGTCGACGCGGGCACGTGGTCGGGGCTGTGCTCGGACGGCCTCACGGCGGGCGCGAACGTCATCTACCAGCAGATCGACAACATCGACGCGTCGGCGCTGACGTTCGACATCACCGGCACCGCGAAGGCTGTCGACTCGAACAGCGACCACAAGGTCGACGCGATCCAGACCGGCAAGTGGACGGGCACGCTGAGCTACAGCGGTACGCCGGCCCCGCTCTCGAGCGCGACGTTCAACGGCTCGCGGATGCAGCAGTAAGCAAAGAGTTCGGCGAAGCGGGTGGTGAGCCCGTAGCGTCGAGGATGGCTGGCCGGCCCGGGGAATTCTCCCCGGGCCGGTTTTTTTTGGTCAGCGGAGGCTGTCCCAGCTGGTCTCGATCAGTGCCGGACCCGGCGCGAAGCACATGCCCTCGAGGTACTGCGGCTCGTCGCCGCCGAGCTCGTCCCAGATCTCGTAGCAGCAGTCGCCCTCGCACGTGGTGAGCCCGGAGGCGCGGATCGTAGCGCGCTCACCGCGAACCTCGGCGAGCAGGTCGCGGATCTGCACCGGTGTCAGCACGCCCGCGTCCGGGTCCCACTGGACGCCCTTCTTCGACACGAAGGGCGCGAGCTTCGTCCAGTTGCCCGCGACCAGCGCCGAGATCACGGTCGCGGCCGCCACCGAATACTTGCTGCGGCGGCCGCGAGCTCCCCTGGTCACCTGCTCCGCGAACTCCGTATCGCCGGCCCACGCGCGCAGGCGGACCGCGATCAGCGCACGCAGGCAGTCCCGACACGCCGACGCCTTGAGCTGGTCCATCACGGCCAACGCAGCGGCGCGGTCGCCGCGGCGGTAGTAGTCGTCGGCGAGCCTGGAGCGCACGTCGATGTTGCTCGGGTCAATCGTCGCCGCGCGCACCCAGTCCGCGCGGCAGTCGCGGTCGGTGCAACCGACGTCGAGCTGCCACGATTCGTCGCGAGCCTTCTGTGACGGCGGCTGATCTGCGGGTGCCGGAAGCTTCGGCGGATCGGCCGCGGCCGTGCCGGCGGCGAGCAAGACAGGTAGTAGCCAGCGCATAGCGATCCCAACGGCCACCATGCCGCGACTATTCAGGACAGCTGCTTGACGAACCCATAGAACAACGGCGACGGCAGGAACGTCAGGTCGACCGTGCCGAGCGTGATGTAGTCGCCGGGCACGAGCGGGCGCGGCGTGTTGAAGACGACGGGCTGGTCGTTGACGAACGTGCCGGCGGCCGAGTCGTTGTCCCACAGGCGCCAGGTGTCGCCCGCGCGATCGAAGAAGGCGTGCTGCTTGGAGATCGAAGCGTCGTCGATCGAGACGTCGCATTGCGGGCTGGTGCCGACGGTCACGACGCGCTCGCTCTTGTCGCGCGCGACGAGCGTCACGACGAGCAGCTCGCCCTGGCGCGAGGCCGGCCCCGACAGCACGAGCCGATCGATCGTCTTGCCGTCGGCGAGCCTGCGGTCGACAGCCCGGAGGGCCGCCGCGTCGAGGATGAGAAATGGGTCCGGATACAGGCGGACGAACGCCTCCTGATCGAGTGACGCCGCGACATCCCGGAAGACCTGGATCGGTTGCATGCCTGGGCCCGCCCGAGCCGCATCTTAATACATGGAACGATCCGGTGCGGGGGCTCCGGCCTCGCGTTCGATCTCGGCGTTGACGAATCCGCCGGCGACCAGCGCGATCGTGGCGAGGTAGAACCACAGCACGACCACGACGATGCTGCCGAACGCGCCGTAGAACACCTCGTAGTTCGCGACCCGCTCGACCCACTCCGACAGCATCCACGACACCAGCACGAGCAGCACGGTCGCGATCGCCGCGCCCGGCCAGATCCGGCGCCCCGAGCCGAGCGGCCGCGGCGACGGCGCGACCCGATAGAGCGCGAGCAGCGTGGCGAACGTGAGCGCGAGCAACACCGGCCAGCGCAGCCAGCGCACGATGCCGTAGCCCTTGAGCCCGACCATCGCGACGATGCCGGGCAGCGCGACGACGACCGCGAACAGCACGGTCAGCGCGACGAGCGTGCCGGCGGCGAGCGCGAACGTCAGCCACAGCCGGTGCAGCACGCCGCGCACCTCGCGCACGCGATAGGCGCGGTTGAGCGCGTCGACCAGCGCGCGCGCCGAGCTGCGCGCCGAGATGAGCGCGAGCACGAGGCTGGTCGCGAGCTGCAGGCCGAGCTCGCCGGAGCTGCGCGAGGACTGGCGCTCGAGCTGGTCGGCGAGAAAATCGACGACCTCCTGCGGCAGCACGGTCTGCAGACCGTTCAGATGATCGTGGATCTGGTGCGGATCGGTGACGAGGCCGAGCACCGCGACGACCGCGGCCAGCGTCGGGACGGCCGCGATGATCGCGTAGAGCGCGGTGCCGGCGGCCAGGATCGGCATCTCCCCGAGCAGCGCGTCGTGCGCGGCGCGCAGCCAGCGCGCGAGCGAGCTCTCGCTCGTGCGCCACCAGTCCATGAGCCTCACGGGGGTAATGTACATGCATGCGCCATCGAGACCGGATTCGAGCGGTTCGGATCGCGCCGGGCTCGGTGCCCGAAGCCGGTCTGCGCTGGCCTGCCGCCGTCGTCGCGAGCGCGGTCGCGATCGCGTGCAGCCGCGCGACGCCGCTGCCCGAGCCCGGCACGCCCGACGATCTCGCGGTGCACCTGCGCACGATCGCCGGCGCGGACGAGGCCACACGCGCGCGCGAGGTCGCGACGTGGCTCGTCGACGAAGCGACGTGGCGGCGCGTGATCGTCGAGCCGTACCGCGAGCTCTACGGCGACTACGTGCGCGGGTTCGACACCGCGTCGGCGCCGCTCGTCGCACAGCTCGCGCCGCTCGGCGACGTGACCACGCGCCGGCACTTTGCCGGCGATCCGCGCCTCACCCGCGCGCAGGGCCGGCTGCGCTGGACGTTACCGCCGCTGTATCCGAGCGCGGTCGCCGAGCTCGACGGCACGCCGATCGACACCGTGTTCCTGTGGGACGGGATGCAGTGGCGTGCGCTGGTCGGCCTCGACGAGGTCGTGCGGGCGCGCGCACGCGCGATCGATCCGGCATGCGCCGCGCATCTCGCGCTGGCCGGTCCGATCGGCCACTGCAGCGAGGTCGGCGCGGCGATCGCCGACGCCGCGGTGCGCGGCGACCGGGCGCGATTCGGCCACCTGTGTGGCCTCGCAGCGACGCTCTGTGCTAACGCTTCGCCATGATCGCAGTCGGCCAGAAAGTCCCATCCGTCACCATCAAGCAAGCGACCGCCGAGGGCAGCAGCGACGTCGACCCCGCGACGCTGTTCGCGGGCAAGAAGGTCGTCATGTTCTCGCTGCCCGGCGCGTTCACGCCGACGTGCTCGCAGAAGCACCTGCCCGGCTACGTCGCCGAGCTGCCGCAGCTGCGCGCGAAGGGCATCGACATGGTCGCGTGCCTGTCGGTGAACGACGCGTTCGTGATGAAGGCGTGGGCCGAGGCGCACGACGCGCTCGACAAGATCGTGATGCTCGCCGACGGCAGCGCGGTGTTCTCGAAGGCGCTCGGCATCGACTCCGATCTCGGCAAGTTCGGCATGGGCGTGCGCGCCCGCCGCGGCGTGATCGTGTTCGACAACGGCGTCGCGAAGTCGGTCGACATGGAGGAGGCCGGCAAGTTCGACGTATCGAGCGCGCAGGCCTGCTTGCTGAAGCTCAAGTAACGGATGTTCCACCGCCTGTTCATCGCGAATCGCGGCGAGGTCGCGGTGCGCGTCGCGCGTGCCTGCGACGCGCTCGGTATCGCGCCGGTGTTCGCGGCGAGCGAGGCCGATCGCGACGCGCCGTACCTGCGCGGCCGCGAGGTCGTCGTGATCGGCCCGGGCCGCGCGGCGCACAGCTACCTCGATGCCGAGCGCGTCGTGCAGGCGGCGGTGCAGTCGCGGTGCAGCGCGCTGCATCCCGGCTGGGGATTTCTGTCGGAGAACCCGCTGCTCGCCACGCTGTGCGCGCAGCACGGCGTCACCTTCGTCGGCCCGCCGCCCCACGTGACCGCGACGATGGGCACGAAGACGCGCGCGAAGGCCGCGATGCGCGCGGCCGGGCTCGACGTGATTCCGGGCTCCGACGGCGTGCTCGGCTCGCTCGACGACGCGCGGCGCGTCGCCGCGAGCGTCGGCTTTCCCGTCCTGTTCAAGGCCGACAACGGCGGCGGCGGGCGCGGCATGCGCATCGCGCGCGCCGCGGCCGAGGTCGAGACCGCGTTCGCGGAGGCTCGCGCCGAGGCTCGCGCCGCGTTCGGCGGCGACCGCGTGTATCTCGAGAAGCTCGTCGAGGGCGGCCGCCACGTCGAGATCCAGGTGTTCGGCGATCGCTACGGGCGCGCCGTGCACTTCGGCGAGCGCGACTGCACGGTGCAGCGCAACCATCAGAAGCTCGTCGAGGAGAGCCCGTCGCCCGCGCTCACCGCGGACCAGCGCGGCCGCGTCTGCGAGGCGGCCGCGCGCGCCGCCGCGCGCATCGGCTACGTCGGCGCCGGCACGATGGAGATGCTCCTCGTCCCCGCGAGCCAGGCAGAGCCCGGCTCGCTCCATCTCGGGTCCGGCGGCACGCTGCGGTTCATGGAGATGAACTGCCGGCTGCAGGTCGAGCACACGGTGAGCGAGATGCGCAGCGGCGCGGATCTCGTCGTCGGCCAGCTCCGCGTCGCCGCCGGCGAGGCGCTGCCGTGGACGCAGCGCGACATCGCGCCCACCGGCCATGCGATCGAGTGCCGCATCAACGCCGAGGATCCCGCGAACCACTTCCAGCCCGCGCCCGGACGGATCACCGCATGGCGCGTGCCGACCGGCGACGGCGTGCGCGTCGACACTCACGTCGAGACCGGCTACGTCGTGCCGCCGTTCTACGATTCGCTGATCGCGAAGGTGATCGTGCTCGGCCGCGATCGCGACGACGCGATCGCGCGGATGATCGCGGCGCTGCACGCGTTCCACGTCGAGGGCGTGCCGACGACGATCCCGATGCACCTCGCGATCCTCGGCAGCGAGGCGTTCCGTTCCGGCCAGTACGATACGCGCTCGATTCCCGGCTGGACGTAGCCGCGGCAACTCCTAGCACCGCCTGATCAGATCATCGCCGGCTGCGACCGTCACGCTCCGGTCACCTCGCGGCGTCCGCGCTTCGCTCGTCACGTGGAACCACCACGCTCCTCGTTCCAGTGCGGGCGTGCGCCGCGATCCGCCTCGGATCGCTCGGTCTCGCTCGACGCTGATCTGACCAGGTGGTGCTAGCGATGGTGACGCCGGCGCCGGCCGCCGGTGATCCCTTCGGTGTCGAGGCTCTGGCCGTACGCGACCACGAACGAGCCGACACCCAGGCCGATCCAGCCGCCACCGGCCATCGCGAGGCCGTCACCGACGTGGCGATGCTGCGCCACCATCGAGATCCCGAGCGCGGTCGTCACGATGCTGGCAACCACGATCGCGCCGCCGAGCTCTTGCTCGCGTTCTGCGCGCGCGGCGCGGACGTCGTCGTCGTGGAACGAACTATCCCAGCTCGCCGCACGCGCCTTGGCGTCGACGGAGAGCAGCACGGTCTCGGTGCCCTGCCCGATCTGCCAGCGCCGACCCTTCTGGGAGCGCCCGAGCTCGAAATCCGGGTCGGCCCGCACGCTTGGCGCGGCGGCGAGCACGAGCGCGACGGCGAGCGCTGCTGACCTCATGCGCCGACGCTATCCGTTCGAGCGGGGCCACCTCGTGAAGACGCCATGAAATTGGCTCCGATTGCGCCGAGCACGCCCCGTGGCCATGATGGGCCGCATGGGCGACGCACCGATCCTCGAAGTCTTTCCACTCGGCCCTGGCGTCGCGCCGTGGCCGGCGATCGATCCATTCCTGTTTTGCGTCCATCACCTCGACGCGTATCCGGAGGGCAACGACCGGCTCGGGCCGGCCGCATCGCTCGCCGGGCGCGACCTCGGTCAGGATTTCGCCGGCAAGGACGGCTGGCGCATGTACCACGGCGAGACCGTGCCGGGATTTCCGCAGCATCCGCATCGCGGATTCGAGACCGTCACGATCGCGCGGCGCGGCTTGATCGATCACAGCGACTCGCTCGGCGCGGCCGCGCGCTTCGGCCGCGGCGACGTGCAGTGGCTGACCGCGGGCAAGGGCATCGTGCACTCCGAGATGTTCCCGCTGCTCGCGCGGGATCAGCCGAACCCGGTCGAGCTGTTCCAGATCTGGCTCAACCTGCCGCGCGCGTCGAAGATGGTGAGCCCGTACTTCTCGATGCTGTGGGCCGATTCGATTCCGCACCTCGCCGAGCGCGGCGTTGCGGTCACCGTCGTCGCCGGTGCGCTCGGCGAGCTCCGGCCGCCGGCGCCGCCACCCGATTCGTGGGCCGCGCGCGCCGAGGCCGACGTCGCGATCTGGTCGATCCGGCTCGACGCCGGCGCGCGGTGGACGCTGCCGCCGGCGCGGCCGGGCACGAACCGCACGCTGTACTTCTTCGCGGGCAAGTCGGTGACCGTCGCGGCGCGCGCGCTCGACACGCATGCCGGCGTGCGGCTGCGGCCCGATGTCGAGGTGACGATCGAATCCGGCGACGCGGCCGAGCTGCTGCTGTTGCAGGGCCGGCCGATCGGCGAGCCGGTCGTGCAGTACGGACCGTTCGTGATGAACACGCCCGCCGAGATCCAGCAGGCGTTCGTCGACTACCGCCGCACGCAGTTCGGGGGCTGGCCGTGGCCGAGCGACGATCCCGTGCACGGCCGCGAGCGCGGGCGATTCGCGCGCCACGCCGACGGCCGCGTCGAAGACGTGTAGTACGTTCGCGCGGCATGGCATTCGTGCCGCTGGTTCCGATCGGAGATGCGCTCGCGCAGCTCGTGGACGAGCGCACGGCCGGCGAGCAGCGCGCCGCGCTCGCCGCGCTCGAGGACAAGCTGCGCGCGCGCCGCGACGAGGTGCACGCCGGCTGGGGCGACAAGTACGTCGCGCGCGTGCACGACAAGGGCAAGCTGACCGCGCGCGAGCGGCTGGCCAGGCTCGCCGATCCCGACACGCGCACCTACGAGGTCGGCACGTTCGTCAACTACGGCGAGGTGTTTCCGGGCGACCAGAAGTCGCCGGCGGCCGGTGTCGTGACCGCGTTCGCGCGCGTCGAGGGCCGCTGGTGCATGGTGATCGCGAACGACAACACGGTCGCGAGCGGCGCGTGGTGGCCACGCACGCCGGAGAAGATCGAGCGCGCGCAGATGATGGCGCTGCGCCTGCGCCTGCCGACGATCTACCTCGTCGACTGCAGCGGCCTGTTCCTGCCCGAGCAATCGAAGAGCTTCCCCGGCGCGCGCGGCGCCGGCCACATCTTCAAGATGAACTCGCTGCTCAGCGCGCACGGCGTGCCGCAGGTCGCCGGCGTGTTCGGCGATTGCATCGCGGGCGGCGGCTACATGCCGATCATCTCGGATCGCGTGTACATGACCGAGCAGGCGTACATGGTGATCGCCGGCGCGGCGCTGATCAAAGGTGCGAAGAGCCAGAAGATCACATCGCTCGACATCGGCGGGCCGGAGGTGCACGTGCACCAGTCGGGCTGCGCGGACGTCCGCGTTCCGGACGATGACGCCGCGCTCGCGTCGATCCGCCGCGAGATCGCACGGCTGCCGTCGAGCGGCGCCGATTTCTACCGCGGCGATCTCGGCGAGATGCCGCCGCGGTTTCAGCCCGCCGAGCTCGCCGCGATCATCCCGGCCGATCACCGCGAGGCCTACGACGCGCACCAGGTGCTCGCGCGGCTCTGTGACCAGTCGCTGTTCTGGGAGGTGATGCCGGAGGTCGGCGACGAGATGATCTGCGGCATCGGCCGCGTCGCCGGGCTGTACGCGGGCTTCGTGATCAACCGGCAAGGGCTCGTGCACGACAGCGAAGGCCGCGCGCGCCCGGCCGGCATCCTGTATCGCGGCGGCATCGCGAAGATCAGCGCGTTCTCGCGCGCGTGCAACGACGACGGCATCCCGCTGGTGTGGCTGCAGGACATCTCGGGCTTCGACATCGGCCGCCAGGCCGAGGCGCACGGCTTGCTCGCGTACGGGTCGTCGCTGATCTACACGAACTCGACGAACACGACGCCGATGTTCACCGTGCTGCTGCGCAAGGCGAGCGGCGCCGGCTACTACGCGATGAGCGGCCTGCCGTACGACCCGGTCGTGCAGCTGTCGACGTGCTACGCGCGGCTGTCGGTGATGGAGGGCCGCACGCTCGCGATCGCCGCGTTCAACACGAAGCTCGACGACGACTTCCAGATCCTCGCGACCGATCCGGCCGAGCGCGCGAAGATCGAAGCCGGGATGCGCGAGACCGAGGCGCGCATCGAGCGCGACATGGATCCGTTCGTCGCGGCGCGCCAGATGGACACCGACGAGATCGTCGAGCTCGGCGAGCTGCGCGCGTACCTCGCCGCGCTCGTCGAGATGGCGTACCAGTCGACCGGCTATCGCCGCGTCAAGAACCCGCGCATCTGGTCGCTGCACGACCTGCGCGAGCTGGTCGGAGGCGCGCGGTGATCGCGATGCTGGACGGCGACGCGCTGCGCGCGCCGGCACCGGGCTGGTTTCGCCGCACGGTCGCCGCCGATCACCTCGTCACCGAAGGCGACGCGATCGGCGAGCTCGACGTGCTCGGCCGCATCTCGCGCGTGGTCGCACCGCGCGTGCGCGGGCTCGTCCAGCTCGACGTCAACGAAGCGCACCGCGCGGTGGCGTACGGCGATGTCCTGATGCGCGTCGTCGCGGCCGGCGCGATCGGCGCGGTCGAAGCAGCCGCGCCGGCCTCGGCGCGCGGCGCCGACGGCCTCGTGTTCCGCGCGCCGACCAGCGGCCGCTACTACGGCCGGCCGTCGCCCGACAAGCCGCCGTTCGTCGCGATCGGCGCCGAGCTCGTCGCCGGCGCGACCGTGTGCCTGCTCGAGGTGATGAAGACGTTCCACCGCGTCACGTACTCGGGCGAGCGTGCACGCGTGCGCGAGCTGCTCGTCGCCGAGGGTGCCGACGTCAACGCGGGCGACGCGCTGGTCGCGCTCGAGCCGGTGTGAAGCGCTGCGCCGCCATCGTGCTGATCGCGTGCGGCAGCAATCCGCCGGCGACGCCCGTGACACCGCCGCCGTCGCCGCCGCCGGTTCCGCCGCGACCGGTCGATGCCACGCCCGCGCCAGCAATCGCGATCGACGCGCCGGCGGCGGCGTGCCTTCCGAGCGGCGATGCCCGCCTCGTCGCGACCGGCGGCGCACTCGTCTTGTGCGTGACTCCCTACGGCAGCACGTCGGATCGCGAGCGCTGCGCGACCGTCACGTCGGCCGGGATCGGAGCCGCCATCGCTCCACCGCCGCCGAGCTCGCCGAACCCGCTCGCGAGCGCGGCCGTCCGCGACGAAGCCGGCAAGCTGTCGGCGTGCAACGCGAGCGGCTGCAAGCCGCTCGGCAAGGCGCTGCGCGCCGCGATCGACGCCGCGCGCAAGGCCGCCGCCGCGAACGATCCGCCGCGCACGATCGAGCTCGCGGCCACCGACGACCTCGCGATCGTCGCGCTCGAGGGCAAGCCGTGGCGTCTCGCCGCCGATCGGCCACTCGCGCTCGTCGTGCCGCGCAGCTACGCGCCTCCGCACACCGAGCTCGGCTACTACGTCGACGTGATCGGCACGTGGCTGGTGTCGTCGTGGACGACCTGCGCGGGCCCGTGCGAGAAGTCGATCGTGACCGATGCCAGGGGCGTGCATCACGGCAAGCTGTTCGACACCGGCCCGCTCCTGCGCGTCGACGACCGTCGCGTCGCGGTGGTCTCGAGCCAGCAGGAGCTGACCATCACGATGCTCGACTACGCCACCGGCAAGCAGCTCGGCACGCTCGACCTCGGCGCCGGCGAGGACTTCGTCCACGTCGCGCGCATCGACGATCACACGTTCGCGTTCGTCGCCGGCACGTTCGACATCACGTGGATCGACGTCTCGACCGACACGCCGAAGCTCATCGCCGGCCCGGTCGCGATCGCGCCGTGCAACTGACAGCGGGTTGGAACGAGGGTTGCTCTCCCTGGACTAGGTGACAGTTCGAGGATCGGCCTCCGAAGATCCCGCGGCCACACCGCGACGCCGTCGCGTGACGACGGGAATCGTCGTGGCGACGGTGCCGCCGTGCGTCGCGTTTGCCGTGCAGGCGATCTTCTGGTCGATCCTCGCGCCGTTCGCGTGGCTCTTGTTCTACCCGGCGGTGTTCGTCAGCTCCTGGCTTGGCGGTCGCGCGAGCGGCATCGGCGCCGCCGCGATCTCGACCGCGCTCGCGAGCTGGTACTTCATGCCGCGCAGGAATATCCCCGCGATCCTGGTGTTCGCGGTCACGACCATCGCGTTCGTCGTGTGGAACGACCGACGACGGGGCACTCGAACTCGAGCGAGGGAAGCGCCGAACCAGGTCGCCGACGAGCTGCAGATCTACCGCGCGCTGATCGAGAGCTCCTCCGACTTCGTCGGGATCGCGGATCCGTCTGGAAAGCCCGTCTACCTCAATCCGGCGGGCCGTCGGATGGTCGGGCTTTCTGCGGACCAGCCGGTCGAGCAGACTCGGATCCCCGACTACTATCCGCCTGAAGAACGCGCGTTTGCAGCAGACGTGATCGTCAAATCGATGGTCGAGACCGGGCGCTGGCGAGGCGAGACCTGCTTTCGCAACTGGCAGACTCAAGAATCGATCCCGGTGTCCGACGAGCACTTCATGATCCGGAACGCGACCGGCGATCGGATCCTGGGCATGGGCACGATCACGCGAGACATCTCGGAATCGCGGCGGATCACAAAGGACCTGCAGGACTCCGAGGAGAGGTTTCGACTGACGATCGACGAGGCGCCGATCGGCATGGCGCTGGTCTCGCTCGACGGCAGGTTCATGCGCGTGAATCGCGTGTTGTGCGACATCGTCGGGTACAACTCGGAAGAGCTGGCGAAGCTCACGTTCCGCGACATCACGCATCCCGACGATGTCGAGGTCGATGTCGCGCTCGCGGCCCGACTTGCTCGCGGCGAGATCCCGCGATACCAGCTCGAAAAGCGCTACGTCCGCAAGGACGGCACGAACGTCGTGATCATGCTCAGCGCTTCGCTGCTGCGCGATCGAGACGGCACGCCGCGCTACTACATCGCGCAGGTCGAGGACATCACGGAGCGAAAGCGCGCAGAAGCGGCCCTGATCGATAGCGAACAACGACTCGCGCTGGCGCTCGATGCGTCCCGCCTGGGCACCTGGGATCTGGACCTCTCGACGGACACCGCGGTGCGTTCGCCGCGGCATGCCGAGATCTTCGGGTATTCGACGGTTGCCGGGCCCTGGGGGCTGACGAGCTTCTTGAACCATATCGTGCCCGAAGATCGCGAGCGCGCGAAGCGCACCATCGCAAGCGCGGTGGAGACCGGCAGGCTCGACCTCGAATGCCGGATCCGTCGTCGCGACGAGTCCGTGCGTTGGATCTCGGCCAAGGGCCGCGCGTATCGCGATCGCGACGGCAAACCCGTGCGCATGTTGGGGACGGTGCAGGACATCACCGAAACCAAGCGCGCCGAAGAAGCGCTGCAAGCAAGCGCGCGCGATTTCCGATCGCTGGCCGAGTCCATGCCGCAGATCGTGTGGGCCACGGACGCCGCCGGGCTGAACATCTACTTCAACCAGCAGTGGGTGGATTACACCGGGCTCAGCTTCGAGAAGAGCTACGGCGAAGGTTGGATCATTCCGTTCCATCCCGACGATCGGCAGCGCGCGTGGGATGCGTGGCAGCGGGCCACGAAGCACCGCGACACCTACTCGCTCGAGTGCCGCTTGCGGCGTGCCGACGGCGTGTACCGCTGGTGGCTGATCCGCGGCGTGCCGCTGCTCGCCCCGGATGGAACGATCCTGAAATGGTTCGGCACGTGCACCGACATCGAGCAGATCAAGGTCGCCGAGCAGAAGCTCAAGGAGTCAGAGGCGAAGTTCTCGGGAATCATCTCGATCGCGGCCGACGCGATCATCTCGATCGACCACGAGCAACGGATCACGATCTTCAACCACGGGGCGGAGCAGATCTTCGGGTACTCGCAGGCCGAGGCCATCGGAGCTCCGTTCGAACGATTGCTGCCCGAGCGGTTTCGCAAGGTCCATCGCGAGCATGTCGAGAGATTCGCGTCCGGCGACATGACCGCTCGCACGATGGGAGAGCGCCTCGCGACGATCGCGGGCCTTCGCAAGAACGGCGAGGAATTCCCGGCCGAAGCCGCGATCTCGAAGCTGCAGGTTGGCGACAAGACGCTCCTCACCGTCGCGTTGCGTGACGTGACCGACCGCAAGCGCATCGAACGAGAGCAGCAGCTCTTGGTCGAAGCAGGGGCGGTACTGGCGTCGTCGCTCGACTACGAGCAAACGTTGGCAACGCTCGCGGACCTGGTCGTTCGCGATTACGCCGACTGGTGCATCGTCGAGATCGTCGAGCGCGACGAGCAGATCAGGCGTCTCAAGGTTGCCAGCGCCGATCGATCGAAGTCGCAGGTCTGCGCCCTTCTGGAACGAGTGTCGATCGATCGCGAGCGCCCGTACCTGCTTCGAAGCGTGGTCGAGACGAAACAGCCCCTCCTGCTCTCGCGCATCACTTCCGACCAGCTCGAGTCGGTTGCCCAGGACGCACAGCACCTGCGAGTGCTGCGCGCGATGGGCCCGACATCGATCATGGCACTGCCGCTGCTCCGGCACGAACAGTTCCTCGGCGTGCTCGCATTTGTTTCGTCGGGATCGCGCAGTTATCAGCGCAGCGATCTTCGGCTGGCCGAGGCGATCGCCGAGCGAGCGTCGGCGGCGATCGAGAACGCTCGCCTGTACAAAGTCTCGGTCGAGGCGGCCCAAGTGCGCGACCAGGTGCTCGGTGTCGTCGCTCACGACCTTCGCAACCCGCTCAGCGCCATCACGATGGCGGCTAGGCTGCTGCAGCACGGCAGCGCGGACCGCGAGGGGACTCGAAACCCGGCCGACGTGATCCAGCGCGCTGCGACGCGAATGAGTCGTCTCATCCAGGACATCCTGGACGTCTCGCGCATGGAGCAAGGTCATCTCTCCGTGGAGCCGAAACGCGTGTCGACGGAACAGATCGTCGCGGAGTCCGTGGAGGCGCAGAAGTCGCTGGCGGCTTCGGCATCGATCGATCTTCAACTCGATCTCGAGATGGATGTCCCCGATGTCTGGGCCGATCACGACAGAGTCCTGCAGGTCTTCGAGAATCTGATCGGTAACGCGGCCAGGTTCACGAAACCCGACGGCCGCATCACGGCCGGAGCGATGGCTCTGGACGGTGAAGTCATGTTCTGGGTGAAGGACACCGGCGCCGGGATCTCCGCGGAAGAGATGCCGCACCTGTTCGACCGGTTCTGGCAGGCGCGCAAAGCGAGGCGCGCGGGTGCCGGGCTCGGCCTCCAGATCGCGAAGGGGATCGTCGAGGCTCATGGCGGCCGGATCTGGGTCGAGAGCACCGTGGGAGCCGGCACGACGTTCTATTTCACGCTGCCGACCGCACGCGCTGCGGGCGCAGAGCCTACCGCAGCGGAAATGCACTGAGCGCTGGTTGGCTCGGCGCGATGACCTCGGCTACAGCGAGTCGAGGATCATGTCGGAGACCTGATGCGCGGTCCACGCGCCGCCGAGCGAGCGCGTGCGGATCGCGAGCGCGCCGAACACGCCACCGGCGATCGCGACGGCGATCGCCTTGAACAGCGCGTGCGAGCCGTGCATGTGCGACCAGCCGAACACCGCGCTCGACAGCACGACGCCGCCGATGCGGCTGCCGGTCGCGCACCACGCGGTTTGCATGAGCAGGCCGCGGTACGTGACCTCCTCGTAGTAGTTCGAGAACACGTTGCCGGCCATGCTCCAGCCGTCGGGATGAAAGTGCACGCGCTCGCCGAGCGCCACGCCGACGACGACCACGAGCGCGCTCAGCGCCACGCCGGCGATCGCGCCGATCGCGAGTGCGCGCCGCGGCTCCGGCCCGAATCCGAGCCACGCGCGCGGCGACGCGAGCCAGCCGAGGCGCGCGAACAGCCACCACGTCGCGAGCGCGACCGCGGCGGTGAGCAGCGAGAACGTGAGCAGGTGGCGCAGGAACAGCCCGGAGCCGGTGCTCGGCCCGAACGACGGCTCGAGCCAGGCTTCCCAGCGCGGCGTCACGTGATCGCGCATCCCGACGTACACGCAGAATGCGACGACGAACGCGATCGCGCCGCGCACGTATCCGCCCGGCGGTCGCGACGAGTCGTCCATCGCCCGCTCGTACCACGGCTGCCCGCCGTCAGTCGAACACGACGGTCTTGCCCGCGTACACCAGGATCCGATCCTCGAGGTGGCAGCGCAGCGCCGCCGCGAGCACGCGCTTCTCGAGGTCGCGACCCTTGCGCACGAGATCCTCGACGCTGTCGCGATGCGAGCACCGGATCGTCTCCTGCTCGATGATCGGGCCTTGATCGAGATCGGCGGTGACGTAGTGGCTGGTCGCGCCGATCAGCTTGACGCCTTTCGTGTAGGCCTGGCGGTACGGATTCGCGCCGACGAACGCGGGCAAGAACGAGTGGTGGATGTTGATGATCCGCGTCGGGAACCGCTCGACGAGCTCGGGCGACAGGATCTGCATGTAGCGCGCGAGCACGACCAGCTCGATCCCGGCCTCGTACAGGAGGTACAGGACCTCGGCCTCCTGCTCGGCCCGCGTCTCCTTCGTGACCGGCAGGTGATGGAAGCGAACGCCGAAGTGCTCGGCGACCGGCGCCGCATCGGGATGGTTCGAGATGATCATCGCGATCTCGCACGGCAGCTCGCCGGCGCGCCAGCGCACGAGCAGGTCGTACAGGCAATGGTCCTGCTTCGACACCAGGATCGCGACGCGCCGGCTGCGATCACCGTACAGCCGGTAGTCCATCGCGAACCGCTCGCACACGTCGCGCACGCCGGCTTCGAGCGCGACGCGGTCGCTCACGGTCGACAGATCGAACCGGATGCGCTGGAAGAACAGCTTCGCGTTCGGATCGGTGTGCTGGTCGGAGTGCACGATCTTGACGCCGAAGCTCTCGAGCACCTGCGCGAGCGACGCGACCACGCCGGGCTGATCGAGACAGCCGACGAGCAGCGTCGCGAGCTGCGGCCGCGGCGGGCGCACGATCGGCAGCGGCTCGGTGCGCGGCAGATACGAGCGCACCTCGAGCGGCGGATCGCTGCGCAGCTCGAGCGGCGTGACCTCGGTGGAATCGGCCCAGCTCACGGGCGCGCTCCGTTCGGACCGCGTCCGATCATCGCCTCGCGATGCGCTCGGCTGTACGGACGGTTCGCTTCGCTCACAGGGGCCCGCCGAGCGCGAGGCCCGCGCCGTTCGGCGACAGCCACGGCGCGACCGCGAGGTGCTCCTTCGGCGTGTGCGCGCTCGACAGATACCAGACGAGCCCGCCGCCGAGCGCCGCGAGCCCGGCGAGGCCCGCGCCCCAGCCGATGTCGGTCAGGTGCACGGCGCTCGTCGCCTTGCCGAACGCCGGATCGCCCGGCGGCGCCGCGCACTGATGCGTCGACAGCGAGCAGTTCGACGGCAGCGCGAGGTAGCCGGCCGCGCCGAACGCGGCGCCGGCCGCGAGCAAGCCGGCGCCGGTCCACACCAGGACGCGCGCGCCGGTCGCGTGCGTGGTCTTCACCGCGGGCTTCGCGGGCGCCGGATCGGTCTTCGCGCCGACCGCGGCCGCCGGCTGCGCCGAGCCGAACGTGACCGCCACGATGCGCCCCTTCTCGCCGTCGCCGACGACGACCGTCACCGTCTTGTCCTTGCCCGCGTTCGTGAACCGAACGACGTGCTTGCCCGGATCGATGTCGTGCGGCGCGCCATCGAGCCGCGTCGCGACGAGGTCGTCGTCGACGTACACGGTCGTGTCGGGCAGGTCGGAGCCGCTGCCGTCGCGCGCGGTGAACGTGAGGCTCGGCTGCAGGCGGGTGAGCTCGTCGGCAAACCGCGCGCAGTCGCTCTGCACGACCGCCGGGCACGCCGGCTGCGCGCACGTCAGGAACAGCTTGCGCGCGAGCGACAGCTTGTTCTGCTCCTTCGCGTCCTGGCCGCGGCTATGCGCGTCCAGGCACTGCTCCTTCGACAGATCGGCGCGGGCGAGCGAGCTCGCCGCGCACAGCGCGATCGTGACGGCGACGACGTGGCGTGACATGGTGCTCCTTGGCTAGATGCAGGCGGGCTTGAAGACCTTCTTCGAACCGACGAAGTAGTACGGCGGGTTGCAGTCATCGACGGGCGCCGCGGCGGGCGCGGGCACCGGCGGCGGTGCGGGTGCGAGGGCGGCGACCGGTGCTGGCGGCGGAGGCGCGACGTGGACCGGTACGCGGCGGACGACCGCGACGGGACGCGGCGCGAGATGCGCCGGTGCCGCCGCCGCTGCCGGTGCCGGTGCCGCGGCCGGTGCCGGTGCCGCTGCCGGTGCCGCCGCCGGTGCCGCTGCCGCCGCCGCGGCCGGTGCCGCCGCCGCGGCCGGTGCCGCCGCCGCCGCCGCGGCCGGTGCCGCCGCCGCGGCCGGTGCCGGCGCCGGCGAGCTGCGGCCGCCGTGCACGAGCACGCCGATCACGACCGCGAGCGCGACCACGCCCGCGCCGATCGCCGACGCGAGCGCGCGCGGCATCCGGCGCCACAGCAGTCGCGGAGTCGCGACCTCCGCGGGCTCCGCCGGGCTCACGACCGCGGCCGTCAGCCTGCGCGGCGCCGACGACATCGCGCTGCGCCGCCAGCTCGCCTCCTCTTCCGCGATGATGCGGTCGCGGCCTTCGAGGAAGCTCCTGCCGAGCGCCTTGAGCCACGCCGCGACCGCGGTCGGCGTCGCGGGCGGCACGGCCGCCACGAGCGCCGCCTCCATGTCGGCCGCGGTCTGAAACCGATCGCGCGCCTCGACCGCGAGCCCCTTGCCGACGACCGGCTCGATCAGCTCGAGCTGCTTCCACCGGTTGTTGCCGAGCCACTCGCGCTCGACCGAGAGCGCGTCGGTGATCGTCGGCAACGAGCCGCTCATGATCTCGCCGATCAGCTCGGCCTCGGCCTGCGCGCTGCCGTGCATGCGATGGCCGACGATCAGCTCCCACAGCACGACCGACAGCGAGTAGACGTCGCTCTCGCGCACGGCCTTGCCCATGATCTGCTCCGGCGCCGAGTACGCGAGCTTGCCCTTGAACGTGCCGTCGCGCGTCGTGTGCGCGGCGAGCGTGGCCTTCGCGACGCCGAAGTCGAGCAGGCGCGCCGTGCCGTCGGTCGCGATCATCACGTTCTGCGGCGACACGTCGCGGTGCACGATCTCGAGCGGCGTGCCCATCTCGTCGGCGGTCTCGTGCGCGGCGTGCAGGCCGGCGAGCACCTGACACGCGACCGACACCGCGACGTGGATCGGCACGTGCGTCTTCGCCTCGTGCGCGGTGCGCAGGAGCCAGTGCAGCGGCACGCCGTGGACGTATTCCTGCACGAGCACGACCTCGTCGCCGGTCGTCACGACGTCGAGCACGGGCACGACGTTGCGGTGGTGCACCTTCGACGCGACGCGCGCCTCGTCGAGGAACATCTGCACGAACTCGGCATCCTCGGCGAACTCGGGGTGCAGGCGCTTGGCCGCGACGATGCGCGAGAACCCCTCGTCGCCCATCAGGCGCGCGATGTGGATCGACGCCATGCCGCCGCGCGCGATCTGGCGGTGCAGCATGTAGCGGCCGATCGTGACTGCCGGCGCGTCGCTCATTCGAAGAACGAGATCCCCGCGGGCGTCCAGTAGTAGAGGCTCGAGAACGAGCCGTTCGGCTCGATCGCCGTGCCCCACACCGAGCTCGAGTACTGGTGGTTGGTCGGCGAGAACCCTGCGGTCGCGCCGATGCCGAGCGACAGATCCGGCAGGTTCTCGAACGTCGGGATCAGCGCGTCGGGCGTGAACGGCCCGTCGTGCGCGAGCAAGCCGGCGATGTAGACGCGCGCCGCGATGTAGCCCTCGAGCGACGTGAAGCCGGGCGTCGCGGCGTTCGCGGCGATCAGCTTGTTGTAGTCGGTGACGACGTCGCTCGTGTCGCTCTGGTAGTTCGGCACCACCTGCGAGACGTAGACGTCCTGCGTGTACGGCAGCTGGCCGGTCGGGGTCGCGACCGAGCCGAGCGCGACCAGCCCGTCCGACAGCGCGTTCGGGCCGACGAACGACACGTTGCTGAAGTACAGGACGAGGCGGGTCGCCTTCTGCAGCGACTGCTGCTGGCTGTCGTTCGCGAACTGCCACTGCCGGATCGCCTGGATGAACTCGACGCCGGCGCCGTACGTGTCGGTCATCATGACGCCGACGAACTGCGTGCCGCTCGTGCTCGCGAGCAAGCTCGCGAGATACTGCTCGGCGGCGCTCGCCTGCGCCGGCACGCTGGTGTCGTCGTTGCGCGTGTAGCGGAAGCGCGCGATCGACTGGTTCGAAGGGATCGGGCTATCCGGATAGGTCGCGGCGTACGCGGCGACGAGCCCGTTGTAGCCGGCGTCGCCGTACGTGTCGTTCTGGTCGAACGAGATCAGGTTCTGCCAGCCGGTGAGCCCGCGGTTCTGAAACAGATCGACGGTCGCCTGCGCTTCCTGCGCGTAGCTCGCGCGGTAGTTGAAGACGTACTTCGCGCAATCGCCGGCGGTCGTGTCGCGCAGGATCTTCGTCGCGCCGGTGAACGCGCCGAAGTACAGCGTGTGGGTCTCGATCACGACCGGCGCGGCGCGCACCATCGTCGGCGTGCCGACGGTGCCGAGCTCGGTCAAGACCGCGGTCGCGCCGCGATCGAGCGCGGTCGTCGACACCGGCGTCGACACGCCGCCGTCGGTCGGCTCGGGCAGCGCGGTCGACGGGCACTTCGGCGGCGTCGTCAGCACGTCGACGTCGGTGAACGCGCGCGCCGCGGCTTCCGCCGCGGGCGGGTCGTACGCGTCGTCGCGAAAGTCGAGCTCGAGCTGGCGGCCGCGGATGCCGCCGGCCGCGTTCTGCTCGTCGAACGCGAGCTCGATGCCGAGCTTCATCTGCGTGCCGAGCGCCTGGTTCGTGCCGCTGATCGGCGCGCTCTCGCCGACGATGATCGGCGCGTCGCTCGCGCGGACGCAGACTTGATCGAGATCGACCATCTCGCAGACGAGGCCGCTGCCGCAATCGCTGTCGAGGGCGCACGGCTTGGGCGAGAACGTGCTCGAGCAGCCGGCGAGCACGAGCGCGATGATGCACGACTTCATGGTCGCCACCCTGCCACGCACCGTCGTGTCGTACGCAAGGGCCACCAAGGTCCACACGATCGCGCCGGGCACGCGTGCTTACAGTTTCCGATTCGCGCGAGCGGGCGATCGTGAAGCGCCGTACGCTATCGCTTGCGACTGCTGCCCCGTCTCATCGATCCGGTCGCGGGCGGCGCTTCACCACGCGCGACCGCGTGACCGTCGGCATCTGGATGCCGAGCTCGCTCGCGTCGAGCCGGCCGATCGCCACGAGATCTCCACGCTTGGTCGTCGCGATCGTCGGGTATTCGCCGCGCGACGCCTCGACCAGGCCGACGCCTTCGACCGCGCGCAGCAGATCCAGCACGTGCTTCTGCGACCATCCCCGCAGGCAGCCGCGCTCGGGCAGGTCCTGGTAGCGCGCGTCGTCGTCGGTGGCGTTGGCGATCGCGGCGATGCGCGTGCGCCCGAACCGGCCGTGCAGCGTGCCGACGAGCAGGAGCAGGCCGCGGATCGCATCGAGCTCGGCCGGCGCGAGCCCGGTCGTACGCCCGTGTGCGGCCGCGTCGCAGTTGTCGCACGCGCCGCAGCGGCGGTCGCGGCTCGCCCATTCCTCGTCGCCGAAGTACTCGAGCACGTACTGGCGACGGCACCGCGGGTAGTACGCGTAGTCGATCATCGTGCGCAGCTTGCCCCGCTCGAGCTCGGCCCGGCGCTGCAGCGACGCCACGTCGAGCGGCGCGAACTGTCCGGGCGCCGGACGAACCGCCGTGAGCTTGTCGGCCGTGCGCGCGAGCATGCCGTGCCGCTCGAGCATGCGCAGCGCCGCCGCCACCCCGGCTCCGCTCACCTTGCCGGGCAGCGCGGCGCGCAGCCGCTCCTCGATCGCGTCGTCGCTGCCCGCGCCGAGTGACGGCTGGTCGTGCAAGAGCTTCCACATCCCGCGCAGCAGCTCGGGCGTCGGGAACGAGGCCTCGATCAGAAATTCCTGGAGCCGGATATCGCCGTGATTGAACAGGAGCACGCAGCGCGTCGGCTTGCCGTCGCGACCGCCGCGGCCGGCCTCCTGGTAGTACGCCTCGGGGCTGCGCGGGATGTCGGCGTGGACGACGAGCCGGATGTCACGCTTGTCGACACCCATGCCGAACGCGTTGGTCGCGACGATGACGTCGAGCTGTCCGGCCATGAACACGTCCTGCGCCTTCTCGCGGACCTCGCCTTCGAGCCCGGCGTGATAGACGCGCGCGCGCATGCCGGCGCGCTTGAGCGCCTGCGCGTACGCCTCGGCGTTCTTGCGCGTGGCCGCGTAGACCAGCGCGACGCCGCCGTCGCGCAGCCGCACGAGCTCGGCGAGCCGCTCGGTCTTGTCGGCCGCGCCGCCGGCCTTGTGCACCTCGTACTTGAGGTTCGGGCGATCGAACCCACGGACGTGCAGGCGGGCGTCGACCATCCCGAGCTGGTGCGCGATATCGGCGCGCACCTCCGGCGTCGCGGTCGCGGTGAATGCCGCGACGCGCGGTGGCTTCATCTCTGCGATGACCTGGCCGAGCCGGCGGTAGTCGGGGCGGAAGTCGTGCCCCCATTCCGAGATGCAGTGCGCCTCGTCGATCGCGACGAGCGCGATGCGCGCCGCGCTCTCGCGCAGCGCGTCGCAGAACCGCGCGTTGCGAAACCGCTCGGGCGCGACGTACACGAGCGTGAACGCGCCGGCGCGAATGCCGTCGATGATGTCGCGCTGCTCGTCGGCGCCGGCCGCCGACGTGAGTGCCACGGCGGCGACGCCACGAGCGCGCAACACGTCGACCTGATCCTTCATCAGCGCGATCAGCGGCGATACGACGAGCGTGACGCCGCCGCGCTGCTCGAGGATGATCGCCGGCAGCTGATAGCACAGCGACTTGCCGGCGCCGGTCGGCATCACGGCGATCACGGGACGACCCGCAAGCACGTCGGCGATCACCTCGGCCTGACCGGGCCGGAGCGATTCGTGCCCGAATCGCGCGAGCGCGCGGCCGAGCACGTCATCCGCGCCGTCGCGAGCGGTGGTCGCTTCTGTCCACATCATGCGGCCCACGCTACGCGATCGGTCTGACAATCACAGCCACTCCGAACGCCGCGAATCCAATCCGATTTTGTCCGAAATTCGGACGCGGCCTCAGCGTGCGCCCGGCACACGTCGGTTCGCACGCGCTCGCTCCCGAAGCCGGTTTCCACCTACGTCCCGCAGCTTGCCGGAAGCGGGAGCGGGCCGAGACCTTGCTTGATGCGCCCGCATGCTTTCGATCGTGCTTGCCTTGTGGAAGGTGATGGCGTTGGCGGTGCGGCTGCACGCCGTGGTGCCGTACATCCCGCTGGCCCAGGCGACGGCCCACGTCGCGGCCGCGCAAGCTGCCGCCACGCCGCGCGTGAGCGCCGAGCTGTTGCTCGCGATCGCGTTCGTCGAGAGCCGATACGACGAAACGGCGACGTCGCGCGTCGAGGGTGCGAAGCGCAAGACCGGTCGTTACCCGTCGAGCGAAGCGCCGGCGAACCTCGCGGCGCACGCGTCGCTGTACTGCGGCCCGTTGCAGACGTTCGCCGCGTCGTGGCGCGACTGCCTCGCGATGCGCGAGCTGTCCGTCGCGTACAGCGCCGGCGTCGCCGAGCTCGAGACCTGGCTGCGCGATCCGCGCGTGCGCGGCAGCATCGTGCTCGCGCTCGCCGGTCACGGCTGCGGCAACCACGGCGTCACGACCGGCAAGTGCAACGACTATCCAGCGCGCGTGCTGTCGATCGCGCGCTGGTTCGCGCCGCCGCCGCCGCGCCGCGTGCTCGCGCGCCGCAGCTAGCGTTTCGCCGGCATCGCGATCGGTCGCAGCGTCGCGCACGCAGCTTCGGCGTCGAACGTCTTGCGTCCGAGGTGGTTGAAGTACGAGGTGTCTCGCCGCGCGCCATCCTCGTCGCCGAGCTGACGCCAGATGCACAGCGCGCGCAGGCGAAGATCGTCGGCATCCTTCACCACGACGTGCTCGAGCCGGAACGACGTGCTGGCGCCGGCGCTTGCCAGCTTCTCGAGGTAGCTCGCCGCTTTGTCGAAATAGCCGGCCGCCTCGTAGGTGGCGGCGAGCTCGCGCATCGCGGTCGCCTGGTCGGCCGGCTTGGCGTTGCCCCGCTCCACCTGTTGCCACGCGATGATCGAGGCTCCGAGGCTGCCGGCCGCGCGATAGCACCGGGCGATCACGGGAAGCTGGTCGCGCTTGCCGTCGGGATCCTTGTTGTACTCGTTCATCAGATCCGTGCACTTCTTCGCCGCGGCTTGGTCGACCGGCGGTAGCGCGGCCTGGATCGCCGCGATGATGTCATCGCGCTCGCGTCTCGCGAGCGTCTCCTTGAACGGACCCGCGACGGCACTACCGGTCACGAGCAACCACAGCGCCACAATTCTTCGGACCATCCGCGAACCATACAGCTAGTTCGTCGGGATCTGCGCCGCGATCTCGGAGGTGATCGCGCTCGGCACCGGCAGGCCGTCGCACTCGCAGATCGCGCCGTCGTACTGGTCGGGGTCGTCGTCGTGCAGGCCAGGCGTGCCGTTCTCCGGCGCGAGCTCGCCGAACTGCTGGTAGCCCTGATCGGTCGTGACCAGACCGCCGTCGTTCGGCTCGCCCGCATCCCACAACCCGGGCGGCAGCGAGGCGCCGGTGACGAGCGACCAGCCCACGTCGAACGCGGTCTCGCCCGGCGCCTGGATCGCGCCGACGTAATAGCGCGCGATCGAGTCGAGGATCAGCGCCTGCAAGTCCTCTTCTTCACCGACGGTGTCGAGCGCGGCCAGATGCGTGGCGCCGGGCAGGTCCGCGTTGCACGCGTCGTTCGAGTCGGAGAACACCTCGAGCGTGCCGATCAAGCGGTAACGCGAGCTGGAATGCGCGATCGTCACCGTGTACGAGGCCGGGCAATCGGCGACCGAGAACGCGGCGTCGAGCGGGCCGTCGTGGAACGCGCCGGCATCACCTTGGGCGCTGCCCGCCGCGGCATCGGACTGCGGCTGGAATCCTTGCTCGCCGGAGCGGAACCCGCAGCCGGCGATCAGCGCGAAGCCGAGCAGTGCGCCACGCACGTCACCATCGTACAGGTTCAGCGCCGTTGCAGCAGCAGCGAGCCGAGCGAGTAACCTGCGCCGAACGAGCACATCAGCCCATACGAGCCCGCGGCCAGGTCCTCGCTATGCTTGGAGAACGCGATCAGCGAGCCCGCGGACGCGGTGTTGCCGTACTCGTCGAGGATGATCGGCGCCTCGGTCCGGGTCGCGACTCGCCCGAGGACCCACTCTGCCACGACCTCGTTGAGCTTCTGGTTCGCCTGGTGCAGCCAGTAGCGCGTGATCGACGCCGGCGCGAGCTCGTGCGCGGCGAGGTGATCGGAGATGAACTTCGAAGCGAGCGGCACGACTTCCTTGAACACGCGCCGGCCCTGCTGGTGGAACAGCTTGGTGTCGGTGTCCTTCGTGCGCGGATCGCAGCGATCGAGATAGCCGTAGTTATTGCGGATCGCGGTGGCCGACCACTTCGACAGCATGCGCGTCGACAGGATCTCCCACGCGCCCTGCGCCTTCACGCGATCGCTGTTCTCGACCACGAGCGACACCGATGCGTCGCCGAAGATGAAGTGGCTGTCGCGATCGCGCCAGTTCATGTGGCCGGTCGTCAGCTCGGGCACGACGACGAGCGCGCACGTCGCGGTGCCGGACTGGATCGCCTGCGACGCGACGATCGTCGCGCCGGTCGCCGCCGAGCAGCCGAGCGACATGTCGAGCGCCCAGCCGCGCGCGCCGATCGCGTCCTGCACCTCGATCGCGATCGCGGGATACAGCCGCTGCAGGTTCGACGCGCCGAGCACGACGAGATCGACGTCCTCGCCGCTGCGGCCGGCGCGCTCGAGCGCGAGCTTGGCCGAGCGCACCGAGTACTCGGCCTGGATGCTGAGCTGGTCCTCGGGCCGATCCGGAATGTTCGGACACATCCGCTCGGGATCCATGAGGCCGGTCTTGTCCTCGACGTACCGGCGCTGGATGCCCGACGCCTTCTCGATGAACTCGGGCGAGCTCTCCTTGAGCGGCTGGCGCTTGCCGGCCGCGATCTCGTCGGCATGCTTCGCGTTGTCTCGCCGTACGAACTCGTTGAACCCCACGCACAGCTCGGCGTTCGTGAGGACATGCTCGGGGTGCCACACTCCGTGTCCGGTGATCGCTGTACCCGTCGTCTGCCGCGGCGCCATGATCGCGCCAACCTTAGTCGCAAGTTCTTCAGCGCGCCAGCTCGGATTCGATTTCGGTGAGCGCCGCTCGTAGGAACGCCGACTGCGGATCCGCCGCGATCGCGAGCTTGATCTGCAAGACGGCGCTCTTGAGGTCGCCGCGCTTGAGCGCGAGCTCGGCCTTGCGGTAGTAGAGCAGCGCCTTCGAGGACATCGACTGCGACGCGTTCGTCGCCGGTGCCGGGCCCGAGCGGGTCACCGGAACCGGAGCGGGCGCGCGGGCGGCCGGCACGGCCGGGGCAGGCTGCGATCGAAACGTCTGATAGGCGCCCGCGACGAGCGCGTACGCCGCGGTGAGCAGCTCGAGCTCGTCCTCCGACAGCCCGGCGCGGTGCAGATCCGGGTGCGCGACGCGCGCGATCTTGTGGAACGCCTTCTGCGCCTCGTCCATGGTCGCGGTCGCGCGGATCTCGAGCAGCTCGTGAGCGGGCGCGCCGCGCTTCGCGGCGATGCGTTGCGCCCACATCATGACCGACGCCGAATTCCCGCCGCTCGCGCTCACGCCGACTCGACCGGTGCCCCGAACACCTGCAGGTGCGCCTCCTGGGCCGCGCCCGACTCGGCATCGGCCGCGCGCACGTGCAGGATGCCGTCGGCGTCGACGCGGAACGACACCTCGATCTTCGCGTCGCCGCGCGGCTTGGCCGGAATCTCGTCGAGCACGAGCGTGCCGAGCGGCTCGTTCTCCTCGTAGCGCCGCGACTCGCCGCGGCAGCACGCGATCTCGACGCGAGTCTGGTTGTCGCGCGCGGTCGTGAACACGCGCGTGCGCTCGATCGGGATCGGCGAGTTCTTGTCGAGCAGGCGCTCGGCATAGCCGCCCGCGGTCTGGATCGACAGCGTCGCCGGGTTGACGTCGAGCAGGACCGGGCGCTTGAGCTCGCCCTGCGGCACCGGCGCGCCGCCGAACAACAGCGGCGAGTGCGCCTCGGTCGGGACGGCATCGCGCGCGCCCATGCCGGTGCCGGCGATGATCGAGCCCGACAGCGAGCCGGCCTGGATCGCGGCGCCCTGCGCGACGACCTCGTCGGGGTTGATGCGATAGTTCGGCTCGCGGTCGAACAGCTCGGCGAGCCGCTGGCGGACGATCGGGATCCGCGTCGAGCCCCCGACGCACAGCACGTCCGAGATGTGCTGCGGCGTCAGGTGCGCCTGCACGAGCACGTTGCGCGTGACCTCGATCGTGCGGTTGATGTAGCCCTCGATCAGCCCTTCGAACTGCGCGCGCGACAGCGAGAACGGCAGCGAGCCGACCTCGCCGGTCGGCAGATCGATGCCGTCGATCTCGCCCTCGGCGCCGTCGTTCTCGGACAGGTGGCACTTGATCGCCTCGGCGCCCATCATCAGCTTCATCATCAGCACCGGGTGCGGGCGCGGATCGAAGTTGAGGACGGTGTTGCACTCGGCGGCGAGCGTCTCGGCGAGCGCGCGATCGAGGTCGTCGCCGCCGAGGAAGAAGTCGCCGTCGGACGCGAGCACCTCGACGATCTCGCCCTGCAGGCGCAGGATGCTGACGTCGAACGTGCCGCCGCCGAAGTCGAACACGGCGATCAGCTGGTCACGGTCGCGGCCGAAGCCGTAGGACAGCGCGGCCGCGGTCGGCTCGTTGATGAGCCGCATGACCTGCAAGCCGGCGAGCCGGCCGGCTTCCTTCGTCGCCTGGCGCTGCGCGTCGGTGAAGTTCGCCGGCACGGTGATGACGGCGTCGCTGATCGGCTGCGCGAGCTGGCGCTCGGCGCAGCGCTTGAGGTGCAGGAGCACGTGCGACGAGATCTCGGGCATCGTCATGCGGCGATCGCGCAGCACCGCGACCGGCTGCTGGTTCGGGCCCTCGATCACCTTGTAACGGATGCCGGTGAGCGCGAGCTGCACCATCGGCGCGCGGATGTTCTGGCCGATGAACCGCTTCGCCGAGTGAATGACGTGTTGCGGCTCGGTCAGCCGGAACCGCTTGGCATCCGCGCCGACCACGACGCCGCCGGCCTGCGGGAACGCCACGAGCGACGGGTGCACGCGCTCGGCCCGCGAGCCGAGGATGAACTCGACGCCGGTCGGGGTCGCGACCGCGGCGCACGAGTTCGTCGTTCCGAGGTCGATGCCGAGTGCTACGCCCACGCCCCGAAACGTTAACGCAGCCCGGGGGTGGCACGCTAATGTATGGTCGCCGTGCCGCTCGGAAAGGTGCTTCTGACCGGGTTCGAGCCGTTCGCCGGCGAGACCGTGAACCCGTCGGAGCAGGCCGTGCGCGCGCTCGACGGCCGCACGATCGGCGGCCACCGGATCGTGGCCGCCGTGCTGCCGGTGCGGTTCGACACCGCGATCGCGCATCTGCGCGGGCACCTGCGCGAGGTGCGGCCGCACCTCGTGATCGGCGTCGGCGAGGCCGGCGGCTCGCGCGCGATCGCGGTCGAGCGGATCGCGATCAACGTCGACGACGCGCGCATCGCCGACAACGCGGGCGCGCGGCCGATCGATCGCGCGATCGCGGCGCGCGGCCCGGCCGCGTACTGGTCGACGCTGCCGGTCAAGGCGATCGCGGCGGCGCTCGCGAAACATCGCGTGCCCGCGATCGTCTCGGGCAGCGCCGGCACGTTCGTGTGCAACCACGTGTTCTACGGCCTCATGCACGCGCTCGCGCGCCGGCCGAGCGTGCGCGGCGGGTTAATCCACGTGCCGTACCTGCCGGCTCAGGTCCGCCGCCGGCGCGGCACGCCGAGCATGGCGCTGCCGCGCATCGTGGCCGCGCTCGAGATCGCGATCGCGACCGCGCTCAGCGCGCGAGCGCGACCGCGCCGTCCGCGCCGACGGTGAGCGTGCCGAGCGGAATCTTCACGGGCTTGCCGTCGACGGTCGCTTCGAACGCGAGCGCGTAGCTGCCGGCGGGCGTGGCACCCGAGCCACCCGGCGTGTACTCGACCTTGTCGCACGAGTACTCGATGGTGGGAGTCGCGACCGCAGCGGGCGTCACGCGTGCGCCCGTCATCCGTGCGTGCGCATGCGTGCACCTCACGCGGATCGTCAGCGCGCGCCCGTACACGTCGACGTGCGCGACGATCGCCGGTGCCGACGCGCGTGCCGGCGGATGCTCGAGTGCGACGACGAGCGCGTACTGCACGTTCGGATCCGTCTCGACCGCCCACCGCTTCGCCAGCGCCGCGCGCATCTCGCGGTCGATCGCGCGAAACTTCGCATCCAGCTTGGGATCGCTCGACGACGCGCCGCGCGGCGTCGATACCGCGGCTGCGGCGGCGCGCACGGCCGGATCGCGATCGCCGTAGAGCGCGATCAACGCGTGGACCGCGTCGGCGTTGTCGAGGTGGGCCATGTCGCTGTCGATCGCGGCCAGCGCCTCGACGCGCACGTTGGCGGGCCGCGCCGTGTCGCGCGCGACCGCGACCACGTCGGCGATCGGCGCGAGCGCGGTGCGAAACGCCGTGCGGTCGCGCTCGCGTACGAGCAGCGCGCCGTCGAGATCGCCGACCGACACCAGCGCCTGCTCCGCTTCCTGCGCGAGCACGTCGCGATAAAAGCCGCCCCCCGTACCGCCGCCGGGCGGCGCGAACACCGCGAGCACGGCCGCGCGCCGGCGATCGCGGTCGGTCTGTGCGAGCGCCGCGGCGAGCGCGTCGACGCGATGCTGCGCCGCATCGAGCGCGCGCCCGAACGCGGCCAGATCGATCGGAGTCTCGGTGCCGTTCCAGATGTCGGTCGGATCGTCGCCCTGCGGCACCATCGTCCAGCCGCCCGGGTTGTTGTACTGCTCGAAGCGGTAGACCTTGCCGCCCTGCACGACGCGCAGGCCCGACGACACCAGGTCGTACTTGCCGTCGCGCGTGGCCAGGAACAGCACGGCCTGCGGGTCGAGCGCGACGCCGTCGCGCGTATACAGGAACTCCTCGACGACGACCTCGGCGCCGACCGCGAGCTTGCCGCGCACGACCCGCGTGACGCGGTAGTGGACGAGCCGCGAGTACGTCGATGGCTTCTCGACCTTGACGCGATCGGCGTAGACGATCTCGTCGCTCTCCTTGATCAAGCCCGCGAGATCGAAGTGCAGCATCGGGCGCGCGGCCGCGACGCGCGCTCCCGCCAGCAACACGACCATGCACATCCAACGCATGCTGATCATGTCATCAAGACACCGAAACGTGTCTTCAGGTTGGATTGTGACCGGTGAGCTGCTTGGCGATGATGCGGCGCTGGATCTGGCCGGTGCCCTCGAAGATGTCGTAGATCTTGGCGTCGCGATACCACTTTTCGACCGGGTGGCCGGGCTCGAGCGCCTCTTCGCCGAGCAGCACCATCGCGCGGGTCGTCACCTGCTGGGCGGTGCGCGCGCCGTGCGCCTTGGCCATCGACGCCTCGGCGACGTTGTCCATGTGATGGTCGGCCATCCAGGCCGCGCGGTGCGCGAGCAGCCGCGCCGACGCGATCTCCATCTGCATCTCGGCGAGCTCGAACATGATGTGCTGGTGGCTCGCCATCGGCGTGCCGTGCAGCGAGCCGCCGCGCACGCGGTCGAGCAAGAGCTCGAACGCCGCGCGCGCGATGCCGGTCGCCTGCGCGCCGACCATCGGCCGGGTCGAGTCGAGCATCTTCTTGGTATCGCCGAGGCCGGCCGCCGCCGATTCCTTCACGCGCAGCATCATGTCGTCGTGGACGCGCACGTCCTCGAAGTGGACCTGCGCGGTCTCCGACGCGCGGATGCCGAGCTTGGTCTCCTTTTTCCCGGGGACGAGCCCGGGCGTGCCGCGCGCGACGATGAAGCCGCGCACGCCGGCGCGGCCGGCGGCGGGCTCGGTCTGCGCCCACACGACGTAGACCGCCGCGCTCTGGCCGTTCGTGATCCACTGCTTGCTGCCGCGGATCACCCAGTGGTTGCCGTCGCGCACGGCCGTCGTCTTCAGGCCCGAGATGTCCGAGCCGGTCGCGGGCTCGGACAGCGCCATCGCCGCGACCTTGACGTGGCCCTTGTCGTCGGCGCCGGTCAAGAGCTTGCGGAACTCCTGCTTCTGGTCCTCGCTGCCCATCTGCGCGACCGGGGTGCACGCCAGGCCGCTGCCGCCGAGCGCGAGCGAGATGCCGGCGCAGCCCCACGCCATCTCCTCGCTCGCGACCACGCCGATGCGCGCCTGTGACTTCGGCTTCTTCGGATCGGGATCCTCGTCGACGCCGGTCAGCTTCTTGCGGCCGTCGAGGACCGAGGTCTGGGTCAGCCCGAACTGGCCGGCCATCTTCATCAGATCCCACGGCATCGATTCTTCGCGGTCGTGCTTGGCTGCGATCGCGCGGATCTGCGACTTCGCGAACGCGCCCATCATCTGGCGCACGCCCTGGAGCAACGCGTTGTCGTGGAACAGGTCCATGTCAGCTACCCGCTTTCTGCGCGAGGACGCGCCCGAGTCGCTCGTCGCCGTGCAGCGCCTCGAACGCGCGCGCGTCACGCATGAGCTTCTCGACCGGATAATCGTTGACGAAGCCGTAGCCGCCGAAGATCTGCACGGCATCGATCGTCGCGCGTGCGACGCAGTCGCCGGCGAGCACGCGCGCGCGGCTCGCCGAGTCGTACGCGCCGGGCAGCCCGCGATCGATCTGCCACGCCGCGTGCATCGCCACGAGGTGCGCGGCGCGCGTCAGCGTCTGTGCATCGTCGCGCAACCGGATCAGGGCCTCGAACTTGCCGATCGGCTGGCCGAACTGCACGCGCTCCTTGCCGTACGCCTCGGCGTGGTCCATCGCGGCCTGCGCGACCCCGGCCGCGCGCGCCGCGAGCGACACGCGCGCCCATGCGAGCACGTCGGCGAGCGCGGCGTCGGCGGCGTCGCCGCGCGCGAGCACGAGCTCGGGATCCAGCCGTGCGCCTTCGAGCGTCGCGGTCGCCCACCGGGCCGCGCGCCAGCCGCTCGGCACGATCGCCTCGCGCTTGCAGTCGTCGCAGCGCACGAACGCGAGCAAGCCGCGCGTGCCGACCAGCACGTAGCTCGCGGTCGCGAGCGCGGGCGCCGGGCCGAGCTTGCCGGTGATGCGGTCGCCGGCGACGTCGAGCGCGCCGCGGCTGTCGTGGACGAACGTCGCGAGCTCGCCCTTCGCCATCGAAGCGAACAGCGCCTGCTGGAGCGCCTGGCCGCCCCACTTGCCGGCCGCGAGCGCCGGCTCGACGTTGCACTCGAGCAGCGCGGCGAGCGCCGCGCAACCGCGGCCGAGCTCGAACCCGCGGAGCGCGCGCGTGAGGTGCGAGTAGCTGCCCTCGAGCAAGCCGCCGGCGTCGGCCGGCACCGCGTCGAGCCCGAACCCGAGCTCGCTCGCGACGGCCGCGAGGCGTTCGGGCGGCGCCCCGGCGCGATCAGCATCGGCGGCCCAGCTGCGCAGCTCGCGCTCCGCAAACCGCCGCACGGTGTCGACGATCAGCTGTTGATCGTCATCGAGTGCGAAGTCCATGTCGTGGGTGTACCGCGTTCGTGAAAAACAGTCAGCTCCGACTGTAAGAATGTTACCTGCTGCGTTAACAGGCTAGAATCGGCTCATGCGATGGGCGCTCGTCGCGATGGCGATCACGGGCTGCGCGTTCCGGCACGGCGTCGAGGCCACGCCATCGAGCCCGACCGATGGCTCGACCGATACCGCGATCGACACCCCGCTCGATGCGTTCGATCCGCTGTGCTTCGGTCCCGCTCCGTTCGTCGTCTGCGTGCCGGCCGTGCCGAGCACGCCGCTCACGATCGACAGCAACGTCATCACGAACCCCAGCGCGACCATGGGCAAGTGTGCCAACGACACCGGCGACATCGTCACCATGGGCGGCGGAGCTCAGGTGTGTGCGATCTCCGCGACGACGCTCGACCTCGTCCTCGTGGCTGCGGCCGGGTCTCTGCCGCTCGTGTTCGTCGCGACCGAGACGATCACGGTCGACGGCGAGATCTCCGCCAACAGCGCCAACACCGGCAACAGCGGACCGGGCGCTGACTCGTCGCTGTGCGGCGACATGTCGATGACGAGCGGAACCGACAGCACGCAGGGCGCCGGCGGGGGAGCCGGCGGCAGCTTTGGTGGTCGCGGCGGCAACGGCGGCAACGGGGTCTCCGCGGCTCCGGGCGGCCTGGCGATCGCTGCCATCACCGCACCGCAGAACGTGCTCCACGGCGGCTGTGTCGGAGGGCCCGGTGGCGCGGGCGACAACGGGAAAGCGCCCGGTGGAGACGGCGGCGGTGCCGTGTACCTGGTCGCACGCGAGTCGATCGCGCTCACGTCGACCGCGGTGGTCACCGCATCGGCCGGCGGAGGCACCGGCGGCTCCGGTTACGGCGGCGGCGGCGGTGGTGGCTCGGGCGGAATGATCGTGCTCGCAGCGCCGACCCTGACGGTCGATCCGGCCGCGCAGGTGTTCGCGAACGGTGGAGGTGGCGGTGGCGGCGGCGGCGGCACGTTCGACGGCAGCGACGGCAGTCTCGCCACCGTGCTCGCCGGCGCCGCGAGCGGCGGAGGCGTCAACGAGTCCGGCGCGACCGCCGGCGGCAACGGCGGCTATGAAGCGAACAGCCCGGGCGCTCCCGCTCAGTCCACCGGCGGCGGAGCCGGTGGTGGTGGTGGCGGCGTCGGAGTGATCCGCGTGATGTACGGTCAGACCATTCCGGCCGCGAACGTGTCTCCGATGCCGGAGTGAGAAGTGGCTGAGGGCAGACTTGAACTGCCGACCTTGGGCTTATGAAACCCCTGCTCTAACCAGCTGAGCTACCCAGCCAAAGTGGGCACGAACCGTAAAGGGTCCACCTCGACCTGTCAAGGCATCAAGGAAATCAAGAACATGGGTAGCCGACTCGGTGCTTTGGCGGTACCCTGCCTCGAGATCGGGGATCGTCTAATGGCAGGACAGGAGTCTTTGGAGCTCCTCATCTAGGTTCGAATCCTAGTCCCCGAACGAAGGCAACCATGAAACTCGACAAGAGCTGCGCCCTGTTCTTCGGGACCAAGATCGACAGCAAGCTGCGCGAAGGCCTCGCCCTGTCCAAGCCGGGCGACAAGAAGTACTTCGACGGCAGCTCCGACGAGTTCTTGCGCGTGCTCGAGATCGGGGATGACAAGGACAAGGAGCGCTGGATCGGCAAGGTCATCAAGCCCGGTCCCGCGGTCACCGAGGTCGAGGACATCCAGCGCAACATCCTCTCGATCCTGCGCCGCGTCGCTCCGAACGCGCGCATCCCGGCCTCGGCCGTGAAGATCTTCGTCTTGCACGGCGTCGGCGCGGCCACCGCGCAGGTGATCGATGACGAGCCCGAGGGCGACGAGGCCGGGGAAGCCGGCTCGAGCGGCCCCTACATCACGTACTAGCGCGCGACGCGGCTACCAGGTCAGCTGCATCGTGACCGCGCCGCCGTTCGGCGACACGATCGGCGTGACCACGAAGCGATCGCGATGGACGCGGTGGCCCATCGCGTGCTCGGACGACGAGCTGCTGCGCTTGGCGATGAAGCCTTCGTAGCCCGCGACGATCGCCAGCGCGCCCGCGAGGCCGACGACGGTGCCGGCGATGTACGTCTGCGTCGACCAGTGGTTGCCGGCCGCGCGGAGCGACGCCTCGTCGGTCATGTGCGTGTTCGACTTGCCGGTGCAGTTGACCGGACTCGCCGGCGAGGTCGTTCCGCCGTAGTAGCCGTTCTCGCACTCTTCCATCTCGTAGTCGGTGACCTTGCCGGCGGCGTGGATCCACCACGCACCCGCCGCGAGCCCGACCGCGACCGAGCCGAAGAACACCGGCTTCCAGCCGGCCCAGCCGCGGCTGCTCTCGCCGCCGCCGCCGCCACCACCGCCGACGATCACGCCGCCACCACCGGGACCGACCGGCGTGACCTCGCCACCACCTTCGGCCTTCTCGAGCTTGACCGGAATGTTCTGGGTCTCGCCGGCGCGGACCGTGATGTCCTGCTCGGCGCGCTTGAAGCCCTCGGACTCGACGCCGAGCTTGTACTTGCCCTCCTCGAGCCCGCTGACCTGACCGACGCCGTTCGTGATGCTCCCCTTCGCTTCGTTGTCGATGAGGATCGTGCCGTGGTCGGCGTTCGTCAGCTTCACGACCACGATGCCCGAGCTCTGCTGGCCCGTGAGGTTGCCGTAGATATTCTTCGCCCAGCTCGTGAGGCTCGGGCCCGACGCCTGCGCGAGCGGGATCAGCGCGTTCGACGTGTGCTCGACGGCCTTCTTCTTCACGTCGAGCAGGAACATCGAGACCGTGTAGGCCTTGCCGCTCTTCTCCTTCTCGATCTTTCCGTACATCAGGAAGTCGGCGCCGAGGTTCGCGCCGATCACCGACATGCACGACGGTGCGGCGGAATCGCAGTTGTTGAGCAGCTTGAGGTCGATCAGCTCTTTCTCGCTGCCGGGCGCGAGCGAGTACGCGCCGGTGCCGGCCTTGGCGCGCGAGCGCAGGCCTTCGGTGAGGTCCTTCGCGACCTGGGTGTCGGCCGGGGTCGGCGTTCCGCCCGGGTCCACGACCTCGAGCCCGAGCACCGCGATGCTCGGCTTGCCTGCCCACGCCGGTGCCGCCGTCGCGAGCAATGCTAGACAAGTCAACGTAAGGGCACGAATCATGGGTGTCCTCAGAACCCGTAGTATACACGGATCGGGCGGCCTCCGGCTCCAGCATGCGAACCCTATCGGCGCGAATCCTGCTCGGTTTTGCCGCCCTCACCATCACGTTCGGGATCATCGCGGCGACGGTCGTGGTCAACATGAGGGAGGTGGAGCGGGAGATCCACCTGCTCCGCGTGGGCTACGTGCCGCTGGCGCCGCTCCCGAAGGAGCTGCAGCACTCGCAGGAAGAGCTCTCGAAGTACCTGAACGAAGGATTCGAGGACGATCCCCACCTCCTCGTCAGCACGCGAAACCATCGCGACTTCGCGCTCCGCCGGCTCCAGACCGTGCTCGCGCAGACCGAAAAGACGCCCGATCTCCCCGAGCACGAGTTCGACGTCACGCGACATCACGTCGATACGATCCAATCCGAGATCGACGCGACCACGCCCTACTACGCTCACCTCAACAAGTTCAGGCCGCGCACCGACGGCGATCCGACACCCGAGCAGCAAGAGTCGCTCAACCGGCTGCGCAACGCCGAGAAGCAGATCCTGCTCGATGCCACCGAGCTCGGCGGCACGCTCAACCGCCGCGTGCAGACCAAGACGAGCCTGCTCGAAGACAACGAGCACAAGCTGCGCGTCTACACGATCTACTTCGGCGTCACGGCGGTCCTGCTCGGCCTGTTCATCACGATCTGGGTCGTGTTCGAGCTGCGCCCGCTGCATCAACTGCGTGCGGCCGCGCGGCAGGTCGCCGCCGGCGACTACGGCGTGCGCATCCGCGAACGCGGGCCGACCGAGGTCAAGGACCTCGCGCGCGAGCTCAACTCGATGGCGCGCGCGGTCGAGGAGCGCGAGCGCGAGCTGGTGCGCAGCGAGCGGCTCGCCGCGATCGGCAAGATGGCCGCGATGATCACGCACGAGGTGCGCAACCCGCTGTCGTCGATCGGGCTCAACACCGAGCTGCTCGAAGAGGAGCTCGGCGACGACAAGGAGTCGAGCGACGCGCGCGAGCTGTGCCGTTCGATCCATCGCGAGGTCGATCGGCTGACCGCGATCACCGAGGAGTACCTCTCGTTCGCGCGGCTGCCCAAGCCGAAGGTCGCGCCCGAGGCCGTCAACGCGATCGCCGACCAGCTCGCGAGCTTCGTGCGCGAGGACCTCGCCGTGAAGAAGGTCGAGCTCGTGCTCGAGCTCGGTGCCGGCGAGCCGACCGCGCTCGTCGACGCATCGCAGCTGCGCCAGTGCCTCATCAATCTCGTGCGCAACGCGAGCGAGGCCGTGATCGCGAAAGGCGGCGGCCGCGTGACGCTGCGCACGAAGAAGGCCGACAGCCGCGTCGTGATCGAAGTCGAAGACGAGGGCGTCGGGATCGCGCCCGACGTGCTCGAGCGCCTGTTCGATCCGTTCTTCTCGACGAAGGAAGGCGGCAGCGGCCTCGGTCTCGCGCTCACCCAGCAGATCGTGAAGGACCACGGCGGCGACCTCGCGGTCGCCAGCACGCTGGGGCGCGGCACGACGTTCACGGTCAGCGTTCCCGCGGCGTGATAAATTTCGCGGCATGGACGAGAAGCGCAAGACCGACCGCGAGCCGGTCACGCTGTTCGTCGAATACGAAGGCGCCGACGATCTGGTCGGCGACTACACCGAGAATCTCTCGAGCGGCGGCACGTTTGTCGCGACCAACCGCGTGCTGCCGATCGGCACGGCCGTGCAGCTCGTGCTCGGCTTCCCCGGCCTGCTCGAGCCGATCGCGATCGAGGGCATCGTGCGGTGGACGCGTGGCGAAGCGGAGGGCGCGGGCGCCGGCATCCAGTTCTCGCCCGGGCCCGCGCGCGACGAGCTCGCGTCGGTGATCGCGCGCATCCGCGAGCGCGATCCGCAGATGGTCTCGCGGATCTTTCGCGTGCTCGTGGTCGAGGACAACCGCCACGTCGCGAACCTCATCCACGACGGCCTGCGCGGCTCGGCGCGCCGCGAGTTCGGCGGCGGCGTGCAGTTCGCGGTGCGCAGCGCCGAGGACGGCCGCCAGGCGATCGAGATCCTGCGCCGCGAGAAGTTCGATGCGCTGATCGTCGACATCTACCTGCCCGTGCTCGACGGCGCGCGCGTCATCCAGGCCGCGCGCACCGAGCTCGGTCTCGGCAACCTCGCGATCATCGCGGTGTCGGCCGGCGGCGAATCGGCACGCAAGTCCGCGCTCGAAGCCGGCGCGAACATCTTCCTCGACAAGCCGATGCGGCTGCGCCAGGTGATCGACACGATCCACAAGCTCTTGGGCTGACTACCGGGCACGGTCACGACGACGTCGTCGGATCCGGTCGTCGGCTCGGTTTGCGGCGCGAGCCCGGCGAGCGCGAGCGCGTGCCGCCTCGTGCACGAACGCTACTTCAGCTTGGCCTCGAGCGCGAGAACCTCGGCATTTTCGGGCTCGGTCTGCTTCGCGATCGCGAGCGCGGCCTTCGCGTCCTTCAGCTTGCCGAGCGCCGCGAACGCCTTCGCGCGGCCGAGCTGGACGAGCGCGGGGCGGCGCGGCGGTGGGCTCGTCACGAGCATCGTGTCGTACGTGTACAGCGCGCGTGCGGCGTCGCCGAGCTCGAGGTACGCGCGGCCGAGGCCGGCGAGGATGTCGGGATCGGCCGGGTTGATGTACGTCGCCATCTCGCCGTACGTCTTCACCTTCGCCCAGTTGCCGAGCTTGCCGTACTCGATCACCAGCTTCTTGAGCGGGCCGAGATCCATCTGCTCGAGGAACGCGAACTGCTCCCACTCGTGCAGCGCCTCGGGCATCTTGCCCTGCTTCTCGTAGAGCTGCGCGAGCGCCTGGAACGGATAGCTGCGCTCGGGATCGAGCTTCTTGGCCGCGCACAGCTGCTTGACGAGCTCGTCGGGGTCGTTCGCTTCCTTCGCGAGCTGCGCGAGACGCGCCCGCACGTCGTAGCTGTCGTGGCCGTCCGCGGCCAGGCCCGTGTACAGCTGCTTCGCGGCCGCGCTGTCGCTGTTGTGCACCGCGATCTCGGCGAGGATGTAGCGCGCGATCGGCTGCTTCGGATCGAGCGCGACCGCTGCCTTCGCCGCGGCGCCCGACTTCTCGGCGTCGCCCGCGTAATAGTAGGCGAGCGCGACGTACGCGCGCGCCTTCGCGTCCTTGGGCGCGGCATCGGCCGCGATCTCGAGCTTCGTGACGTCGGAGAAGCCGTGCGTCGGCAGCCTGAACGTGCCCTTGTACGGCGCGAGCCGGATGTCGAGGTACGCGCGGAAGTCGCGATCGAGGTCGGCGATCGTCTTGCCCGTGATCGACTTCAGCACGTCGGGCGTCTCGAGGCCCTTGCCGTAGAGCTTGAGCCCGTCGACGATCTTCGCGAACCCGTAGGTCTGCGCGAGGTACTCGATCGTGACCGCCGACTGGTAGTACGCGGCGACGACCTCGTTCGGATCGGGGTTCATGAACGCGCCGTTGAGGTCCGCGATCGAGACCAGCGTGCCGTTCGCGACCGCGCCGTAGAGGTCGGTGTCGTTCTCGCGCCGCCAGTCGGGCCGCGCGGTCAGCGTCTCGTACTCGCTGAGACCTTCGGTGTACCAGCGCGGCACGCGCGAGTTCGACAGCTGGATCGCGAACACGTGCCCGAGCTCGTGCCACAGCACCATGCCCCAGTTGATGTCGCCGTTCGCCGGCGACATCGCCGTGATCACCTGGCCGAACGTGATGCCGAGCGCGCCGAGATCGGGCAGACCGACCGTGCGCACCGCGTAGTCGGTGCGGTCGGCGTAGAGCTCGAGCGTGACCGGCGTTTTCGGCGTGAACCCGTAGCGCTTCACCATGTCGGCGAACGCGCGCTCGAGCGTGGGCTCGATGTAGCGCTCGAGCACGGCCTTCTCGTCGTTGTGAAACCGGATGCGGAAGTCCTTCGTCGTCGCGAACGAGTACTGCTTCGGGATCGTGCGCTCGAACAGGTTCAGCGTGTTGACCGTGCGCACGTTGTACGGGTCGCCCTTGTAGGCCTTGTCGAGCCATTCGAGCGCCTCCTTCTCCATGCCGAGCCGCAGGTAGCCGAGGCCGGCGCCCGCCATCGCCTCGTAGTACGCGGGCTCGAGCGCGATCGCCTGCTTCTCGAGGTCGATCGCCTCGACGTAGCGGTGCTCGCGCACCGCCGAGCGCGCGACGATGCGGTAGAGCTCGGCGTACTTGGGATCGACCGCGAACGCCTGCGCCTTGATCGCGTCGTACGCCTTCGTGTCGTCGCGCAGCCACGCGATCGTCGCCTTCTGCGCGAGCGCCTCGACGTCCTGCGAGTTCGTCTTGAGGACATCGTCGAGCATCTTGGTCGCTTCGTCCCAGCGGTTCTGATCGATCGCGAGCGAAGCAGCCGCGCGCAACGCACGCGCGTTCTTCGGATTGACCGCGAACGCGGCATCGAGGTGGTGATGCACCGCCGCGAGGTCATAGGTGGTGTCGAGGATGACCTCGGCCATCGCGGCATGCGCGTCCGGATGGTTCGGGTTGACCTTGAACACCTCCTCGAGGGTCTGCGCGGCGAGCTCGGAGGCGTACTTCTGCGAGAACAGATCGGCCCACCGCACACCGGCATCGGTGAGCTTCGGATCGAGGTGCAGCGCCTCGCGATAGGTGTCGTTCGCGAGCTCGTACTGCTGGGTGTAGCGCGCGGCCTCGGCGAGCTGGTACAGCGCCTCCGGATCGCTCAGGTTGAGCGTGCGTGCGTCGTACTCGTGGATCGTGTCGTCGAACAGCGCGTGCGAGTTGATGTGGTCGCCGAGGTGGTAGCGCAGGATCGCGAGCGACGTGCGCACCGCGCGGTCGTCGGGATGATCCTTGTGGAGCTGCTCGAGATCGGCGAGCGCATCTTGCGCGCGACCGGTCGCGATGCGGATGTCGTCGAGCGCGAGGTGGGCGTCGACGTCCTTGCCGAGCGCGGTCGCGGTCGCCTCGGCGGCCGTGTAATCGCCGGTCTCGAGCTCGGCGCGCGCGAGCAGCACGCGCGCGGCCGTGCGATCCTTGCCGGTGACCTTGGCGAGCTCGGCGATCGCGCCCTTGTAATCACCCGCGATCAGCTTGTCGCGTCCGCTCGCGAGATCGGCGAGCGCGGCCCCCTCGATTGCGCACAGAATGCACAGCGCGGACGCGAGCTTCCTCACCCGCTGAATCTGTGCGACCCGACCTCGCGTGTCAAACGCGGATGGTAAGCTGGATGCGTGGCCGAGCCGTCCAAAGAAGCTGCAGCGGGCGCCCAGGGGCTCTACGCCAGCTGGGACGCATTCCTGAAGCAGGCCATCCGCGAGTACTACGATCGCGGCTGGACGACGCGCAAAGGCAACTTCATCGCGCTCTTGATCGCCTCGGGCCAGACCTCGCTCGCGCTCGCGAAGGATTCGGTCGTCGACGGCTCCGGAACCAAGAAGGTCGCGATCGGCGCCGGGCTCTTGCTCGCGCTGCGCATCGGCCTCCGCTACGCGCTGGGCGGGCCGCTCGGCCTGGTGCTGACGGTCGCCGCCGGCGCGTCGATGGTTTCGTACTTCGTGCGCAACCAGAAAGACATCATCAAGAAGGTGTCGCTGTACAAGGCGGCGATCGCAGATTGCCAGAAACGGTACGACGAGGTGCAGGCGGGCTGGCGCGATGGCAAGTACCAGATCACCGACCGCAACCTCATGATCGATGGGCTCATGAAGCAGTTCATCGGGCAGATCGACGAGAAGTAGTGCGGAGCGTAGTCATCTTCGGCGCGCTGCTCGTCGCGAGCAGTGCGCTCGCAGGGCCGACAAAACGCCCCGGCGGCAAGCCCAAGGATTCGCCGCCCGCCGACGTCGCGCCGCCCCCCGCACCCCCGCCACCGCCCGAGCCCCCGCCCAAGCCGATGCCGAAGGCGGGCGACAAGCGGCGCATCGTCGCGATCCTCGACGTGCGCGCAGGCGAAGGCGTGCCGAACGAGGTCGGCCAGCAGTTCCAGCGCGACCTCGATCAGATGGCCGATCCGCAGCACTACTTCATCGCGCCGCGCTCGCGCGTGCACGAGCTGATGATCAACTCGACGAAGTGGACCGACGGCTGCGTGATCGGTCCGTGCATCATGGAGATGAAGGCGCAGGCGAAGGCCGACGTCGCGCTGATCGCGGCGCTGTCGGGCTCGGGCACGAGCTTCGGCTCGGTGATCACGCTGGTGCGCACCGACAACGGCCACGTGCTGTCGCAGGAGAGCGCGCGCTGCGACGTGTGCACGCTCAACGAGGCGCTCGCGACGGCGGAGCGCGCGTCGATCAAGCTGCTCGACGCGCTGCCGCAGCAGCTGCCCGACGAGGAAGCCGGGCACCGCGCCGCGATCGTCGCGGCGACCACGCCGCTCGAGGGCAAGATCGCCACGCTCGAGCAACATCGCCACCACCGCACCGCCGGCACGACGATGATCGTCGTCGGGTTGGCCGCGCTGGCCGCCGGGATCGCGATCTACGACGCCGAGAGCGGCAAGCCCGGTTACGCGATCGGCATCACGGGCGCGGGCGCCGCCTTCGCGACGGCGGGTGTCATCGTCCTGACATTTTGATAGCGTCGGGCCATGACGAAGGCGCTGGCGTGCGTGCTGGTCGCGGCATGCGGCAGCTCGAGTAGCGGGACGACCGCGCTGTTCGAGCTCTCGCCGAAGGACGACTACTACGAGCTGCCGTTTCCGAACGACCTGCACCGCATGAGTGACGGCACGCTCGACCTGTCGGACTTCCCGGTCAACAGCATGATCGTCGACCAGTACCGGATGGACGCCGAGACGCTCGACGGCTGGGGCCTGTCGGCGGCGATCTCCGCGCGGTTCTCCGACGCGATCGATCCGAGCACGCTGCCCGATCCGGCCGGCTCGATGCAGGCGGGCGCGTCGGTCTACATCGTCAATGTCGACGTGTCGTCGGCCGATTACGGCGCGCTGTCGCCGGCGATCGTCGATTTCCGCAGCGACGGCACGAACACGATCGGCGCGAATCGGCTCGTCGTGCGGCCGTATCCCGGCTTCCCGCTCGACGAGGCGACCGTCTACGCGATGGTGATCACGAACCGCGTGAAGGACACGGGCGGCCACGCGGTCGGGCCGTCGGCGGATTTCAAGTCGCTGCTCGCGACGAGCGGCGGCAGCTCGGACGTCGCGAACGCGCGCACGGTCTACGCGCCTCTGCTCGCGTGGCTCGACGCCGGCACGAGCGACACGCGCGCCGACGTCGTGTCGGCCGCGGTGTTCACGACGCAGCACGCGACGTTCATCGCCGACGCGCTGCGCATGGGCGTGTTCGGCACGCCGGCGCCGGTCGGCACCGGCGTCGCGACGTCCGGCGACAACGGCGTGTATTCGATCTGGACCGGCATGTACGTCGCGCCGAACTTTCAGGACGGCACCGTGCCGTACCTGTCGGCCGGCGGGCAGATCCACGTCGGCTCCGACGGCGCGGCGGTCGTGCAGGTGATGGAGAACATGCGGTTCGCGCTGACCGTGCCCGAGGGTCCGACGCCGGCGACCGGCTGGCCGATCGCGATCTACCAGCACGGCACCGGCGGCGACTGGATGTCGTTCATCGACGACGACACCGCGCGCTACCTCGCGCAGCAGGGCATCGCGGTGATCTCGACCGACCAGGTCCTGCACGGCATCCGCAACCCCACCGGCGATCCCGACGTCGACTTCTTCAACTTCGCGAACCCGTACGCCGCGCGCGACAACGCGCTGCAAGGCGCGGCCGACGCGTGGTCGCAGATGCGGCTCGCGTTCGGGCTGTCGATCGACGACACCGCGAACAGCCGCACGATCACGTTCGATCAGAATCGCCTGATGTTCTTCGGCCACTCGCAAGGCGGGCTGACCGGGCCGCCGTTCATCGCGTTCGAGCCGGCGCTGAAGGCGGCCGTGCTGTCGGGCACGGGCGGCGTCGGCTACCTGAGCCTGCTCTACAAGATGGCGCCGGTAGACTTCCCGCAGCTCGTCGAGACGATCGCGCGCGACGCGCCGATGGACGAGGACAACCCCGAGCTCGCGCTCGCGCAGACGTGGATCGAGCGCGCCGACGGCGTGAACTACGCGAAGCTCTTCGTGCGCGAGCCGCCGGCGGGCAGCGCCGCGAAGAACATCTTCCAGACCGAAGGCTTCATCGACACGTACGCGCCCGACCCGTGCATCGAGGCGTTCGCGACGTCGCTCGGCAGCGACATCGTGAGCGAGCCCGCCGAGAAGAGCGTGCTCGGCCTGATGCTGCGCGGTCGCATGGTCCTGAATCCGCCGATCATGCACAACGTCGCGAACGGCTCGGCGACCGCCGTGCTCGCGCAGTACGACGCGCCGCCGAACGACGACGGTCACTTCGTCGTGTTCGACGTGTCGACCGCGCGGATCCAGTCGAGCGACTTCCTCGGCACGTTCGCGGCGACCGGCACGGCGACGGTCGTGGTCCCGCAGTGACGATCACGAGCGCGGCCACGATCAGGGGATCGATCCGTCATCGCGAGCACGGTCGACCGCCATCACCAGCGCGAGGCACGACCTCGCTACCACGACTTGATGTCGTCGGCCGTGCCTTCGATGCCGTCTTCGCCGTCCGACGAGACCGCAAAGCCAATCGCGCCGGCCGGCAGGTTCGACCCGCAGTACATCCGGTACTCGTGGCCCCACGGATCCCTGAGGTCCCGGTCGGTCCGATAGCTCGCGAGATCGCCGAGGCTGCGCGGGCACTCCTCGGATGCGTGATCGCGCGACCACATCGGGTACGCCTCGGTCGCGAGCTCTCGCACGGTGATCTCCGCGATCGCCTTCTTCGAGCCTTTCTCGATCTGGTGCCCGACGGTGCGTACCGCGGCAACCACCAGCAGCCAGAACATCACGCCGAGCAGCGCGCCGATCGCGCCGCACACGAGCCCCGCGATCGCCATGCCCTTGCCGCTACCGCGCTTGTTCGCGGCTCCGATGCCGAGCGCGCCGAAGATGATCGCGAGCAGCGCCAGCCCCCAGTTGAGGAACGGGATCCAGCACAGCACGATCGCGAGGATGCCGAGGACCATCGCCGCGACCGCCATGCCGTTGCCCTGTGGCGGCGGCGGATAGGTCGGCGCGTACGGTTGTGCATACGGGTTCACCACGTCGCCTACTCCAGGTCTCCGCCCTTGAGGCCGTGACGCTTGAGCAGCTCGCGCAGGTGGTAGCGGGTCAACCCCGCTTCCTGCGCCGAGCGCGTGATGTTGCCGTCGTTGCGCTTCATCAGCTCCTGCAGGTACGCGATCTCGAACGCGTCGACGACGGTTTGCTTGGCCTGCTTGAAGCCGAGGCCGGCCTTGAGCAGCGACGCGTCGAACGTGGCCGGGCCCGACTGCTGCGGCAGCTCGACGCCCGCCATCTGCGCCGCCGCGCGCTGCGCGGCCTGCGCGCCGGCCTGCGCGAGATCGTGCGAGACGACCACGCTCGGGCCCATCTCGCGGCCGAACACGAGATCGGCGCGCGTGATCACGGGGCCGTCGCTCAGCGCCGACGCGCGCTCGACGACATTGCGCATCTCGCGCACGTTGCCGGCCCAGCTATGGCTCATCAGGCCGGCCATCGCGTCCTGCGAGAACGACATCGTCATCCCGCGCCGCGACGCGACCTCGCGCAAGAAGTGGTTCGCGAGGCCCGGGATGTCCTCGCGGCGCTCGCGCAGCGGCGGCAGCTCGACGTGGACGACGCTGAGCCGGAAGTAGAGATCCTCGCGGAACGTGCCGCGGTTGACCTCCTCGCGCAGATCGCGGTTGGTCGCGGCGAGCACGCGGACGTCGACCTTGTGGGTGCGATCGCCGCCGACCCGCTTGATCTCGCGCTGCTCGAGCACGCGCAGGAGCTTCGGCTGGAGCGAGATGTCGAGCTCGCCGATCTCGTCGAGGAAGATCGTGCCGCCGTTCGCCTGCTCGAAGCAGCCGACGTGCTGCGCGTGCGCGCCGGTGAAGCTGCCCTTCTCGTGGCCGAACAGCGTCGACTCGATCAGCTCGCGCGGGATCGAGCCGCAGTCGAGCACGACGAACGGCTTGCTCTTGCGCGCGCTCGCGTTGTGGAGCGCGCGCGCGACCATCTCCTTGCCGGTGCCGGTCTCGCCGGTGATGAGGCATGTCAGCTCGCTCGGCGCGACCTTCTCGAGGTGCGCGAAGATCTCGCGCATCGCGGGCGACGCGCCGAGCATCATGTCGAAGCGATCCTTCTTCGACAGCTCGATCTCGACGACGTCCTGCGTCGACTGGAACTGGATGTTGGTGTGGCCGATGCGGAAGACCGTGTTCGGGCGCAGGTAGCACTCGCGCACGCGCAGATCGCCGACGAAGATGCCGTTGCGGCTGTTGAGATCGCGCAGGCGATAGCCGTCGTCGCGCGCGCTCACCTCGAAGTGCGTGCCGGAGACCGCCTTGTCCTGGACGACGAGGTCGCTGATGATGCTGCGCCCGCCGGTGACCCGCGGCTTCGCGATCTCGAGCTCCTTGCCCTGATCGGCACCGCTGATCACGACCAGCTTGCCCTTGCGCAGGCGCCGCACCGTCGCCCACTCGCCCTCGAACAGCGTGGTCATGCCGGTGCCTTCGGTCGGGACGTCACCCTCTTCCATCACGCCCGAAAGTACCACGCCTAGTTGATGAACCGCTCGTCCGGGCGCTTCGGCGGCTTCGGCTTCGGCTCGCGCATGCCGCCTTCGAGCACGCTCAGGCGCGCCCGCGCGCGTGCGATGCGCCAGCGCCGCCATGCGAGGCCCGGGCTCCACCGTTTTGACGTCATCACCGCGGCTACGATGCTCGCGGCCGCGAGCGCCGCGCCCTGCTCCCACAGGCCTTGCAACAGCACGAACAGGGCGTAGAAGCCGAGGAACCCCCACATCAGCTGCCGGCCCGTCAGCGGCAGCACGCCGAAGAACTGCACGGGCTGGCGGGCGTACACGATGCCGAACGCGACGATCCCCGCGCACACGAACGGCGACAGCCCGGCGATCGGCATCTCGCCGCGCCCGATCGCGAGCCCCATCAGCGTGCCGGCCAGCGTGCCGGCGAGCGACGTGATCGCGACGAAGCGATAGAACCGGCGGGTGCCCCAGAACCGCTCGAGCGTCGGCACGAACGACCACACGACGAACAGGTTCAGTGCGAGCCCGAGCAGGTCGGGCTGGAACAGCGGGCTGGTCGCGAGCGTCCACACCCGGCCCCGGCCGAACACGTTGTCGGCGCTCGCGAGCGTGTACTGGTAGACCGTCGCGCGCGTGTCCTGGTCGCACAGCATCGCGACCAGCGAAAACCCGAGCTCGAGCCCCGCCAAGACCAGCGCGCCGCGAGTGATCCGCAGCTGCTTGAGATCGAACCGCGCTCGACGCGCCACGATCGAACCTTAGCACACGCGGTTTACATGCCCGCGATCGGCAGCATCACCTCGCCGACGTCGGTGATCGCGTTGGCCGATGTGCCGATCAGGTTCGGCGCCGTCGCGGCCTGGTTGCCGAGCGGCGTGTGCGACCCGTTCAGGGGATCGAGCGCGAGCGTGTACGAGCCGGGCGGCAGCGCCGCGCTGTAGCCGAACGGCGCGTCGCAGTCGGTCAGCGACGCCAGCTGCTGGGTGCCGATCGTCACCGACGCGTCGATCGTCGCCGCGCCGGCCTGCGCGCAGGTCAGCGTCTGGCCGGAATTCGCACCGACCAGCGACCACTCGAAGCGGAACGCGCCGCCGTTCTCGAACACCGTGGTCTCGAACTGCACGTCCTCGTCGGTGATCGTGAACAGCTGCTGCTCGGATACCGCGAACGGCATCGCCATCGGGTCGTCTTCGATGATCGAGAGCCACGATAGGTAGGTCTGCGGCGGCAGTCCCGAGCTGACGCCGCTGCCCGCGCCGCACTCGAACACGTCGATGTAGCAGTCGCTGTCGACCGCGATGCACGGATCGACGAGCGAGCCGTCCGGCGCGGCGAGCGCGGTGTGCAACGCCGCGTACTCGAAGCCCGGCGGGCACGTCGCGCCGGTCTGCTGGCCGTTCGCGTCGATGTCGGCGAACGCCCACGTCGCCTGGACGTGGCCGAGCTTGGTCGTCGTGCATGCCGCGAGCGTCGCGGCCGCGATCGCCGGGAATCTCATTGCGAGCACTTGTGGTTGTCGATCGGGATGTTGGCGCAGATGCACGGGGTGGTCCCGGAGCCGCCCGAGCAATCGGTCTCGTTCGACGCGACGTCGACGATCAGCTCGACCGCGCCGAGCGTGATCGTCGCGCCCTCGGTGACCGAGCGCAGCACCGGCGCCGGCGCGACATACGTCCCGTCTTCGGCCGGATTGCCGTCGCCGCACAGCGGCACGACCGACAGCGACGCCGTGCCCTGCGGAAGGTCGAACGTGGTCACGCCGTGCTCGAGGTAGCAGCAGAACGTCCGCTGGCCGGTCACCGCACCGACAGCCCAATCGAGCTCGATCCACTCGACCGGACCGGCGAGCGGGGTGGTGCTGTCGTTGCCCTTGAGGCCGCAGTCTACGAATGGGCTCGGGATGTTCGGGTCGGTCGTCCCGCTCTGCGGCCTCAGCGTCCAGCTGAGATCGACCGCGCCGCCGTTCGCGGTCGTGCAGCTGCACGCGAACGCGCACGCGAGAACCAATTCGCTCATTTGACCGGGCATGAAAGCGCGTGCTATCGAAGCGGTCATTATGCCAGGGTTTTTGCCAACCCACGCGGCCGCCGCCGTCGGGGCGAACCTGGACGTCGTCAGCTTGTTCCAGCAGGCGCACTGGCTCGTCCAGGGCGTGATGCTGCTCTTGCTCGTGATGTTCGTGATCGGCCTCTACATCATCGTCTACAAGCGGCTCTACATCGGCCGCGCGGCGGGCGAATCGGCGCGGTTCGTCGACGCGTTCTGGCGCTCGCGCGACATCGAGCAGATCTACAAGCAAGCTCAGCAGCTCAACTCGAGCCCGATCTCGGCGATGTTCATCGCCGGCTACACCGAGCTCGCGAAGCTGCAGTCCGACGCGCAGCTCAAGGACGATCGCGAAGGCAATCTCGCGAACATCGAGCGCGCGCTGCGCCGCGCGCAGACGCAGGAGACGCTCAAGCTCGAGTCGATGGTGCCGTTTCTCGCGACCACCGGCTCGGCGGCGCCGTTCATCGGCCTGTTCGGCACCGTGCTCGGCATCATGTTCGCGTTCCTGGACATCTCGCAGTCCAAGCAAGCCGCCGCGCTGCAGACGATCGGCCCGCACATCTCCGAGGCCCTGATCGCGACCGCGATCGGCCTCGCCGCGGCGATCCCGTCCGTGATGGCCTACAACTACTTCACGCGCAAGATCCGCGTGCTGCGCTCCGAGATGGAGACGTTCGAGCAGGACTATCTCAACATCATCAAGCGACACTTCCTGAGGTAGCGGAGCGGCGCGATGGCGATGCAAGCCGGCGGCGACGGCGACCTGAACGCGGACATCAACGTCACGCCGCTGGTCGACGTCATGCTCGTGCTCCTCATCATCTTCATGATCACGGCGCCGATGCTGAACACCGGCGTCAGCCTCGACCTGCCGAAGGTCACGGCCGAGAACCTCGAGGATCCGAACTCCCCGCTCGTGCTGTCGATCAAGAAGGACGGGATTCGCCTCGGCGGTACCCAGCTCAAGTGGAAGGATCTCGAGGTGAAGCTCAAGACCAACGACCGCATCCAGAAGGAGAGCGCGCTGTACGTCGGCGCCGACGCCGACCTGCCTTATTCCCAGGTGGTCACGGCCATGGCGATCGCGAAGAATGCAGGAGTTACGCGCGTCATGATGCTCACCTCCCCGACCGACGTCCTGAACCTGGACGACCTCGACAAGAACACCGGGCACTGACGTACGTCTTAGATCATAGAGATAGGTAGCGGAACGCCCCATGTCGCTCAGCGACAACGAAATGCACGTGGTCTCCGGCGCGGTGACGATCGCGCTCGCCGGCGTCTTGCTCGGCGGCGCGGTCTTGTTCACGAAGAAGGCCGAGGCGCACAAGCCGATCATCACGGACATGGACGCGATCGAAGCGACCATCGCGTACTCGAAGAAGCCGCAGAAGCAGCCGCAGAAGAAGACGCGCGCGCCGGATCCGGCCGAGAAGCCACACGGCGTGTCGCACGACGACAAGGCCAAGCCGGTCGAGCCGAAGAAGGACGACCCGCCGAAGAAGAAAGACGAGGTGACCGATCCGTTCGCGGCGGCCGGCCACCACGACAACCCCGACGATCCGGTCGGCAAGCCGACGGTCGATCCGGGCGTGTTCAACGGCAACGAGCGGGGCTGGGCGTCGGAGACCAAGGGCCACCCGTACCTGCAGAAGTTCGCGCAGGACATCCACGACAATTTCACGCTGCCGACGATCTCCGAATCGAATGGCAGCCCGGTCGGCTGCTTTCACCTGACCGCCGATGGCAAGATCGTCGATACGAAGTTCGAGGACAACAACGGCGGCGCGGACCTCGATCGCGCCGCGCAGGATGCGATCAACGCGGTGCAAAAGGTCCGCAACCAGAACCCGATTCCGGTGCCCACCGAGCTGCTCGGCACGATCAACCGATGGATATGCTTCCGCTTCAATCCCAACGCCGCGCACTGATCGGGACGTTCGTCGCGATCGCGATCGCGCTCTCGCCCGCTGCGGTGCATGCCCAGCAAGGTAGCGGCAGCGGCAGCGGTGGCGGTGGCGTCCTCATCGACGTCAACGGCGCGACGCGCGGCCTGTATCCGATCGCGACGCCGACGGCGCCCGAAGGCGACGTGGTCGCGAAGGAGATCGCGCAAGTCGAAACGTTCGACATGACCGTCGCGGGCGTGTTCAAGGTGCTCGACCCGCAGTCGTTCCTGGCGGATCTGCGCGGCGAAGGCCTCGGCATCGATCCCGAGAAGTGGAAGGCGGTCGGCGCGTACGGCGTGATGAAGTACAAGGCGAGCGGCGACTCGATCGAGTTCCGCCTGTACGAGGTGTCGAAGGGCGCGACCGCGGTGCTGACGAAGACGTACCCGCGCAAGCCCGACACCCGCACCGCGGTCCACCGCTGGTGCAACGACGTCGTCAAGTACTACACGGGCGAGCCCGGGTTCTTCGGCTCGAAGATCGCGTTCACCGCGAAGGGCAAGGGCACGAGCGCGATCTACGCGATGGACTTCGACGGCGCGAACGCGTACTCGGTCTCGCACAACAGCTCGACGAACATCCTGCCGGCGTGGTCGCCGAACGGCGGACAGATCGCCTACACGTCGTTCATGCGCTCGAACCCCGACCTGTACGTATCGCCGGCGGGCGGCGGGCGGCCGAAGAAGCTGTCGGCACAGCAGGGCATGAACACCGGCGCGGCGTGGTCGCCGGACGGCCGTTACATCGCGCTCACGCTGTCGAAGGACGGCAACCCCGAGATCTACGTGATCAGCGCGAGCGACGGCTCGATCGTGCGGCGGCTGACCAACGACAAGGCGATCGACACGTCGCCGGCGTGGTCGCCCGACGGCAGCACGATCGCGTTCGTCAGCGATCGCAACGGCGGTCCGCAGATCTTCGTCGTGCCGGCGAGCGGCGGCGCGGCCAAGCAGGTGTCGTTCAACGGCAGCTACAACACGACGCCGACCTGGTCGCCGAAGCCGGGCAAGCACATCATCGCGTACACGACCCGCGACGGCGGCACGTACGACATCGTGACGCTCGATCTCGATTCGAACGCGATGGTTCGCATCACCCAGAACCAGGGCCAGAACGAGGAGCCCGCGTTCTCGCCGAACGGCCGCGTGATCGCGTTCGCGCGCATCGGCGTCGGCATCTTCCTCGCGAACGCCGACGGCAGCGGCACGGCGACCAAGGTGTGGAGCGGTAACGCGACCGGGACCGACTGGGGTCCGGCGCCGTAAGCGACCGCGGCGATCACGACAACGATCAGGTCAGCGGATTCTCGACGCACGCCTGCTTCGCGCGGCGCGTGTTCATCAGCACCAGCACGACCGTCGGCCACATCCACGCCAGGCCGTCGAAGACGAAGTGCGGGATCTGGACCGAATCGGCGAGGTGGCGCGAGCTCGCCGGCCACAGCGCGATCAGGATCGCGACGTCGGCGACGACCAGCACGAGCGCGGCGACCGCGTAGGCGGTCATGAATCTCGGAGCGCGACGCCGGTACAACAGCGCCGACAGCCCGCCGGTGAGATGCAGCGCCGACACGACCACCGACAGCCCGCCCCAGACCCACAGCCACGTCTTGACCGAGTCCCAATCGTGGCGGTGATGGTGACCGAGATCTTCGAGCGATCCCCACGTCCACAGACCGGTCGCGCACAGCCCGACGACCGCGAACACGGTCGCGAGCACGCCGACGACGCGCGGGATCGCCGAGCGCGTCGCGAGATACTGGCCGAGCGCGATCTGCGGCTGCATGCCGCATGATTATCACGCCGACGTGCGCTGATGCATCTCGGCGTAAGCCGCCAGGCTTTCGGCGGTGACGAGCCCGACCGGCGTCCCGTGATCGACGACGACCGCGACCGCGCCGGGGGACGTGCGCAGGCGATCGAGCACGCCGTCGAGCGGATCCGACGGATCGACGGTCACGATCGCGTGCTGGTGCGCGGTCGCGACGCGAGTCGACGGGCCGGCGCTCGACAGCGCATTCGCGACGTCGTCGCGCGTCAGCGCGCCGACCGGCTGGCCGTGATCGATCACCGGCACCTCGGTCTGGCCGCCGAGCAAGATCGACGCGGCGTCCTCGACCGACTCCTCGGGCGTGACGGTCTCGACCCGGCGCAGCATCGCGGCGCTGACCGGCACGCCCGACAGCGCCGACTTCAGGTGAACGAGCGCGCGCTCCTGGCTCGCGCCCATCCACACGACGAACGCGATCAGCACGAGGAGCGGGTTGAAGAACAACCCGACGAAGCAGAGCAGGACCGCGAACACCTTGCCGCAAGTCGCCGCGATGTCGGTCGCCCGCTCGTTGCTCGTGCGCAGCGCGAGCAGCGCGCGCAACGCGCGGCCGCCGTCCATCGGAAACGCGGGGATCAAGTTGAACACCGCGAGTCCGACGTTGATGTACGCGAGGCGGAGCGCAAACATGCCGGGCACGACCGCAAGAATTGCGGCGAGCACGAGGTTGATCGCCGGCCCGACCAGCGCGACGGCGAGCTCCTGCGACGGCTTGGCCGGCATGCGCTCGAGGCTCGCGATGCCGCCGATCGGCAAGAGCATGATATCGCGCGTGCGAATCCCGAACCGGCGCGCGACCAGCGCGTGACCGAGCTCGTGCACGACGATCGTCGCGAACACGCAGACGACGAGCAGCAGCACGTACACGCTGCCGCGGAGGCCGGCGCCGCCGAGCACGGCCGCGACGACGAACCACGCGAGCAACAGGAGCAACGTCAGATGCACGCGGATCGCGATCCCGCGAATCCGGCCGAGGTCCCACACCCACCACGAGCCAGACGCCTGCGCCGATGCCATGACCGACCTGCTTTCAAGGCGCGTGCCACGCGACAGCAGGACGGTGTCAGCGGCGCACGGTGTCCTGGAACACTTCGTGCTTTTCCGCTGCCCATGCCTGCACCGTTTCCGCATCGCTACCACACGAGGCTCGTGCGTACGCTGGCATCGCGCGCGCGCATCGAGGCCGCGCCGCGTGCTCCGATCGCGGGAGGACCGCCGCCCGAGTTCGATGGAGACGCGACCGCGTGGTCGCCCGAGCACCTGCTGCTGTCGTCGATCGGCCTGTGCCTCTTGACGACGTTCGAGGCGCTCGCCGCGCGCGATCGGGTCGCGCTCGCGGCATGGGTCGCGAACGTGACGGGTACGCTCGATCGCTCCGCGCAAGGGCTCGCGTTCACGTCGTTTCGCGTCGCGCTCGCGCTCGAGGTCGACGATGTCGAGCGCGCGCGGCGAACGCTCGACGACACGCGCGTGCACTGTCCCGCGTGCAAGGCGCTGAACGTGCCGGTCGAGATCGACGCGACGATCCGGCGCTCGGCGCCGCGTGTGGAGTGACGCGCGATGACGGTCCTGTGGGTCGCGATCGCGATCACGCTCGACGGCGCGGCCGCACTCGTCGGCGGGCTGCTGCCCGATGCCTGGCTGACGCGGCACCGATCCGGGCTCATGGGGTTCGCCGTCGGCGCGCTGCTCGCCGCGGCCGCGCTCGATCTCGCGCCGGAGGCGTTCGCGCTCGCCGGCATCGCGGCGGTGCCGTGGCTCGCGGCCGGCTTCGTCGCGATGGCGGTGCTCGAGGTGCTGGTCCACGCGCACGGTCATCATCTCGTGCCGCGAAGCGCGGCACGAGGTCTCCATGACACCGGGGCGTTGCCGCACGAGCACGTCGTGCCGTACGCGCTGCTCGGCTCCGATGCCCTGCACAACTTCGGCGATGGCATGGCGATCGCCGCCGCGTTCCTGGTTTCGCCGCGGCTCGGCGCGGTGACGTCGTTCGCGGTGATCATCCACGAGCTCCCCGAAGAGCTCGCCGATTACGCGGTGCTGCGCACGGCGGGCCTCGCGAAGTGGTGGTCGCTCGTCGCGCTCGCGATCGTCCAGCTCACGGCCGGGCTCGGCGCGGCAGCGGTGTTGCTCGGCGTGCAGGTGAGCGGCGAGGCCGCCGGGCTCGTGCTCGCACTCGCGGCGGGCACGTTCGCCTGGATCGCAGTCGTCGATCTCGCGCCGGCGGCGGTGCGCGGCCAACCTCCACGGGCTCGGCTCGCGGCGCTCGCCGGCTGCGCGATCGGATTCGCCGCGATCTGGGCCGCGACCTGATTCACGTCAAGAAGCCGAGCGCCATCTGCTCGACGTAGCGACCGAGATCGCGATCGTAGAGCCACAGCGACGACCCGGCATCGGGCGAGCGATAGACGAGCCCGCCGGGGAACACCAGGACCCCGCCGGTGCGCGTCTGATGGCCGGCGTGGCGCTCGACGATCGCGCTGAAGATCGGCACGAGCTCGCCGTTGTCGCCGACGCGATACATCGCGAGCCAGGTCGCGCTCTCGGCGTGACCGCCGCTGGTCGCCGCGACCGCGATCACCGGCAGCGCCAGCCCGGCGTCACCGGTGGCAAGCGCGACCATCTCGTCGGCCGAGCCGAAGCAATCGAAGCCGGGCGCGCGCGCGATCGCCTGACCGCCGCGCAGCACCAGCAAGCCTTGCGTGTACGACGCGAGGACGGTCTCGTCTCCAGCCGCGACGCGCAGGCCGCCATACGCGGTGGCGACGCAATGCTCGTCGGCGGCGCCTTGCCATTCCGCGAGCTCGACCTGGACGTCGCGCGCCGGTTCGTCGGCGACCGCGACCGGCTCGAAGCCAGACAGCCAGGGCAATGCAACGATCGATGACAGCACGGCGAGCATGGTTCGGGATAGAGCAAGTCCCGTTCCCGAGGATCGCGAGCAAAAACGCGCAACCGCTGCGAGTTCCTCGGGCACGACCGATGCACCATCTCCCGCCATGACGACTCCTACTCGCATTCTCGTTCCGGTCGACTTCAGCCCGAACTCGGAGCACGCGCTCGACTACGCGGTGAACCTCGCGTCGCGACTCGACGCGACCGTGCACGTCCTGAACGTCATCGGGATCCCGACGCTCGGCGTGCCGGAGCTCGGCGTCGCGGTCACGAGCGGCGTGATCGACAGCATCGTGCGCGAGAATCAAGACGCCGTCGACAAGCTGGTCGCCGCGCGCAAGACCAAGGCCAAGCTCGCCGACGGCATCCTGCGCACCGGCGATCCCCGCGACACGATCCTGCAGGTCGCCGCCGAGATCGGCGCGGACTTGATCGTGATGGGCACCCACGGCCGACGCGGCCTGACCCGCGCCCTGGTCGGCAGCGTCGCCGAGGCGATCGTCCGCACGTCGCCGGTTCCGGTGCTGACGCTGCGCCAGCCCAAGTGACCGCCGAAAACGCGCACGGCTTGCGCGGGACGCAGACCGTGCCGCAGCCCTTGCGTATGAATCGAGCCAGACCCGCGAGATTGCTGGCACAGATCTGGCTGAGAAGGTCGATATGGCCAGGTCAGGACGTATTCTCGTTGTCGACGATGAAGTGAACGCGCGGACCGCCCTTGCAGAGCTCTTGCGCGAGGAGGGGTTCGAGGTCGAGACCGCGGCCGACGCGTTCAAGGGGCTCGGCAAGTACGAGGGGTTCTCGCCGCACATCGTGATCACGGACCTGAAGATGCCCGGCATGGACGGCATCGAGCTGGTGAAGAAGCTGCGCGCGCTCGACGATCCACCGGCCGTGATCGTGATGACCGCGTACGGCGCGGTATCGTCCGCGCTCGACGCGATGCGCGCGGGCGCGGCCGAATACCTGACCAAGCCGCTCAACTTCGACGAGCTGCTCGTGGTGGTCGACAAGGTGATGGAGCACATCCGGCTCGCGCGCGAGACCCGCCAGCTGCGCCAGCGCGTGCGCGATCGCGTCGCGCCGAGCAACATCATCGGCGGCGCACCGCCGATGCAGCGCGTGTTCGAGATCATCGATCAGGTCGCGCCGAGCAAGGCGACCGTGCTGATCACCGGCGAGAGCGGCACCGGCAAGGAGCTGGTCGCCAACGCGATCCACCAGCGGTCGCCGCGCGTGAACGGGCCCTTCGTCAAGCTGCACTGCGCGGCGCTCGCCGAGACGCTGCTCGAGAGCGAGCTGTTCGGCCACGAGCGCGGCGCGTTCACCGGCGCGGCCACTCGCAAGGACGGCCGGTTCTCGCTCGCCGACGGCGGCACGCTGTTTCTCGACGAGATCGGCGAGATCTCCCCGAGCGTGCAGGTCAAGCTGCTGCGCTTCCTGCAGGAGCACGAGTTCGAGCGCGTCGGCGGCACGCAGACGATCCACGTCGACGTCCGCGTGATCGCCGCGACCAACAAGAACCTCGCCGAGGAAGTCAGGGCCGGGCGGTTTCGCGAAGACCTGTATTACCGGCTCAACGTCGTGACGATCGAGATGCCGACGCTGCGCGCGCGCAAGGCCGACATCGCGACGCTCGCGAAGTTCTTCCTCGACCGCTACGCGAAGGAAAACGGCAAGCAGGTCGAGAGCCTCGCGCCGCAGACGCTCGATCTGCTGCAGGCCTACGACTGGCCGGGCAACGTGCGCGAGCTCGAGAACGCGATCGAGCGCGCGGTCGTGCTCGCGAACGGCCCCGTGCTCGAGCCGCGCCACCTGCCGCCCAACGTGCGACCGACCGCGGCGCCGACCGGCATGCCGCCGATTCCGGGCTCGACGCTCGCCGAGCTCGAACGCTATGCGATCCTCGAGTCGCTGAAGGCGACCGGCGGCTCGACGTCGAAGGCGGCCGAGATGCTCGGCATCAGCGTGCGCACGATCCAGTATCGCCTGCACGACTACAACGCGGCGCCGCGCTCGGAAGTCGCGGTCGTGGGCTCGAAGTCCTAGCCCATGTCGGAGCTGCTCGACGAGCTGTTCGAGTACGTCGGCCTCGGCGCCGACGACGAGCGGCTGCTGCGCGAGCTGCATCCGAAGCTCGCGCCGAGCTTTCCGGCGATCGCGGACCGGTTCTACGCCGCGGTATCGGCAAATCCGCAGACCTCCGCGATCCTCACCGGCCCCGCACAGGTCGAGCGGCTGCGCCGCACGCTCGTCGACTGGATGTCGACCGGCCTGCTCGGCCCGTACGACGACAGGTTCTACGAGAAGCGGTCGCGCATCGGCCGCCGCCACGTCCAGATCGGGCTCGCGCAGCATTACATGTTCACGGCGATGAACGTCGTGCGCGCCGCGTATCACGACGCGATCGCCGGCCTGTACGACGGCGCCGCCGCGCACGTGGTATCGCGCGCCGTCGACAAGCTCCTCGACATCGAGCTCGCGATCATGCTGCGCCATTACCAGGTCGACTCCGAGGAACGGATGCTCGAGCGCGAGCGGCGCAGCCAAATCGATCGGATCGCCGCGATGCGCACGTTCACGGCCGGGCTCGCCCACGAGGTACGCAACCCGCTCAACGCAGCGCGGCTCCAGCTCGAGCTGCTCGATCGCCGGCTGCGGCGCGGCCCGCACGACCGCAAGCTGCTCGAGCCGAGCGAGCTCGCGAATCACGAGATCGAGCGCCTCACCCGCTTGCTCGACGACTTTCTCGCGTTCGCGCGGCCGCCCGAGCTGCACGCGAGCGAGCACGACATCGTCGCGATCGCGCGCCACGTGGTCGAGCTCGAGCATCCGCTCGCGGCCGGGCGCGGCGTCGAGCTCACGCTCGCCGATCACGCGCCGGTCATCGCGCGTGTCGACTCGAGCAAGCTCCACCAGGTGATCCAGAACCTCGTGCGCAACGGGCTCGAAGCGGCGCCGACCGGCGGCCACGTCGCGGTTGCTGTCGACGGCCCCGCCGAGAACGCCGTCCACATCCGCGTCAGCGACGACGGGCCAGGGATCGCCGCCGACGTGCTGCCCCACATCTACGAGCCGTTCTTCTCGACGAAGGACTGCGGCACCGGGATGGGCATGGCGATCGTGCACAGCCTGATCGGCATGCACGGCGGCTCGATCGCGGTCGCGACCGGTCCGCGCGGCACGACGTTCGACGTCAGCGTGCCGGCGCGAGGCTAGAATTCCAGCGGGTTATCTGCTGGCGGGAACCGTTGCGGTCGTGCTGGTAGTAAGGCGACGTGACCGTGACTGCTTCGACCCCGCTGCGGCGAGCCCGCGAGCTCGATGACCTGACGCTCGCGCGGGCGCAGCACGGCGATGCGGCCGCATTCCGGGCGCTGGTCGAGACCTACCAGGACGCCGTATTCGCGCTGGTGTGGCGACTTCGCGGCCGGCACGCAGCGGCGGCCGAGATCGAGGACATCGCGCAGACTACGTTTCTCGGCGTGTACCGCGCGCTGCCGCGGTTCCGCGCCGCCGGCCCCGCGAAGCTGTCGACCTGGATCCTGACGATCGCGACGCGCGCCGTGCTCAAGTCGCGACGCGGTGACCGCGAGATCGTCGAGCTCGAGGACCTCCCGCAGCTGCCCACGCAGGTCGCACGCATCGCGCAGCGCTCGTTCGCCGATGCACTGGCGCTCGCGCTCGACGCGCTACCGGCTGCTTATCGCGCGGTGTTCGTGCTGCACGCGTATCACGAGCTCGACCACGCCGAGATCGCGACGGCGCTCGAGATCGAGCCTGGCACCGTCAAGTCCCGGCTTTCGCGCGCGCGCGAGCATCTGCGCGCACATCTCAAGGAGTTCGCGCCATGACCGACAACGACCCTCTCGCGCCCCGGCGACTCGCCGAGTACGACGTCCCGGGCGCGCCGTCCGGGTTCGCGTCCCGCGTCATGGCGGCGATCGACGACGCTCCGCCGCTGCGCTCCCCGCGCCGTCGCTGGCCGCTGATCGCTGGTGCGGTGGCCGCGGTGGCCGCGATCGCCATCATCGCGAAGCTCGGGCTCGGCAGCGACGAGCACGCCAGCGGCGCGCGGACCATCGCCGACCGCCGCGAGACGGTCATGCTCGCTCGGCGCGGCGTCGCGGTGGCCGAGCCTGGAACCGCTTTGAATTGGACGATCGCTGGCGATGGCGCGGCCGAGGTCGAGCAGTCGTCCGGACGCGCGTTCTATCGCGTCGAGCATGGTGGGCCATTCGAGGTCCGCACGCCGCTCGGCGTCGTTCAGGTAACCGGTACCTGCTTCTCCGTGGAGGTGACAGCGATGAAAAATCCGATCAATCGAGACATGGTGAAGGGTGCGTCGTTCGGCGCAGTCGTTGCCACCGCCGTACTCGTCACGGTGTACGAGGGTAGCATCACGCTCGCGAATCCGAGCGGTCAGCTCCAGGTCGCGCCCGGCGATACGGCGATCGTTCGCCCCGGCGAGCCGCCGCGGCGCGAGTCTGCTGCGATCGCCAGCAGCCGCGAGCTGGCCGACGCGCGCGCGCGCATCGTGACGCTCGAACACGAGCTCGCGGCTGCGCGTGGCGCGGACAAAGGCGCGGACATCCAGAATCACGATCCGGGTCGCTACTACGCGCCCTCGCCGGAGACCCTGCGCGAGATGGCCGACAAGTGCTGGATCGCCTTCGATCGTCCGCCGTTCACCGCGGATGGTGCACCCGAGCTGGTGGACGCCAAGCTCGCGATTGCGGTCGGCGTCAGCGACGCGGAGCGCGCGGCGATCAATGCCGCGTACAAGACCACGCAGGACCGCGAGCTCGAGGCACTGAGGCGCTTGTATATGGAGCTGACCGGCGCCGATGCGGACACGACAGCCATGTTGTCGGTCGATGCGCTCGAGGCCGAGATCACGGCGAAGTCCTCCGACGACGACGAGATCGCCGCGCGACGTGCGATCGCTCGCTCACGTGCAGGCCTCGAGCCGGAGCCGACGGGGGCCGAGCTAGTCCGTCGCAGCGCGATCGAGCGCATGCTGCGACTCGAGATCGCGCTCGGCAGCGAAGCCGAGGCCGCTGCAGCCAGCGTCGTAGGCGCCGACCGCGCTCACGAGCTGCGCGCGCACGACGGCGCAGCGGGCTGGCAGAACAGCGTCTCCGATTACGGCGGCTGCGACGAATCGTATCGACGCTAGATCTCGGCCCGGGCGCTCGGCCCCGGGACGATCTAGCGCCGCCTACCCGAGGCTACGGCGGCGCGCCGTGGCGGTTCATCGTCGCGACCAGCGCGGACGCGGCATCGGCGCGCGTCACGCCGTCCGTCGGGCAGAAGTTGCCGCCGCCGCAACCGGTCATGAGCCCGGTCGAGGTCGCGTAGGCGATGTACGGGCAACTCGGATCCATCATGGGATCCGACGGGACGTCGGGAAACGGCATGCTCGTGCAAGCCGTCACGGTGACACCGAGGCCTTTGACGAGAAACACCGCGAGCTCCGCGCGGGTGAGCGCGGCGGCCGGGCAGAACATGTTGTTGCCGCAGCCAGTCGTGATCTCGGCGGTGACCAGCGCGTTGATGTACGGGATGTACGGGTTGTCCGGCAGGACGTCGGTGAACGCGGACGTGCTCGAGCCGAGTGGCAACGCGAACACCGTCGCGATCGAATACGCCGCCACATCGCGCGCGAGCACGGCGGTCGGCGCGAACGCATTCGTGCCCGACTCGAGCATCACGCCGCGCGTGACCGCGAGCTGGATCGCGGGCCATGCCGGGTCGGTCGTCGCGACGTCCGCGAGATCGTCCATCGAGATCCCGTCGCCGTCGCCGACGAGCGCGGTCTGGACCTCGTACGGATCGACCGCGCGCGGCTGCACGCCGTGCTGGACCGCGAGCGCGGCGATCACGCCCGCGGCCTCGCCGGTCAGCATCGTCACGCCCTCGAGCCGCGTCGTGCCGTTCGCGAGCCGCGACACGCCGATGTTCTTCTCGGCCGCGACGAGGCCATCGGTCGCGATCGGGATCAGCGATTCGAACGGGATCTCGATCGGGTCGTAATCCTGGTTCGGGAGATCGGACACGATGCTCGCATCGTCGGTGTCGGCCTCGAACGTGGCCGCCGTGTTGCACCCGTGCAGGTCCATCGGGTAGTACGCCCGCGCGATCGCCGTGTGAAATGGCTGCGCGCTCTGCGTCGCGGTGCGCAGGATCTGTGGGCCGGTGAGCATCTGGACCGGCACGATGCGGCGGCTCTCGCGCACGTACGCATACGGTGGCAGCAGCTTCGCGATCGGTGCGAGCTCGGCCGGAATGTTGGGGCACTGGACCTCGTTGTCGAAGTCGGTGTCGTTCGAGATGCCCCACGCCTCGCCGTCCTCGGCACCGAGCTCGGTCTGCATGTAGTAGAGAAATTGCAGCGTCACGAGCTTGGCCGCGCAGTCGATCGTGCTGCGCATCGTGCGGTCCTCGATGTACGCCACCGGCAATGATGCCGATCCCGTCGGGTAATCGTTCCCGTAGTTCACGCTCGAGCGCGTGAAATCGGAGCAGACGTACGTCGGCGGTAGCGGCGGTGCGGTCGAGTCGGGAACCACTCGTTTGCCGACGTACTCCGCCCAGCTCCACGGCAACGGAACCGCGCAGGGACCACCCGACATGGCGGCGATCCACGGCTCGAACGCGGTTCCATCGTAGCCCGGCGGCGGATTCGCGATTGCGAGCTCGGGTGGAACGCCAGCCGCGTACTTGCGAATCGGCGCGACGTACGTGATCGATTGGATGCACGCCGACGGATCGATGCCGGCAGCGCTGTCCTGATTGCCGACGCGATACTCGGCACCCGCGAGCGGCAGTACGTCGCCGTACTCGGTCGCGTCGATCACCACTTTCGAGCTGATGACGGTTCCGTCGGACAGCGTCACGCCAGTAACGGTCGTGCCGGTCGTCGCCACCGCCGTGACCGAGGTCGAGAGCTTCAGCGTCACGTTCGCGGCCATCAGCTGAGCGACGAATAGATCGCGCACGACCTGGGGCTCGGCCGACGTGAACCCCGGTTCATGGATCTCCGCCGACAACCCGAGCGCGGTGTAGTGCGCGTTCAAGGCCTGGCGCACGACGTCCGCGAAGCCAGTGCGCAACGTCGAGTCGAATGTCGGCGGCCACACCACCATGTCCTCGAGTGCCGACACGCTCAGCATCTGGCCGCCGACGAACGCGCTTGGCTCGACGAGCAGCACCGACGCGCCGTGCTTCGCGGCCGCGACGGCGGCGCTCGTGCCGCCGGTGCCCGCGCCGACCACGACGACGTCGTAGCTCGCGGTCGGTGCCGGCGGCGTGTCGAGCGCATCCGGCGCACGCGTGCTCCCCGAATGACACGCCACCAGCGCGAGCAGCCACCAGCGCCTCACGAATCGATCGTATCAGAGGCCGAGATGCGCGCGCGCGGCTTCCGCGATCGGGTCGGCGACGCAGATCCGGTTCGACGCGTGCGGGATCGTGTCGCACGTCACGATGGTCGCGGCGCCGGCCGAGACGAGCTCGTCGTGCACGGCGTCGGCGAACACCGCGTGGATCGCGACGCACACCGGCGCGCGACTGCCGGCGGCGCGCAGCTGGCGCGTCGCCTCGACCATCGTCTTGCCGGTCGACACGATGTCGTCGATCACGACCGGCGTGTGGCCATTCCACGTCCGCCCGGGCGCCGAGATCGAGACGTCGCGGTCGCCGCGCCGCGTCTTCTCGAGGATCGCGAACGGCGCGCCGCACTGCTCGGCGACCGCGGTCACCCACTGCGCGGACTCCGCATCGGGGCCGATCAGCACCGGCTGCGTCACCTCGGCCGCGATCCAGCGCGCGATCGCCGGAGCCGCGCGCGCGATCGTCGTCGGGATCGTGTACAGCCCGTCGAGCGACGCGATGCGGTGCAGGTGCGGATCGACCGTGACCATCCAGTCGACCACGCCCGAGACGAGCCGCGCGAAGTACGCCGACGTCACGCCCTCCCCGGCGTGAAAGCGCGTGTCCTGGCGCATGAACGCGAGGTACGGCGCGACCAGGCCGACCCGGCGCGCGCCGAGGTCGCGCAGCGTGGCCGCGACGAACGCGACGGTCAGGAACTTCTCGGCCGGCGCCGGATACAGGTTGCCGACGACGACCGCGTCTCGACCGGCAACGTCACCGTCGACGCGCACGAAGATCTCGCCGTCGGGAAACGGCCGCACGTGCGCGACGATCACCGGCGCCGCGAGCCGCACACCGAGCTTGTGCGCGTGCTCTTCACTGCCCGGGATCGCGATGACGACAACCACAGCTGGAGCCTATCGCAACTCGCGCGGGAGGCAGCGTGACTTAGAGCGACTTAGAGCGACTTGAGCGGCGTGAGATGGAGCAGGACCGGAATGACCTTGCCGCTCGTCACGATCGCCATGTGCTCGTACTGTGAACGAATGTAAAGCAGCTTGGCGTTGCGCTCGTGGCGCGTGAATCCACTCACGCCGTCCGGCATCTTCTCGCGCGCGATGGCAAACTTGTACTTCTTCGCGAACCCTGCCGATTCCTGCGCGGTGCTCGCGCCGACGACGATCAGCTTGTGCTCGTCGGCGCGCTTGCCGGTGCCGATGTACTCGTCGAACGCCGACTCGCCCGCGTACATCGCGTCGAGCAGGATGATCTGTTCGACCATGCGGTGATCGACCCACTGCATCACGGTGCGAAATGCTCCCGAGTGGCCCATCACGATCAGCGGGCCGTCGGGCAGGTGGATGTTCGCGCGCGCGACGGCGTGGCGCAGATCCTTGAGCGCCGGCCAGTTCACCGAGTCGTCGTTGCCGGCCGGCGCGTCGGGCACGATGAACATCGCGTTCTGGTGGCTCTTGCGGAACTGGCGCGCGAGATCGTAGTCGCGCCACGCGCCGTCGGCGTCGGTGTAGTAGCCGTGCACGTAGACGACGGTGCCCGCGGTCTCGCGGTCGTAGCCCTCGGGAACCCACACGTGCACCGCGCCCTGCGCGGTCTTGATCCGCCAGTGCTTGCCGCCCGCGACCTCGTCTTCGCGCTTGTCGAGCGGGCTATCGCCGTCGTCCTTCGTGCGCTTCGCGACCGCGTGCGGCGTCGGGTTCGCGAGCCGAGCGGCCGGTTTCGGCGCGGGCGCCGGCTCCTCGGGCGCCGGCGCAGGGGTCGTGTTCTCCCCGGGCATGCCCGGGTCGTCGTCGCCCGAGCTCGTGTTCGTGCTCGGATCCGCGCCCGGCGGCGGATCATCCGCGCGGGCAGGAAGCGTCAACAGCAGCGCAGCGAGGACGAGATACTTCGTCATTTCGGGGCGTCCTTGGCCGTGATCATCAGATGCACGTGCTTGTCTTTATCGGGGTAGCCGTAGCGAAACGGCAACTTCCGGTGGGGCTGGCTCGCCCACAGCTTGACCATCGCGTCGCCGACATCCTTGTCGGCTTCGTCGAGGAACGGCGCGGTGAACGTGCCGTACGTGGTCTGCGTGAAGCCCGCCTTCTTCGCGTAGCGCGGCGGGATCCCGGTCGCATCCGACGCCATCCACACCATGTGATCGAGCAGGTAACCGCGAATGCCCGAGAAGCCCGACTCCCAGATCAGAAAGCTCGCCGCCTTGGTCATCGCGACGATCGGCCCCTTCGCGACCAGATACTTCTCGAGCGGCGAGCCCTTGAAGCCCTTGTCGCCCAGATTCCACGCGATGTGGCGGTGCACGACGAGCGGCGCCTTCGGATCGCCCGCCTTGCGAAACGTCAGCTCCATGTTGTCGAACGCTTCGGAGAAGTCGGTGTCGACCCACTTGCTCTTGATCTTCTTCGCCTTCTTTTTCGCGAGCGCGTCGATGTCCGCCTGCGTGAGGTAGTGCAGCGTGCCGTCGTCGTTGAACGTGAAGAACTTCAGCGACACCGGCTCGTAGCCCATCGCGGTCATGCCGGTCAGGTGGAACGACAGCTGGCCGGGGATGCCGCCCGACTCGAGCTTCATCATGTTCTCGCTGGTCGAGTCGTGGAGGGTCAGCAGGCCATCGATGGCGGCTCGAAACGACCCGAGCGAGCCCGCGAGCTCGCCCTTCTTCAGGTGCGCGAGCCGCGTCGGATCGCCGGCGTGCTCGAGCGAGATCGTCGTGATGTCGCGCGCGTCGGGGAACGTCACGAGGACCGACCCGAGGTCGCCGCCGCCGAACGGATAGACCACCGTCGTCGGCAGGTTCGCCGGCCGCAGCGTCGCGAAGAACTCGGCCGCCGGCTTCGCGTACGTCTTCTGCCACTCGTCGTAGAGCTTCTGCATCGCGGCGCAGTGGCGGTCGACCACCGCCGCGTCGAGGTCGGCCGGCACCGGGTCGCTGCCGCCGCACGACGCGACGCGATAGAACACCTTCGCGTCGCCGATGAAATCGCGCGGCTCGTCCGCATATGCGGTCGCGGCCAGGCCGAGCGCGGCGGTGACGACGACGGCGAGCATGGCGCGTGATTCACACATACGACGGCGCGATCGCGTGGGCCATTAAATTAATTCACCTCGCCGCGCGGCGCGCCCGGCTTCGGCCCGACGAGGCTGTGCAGGATCGCGTGCGCGACCTCTTCGCCTGCCGCGTCGCGCAGCGTGACGGAGACGTCATACGCGGCGCGCGCGCTCGTGCGCGGCACCGGAGATTCCCCGATCGCGGTGATCGTGCCGCGCGCCTTCTTCGTGTACTCGATCTCGATGCCGCTCACGATGAAGCGCGCGTCATCCGGCAGCGAGTAGAACAGCGCGACGTTGCCGGCGAGCTCGGCGAGGTTCGCGAGCGCGATCGCGTGCACGCAATCGAGGTGATTGCGCACGGCGCGGCGATCCGCGAGCTGGACCTCGGCATGACCCTCGCGGAGCGTCGTGACCTGAGCATGGATCGAGCCGGTGTACGGTGCCATCGCGCCGACCAGGCGCGAGAACAGCACCTTGCCGCCGGGCACGCGGGACAAGAGGTCCCACGCCTGCCGGATCATGTTCCGGCTGCCGTCGAGCCGAGGCACGGGCAGCAGGCGCTTGAGCGGCCCCAGGAAGGCGTTCACCATCGCGGCAACATAGCGGATCTGATGTAGGATGTGTGCGCCCTTATGAGACGGACCCTGGCCTTCTTTGGTGTCGGCTTGCTCGCCGCGTGCACGCCGCAGCAGAAGCACACGATGACGATGGAAGAGATGATCGCCGCCGATCCTCTGCCGCTCGCGAAGGGCGCCAGGTGGGAGTACGACGTCACGGTCAAGCGCTTCGATCCCGAGACCGACAAGGAGACCACGAAGACGCTGACCTGGACGACCGAGGTCGTCGACGCGCGCGAGGCCAACGGCGTCGTCGCGTACCGCGTCAAAGGCTGGCCGTCGGATCTGGCGTCGCTCGAGGACGGCACCGCGCCGACCGCGACCGAGACGACGCTCCTGCGCAAGGGCAACAACTTCTTGTTCGCGGCGACGAGCGCGGGCTCGGACCCGAGCCTCGACGGCGCGACCGGCTGGTTCTCGTGGCCGATGATGGACGGCCAGCAGTTCTGCCCGAAAGCCGAGACCGTCTACTGCTGGCGCGCCGCGGCGATCGAGAACGGCTACACGCTGACGTTCTACACCGGCCCCGACGAGCAATCGTTCGACCTCGAGCCCAACACCGGCATCTCGCGCTTCCACTACGCGCACCACGGCACGACCAACGAGGTCGAGGCCAAGCTGAACAAGTTCACGCCCGGCGCCGCGGCGAAGCGCTAGCAGCTCACTCGAAGCGCACGACCACGCCGTGCGCGCCCACGACGTAGACGTGCGCGTCGTCGAGCCCGCTGATCGCGGTCAGGTCGCGATCGGTGCCGATCGCGATGCGTTCGATTCGCGTGTCGGTGATCCGCGCGAGCGTGCCTTGCTTGCCCGCCACGAAGATCTCGTCGCCGGTGCCCCACACCGCAGCGAGCGGGCCGAGCCCGGTTGCGTGCTCCTCGCCGCCTTGATAGACGAGCCCCGTATCGCCGACGACGTACACGTGGTCGGCGTCGCCCGCCCAGATCGCGTTGAACGAGCCGCGAATGTAGTCGGTGACCGACCGCGTCGTGGACGGACGCCGCACGCCATCGAACGTCGCGCCGCCGTCACCGGAGTGCACCAGGTAGCCGAACAGGAACTGCTCGTTCGCCAAGCCGGTCACCCACACGTCGTCGCCGATCGCCCACACACCACGTGGATACTGCATCTGCATCGTCATCCCGCCGGTCCACGTCGCACCGCGATCGCGCGTCACGAGCACGGCGCCGCTGTCGCACAGTCGGCACGGCGTGTGCGCGGGCAGCTTCATGCGCTGGTCGCGAATCTCGAGCGGACCGTCGATCGATGGCCGCGTCACCATCGTCGTCGGCGTGCCGAAGCCGGCGCGCGATTTGTCGCCGTACGTTCCGGCGAGGATGGTCGTTCCTGCACCGCACCACAGCGCGTTCGCCGTCCACAGATCATCGGCGACCGGAAGCGGCTGCCAGGTCGCGCCGTCGTCGCGGCTGTGCAGTACGTAGACGGTCGAGCCGGGAGGGTCGGGATAGTGGCTCACGCGGTCGCCGATCGCGTAGATGTCGTCGCGACCGGTGCCGCAGATCGCGTGGAGGTCGACCGTTGCCGGCGACGCGAGCCGCGACCACGTCACGCCGTCACGGGTCCGAACGATCGTGCCCGCCTTGCCGACCGCGAACACGTCGTCGGCGCTCGCCATCCACACGCCCTCGAGGTCGACATCGACGCCGATCGACCCGACGTGCCAGCTCGGCGGCGGCGCCGGTGGCGACGGCGGCGAGATCACGTAGTCCTGGCAGCCGAGCGCGAACAACAGGAGCCATCGCATGGCCGTGCGAACGCGACGGCGCGTGCGACTATTTCAATCGGGCGCGACGCCGCCGAGGTCGACGGCCGGGAACTGCGAAGCGGTCTTCATCGCGACGTCCATCTGGTTGTCGGTCAGCGCGAACGTCTTCTTCATCGTCTCGAGGAACTGCACCTCGCGCCAGTCGGTCTTGCCGTCGGCGAGCGCGATGATCATCACGTACACCGCCGTCCAGTAGCGATCCGAGGGCTGCGCGATCGCCTTGGCGACCGCGGCGAGCTCGCTCGCGCTGTCCTTGCCCGTCACGCGCTCGATCGCGACGTCGATCGCCTCGTCGATCTCGGCGCCGGTGAGCACGGACATGTCGGGGATGTTCCGGAGCACGGCGCGCATGCCGAGCCGCTCCTCGTGATGGATCTCGTCGTCGGCCGACGCCATCAGCGCCATGCAGTGCACGAACGCTGGGAGCATCTCGCGGACCCGCTCCGACTTCTCCTCGAGCGTGAGTAGCCCCGAGTGCTTGCGCGCGGCCTCGAACACTTCCTTGGCCTCGGTATCGTCGAGCGCGAGCGCGGCCTGCAGGCGGTCGAGGTACTCGATCTCGGTTTCGGCCAGATTGCGGTCGGCGACGCAGATCTCGCACGCCATCGCGTACGCCGCGAGCCGCTGAGTGCGCGAAGGCAGGCCCTTCGCGATCGCGTCGAGCCGGTTCTTGCCACCTCCCGCGTCGCGGATCGCGTCGGCTGCGAGATCGGTCACGCGCGAGACCTCGTCGCCGCTCATCCCCTCGAACAGTGGGTGATTCGCGAGGTTGCCCTCGAGTGTGGCGACCTCTTCCTCGGTGACGTCGCCATCGGCCTCCATCGCGCCGAGCATCGCTTCGACGAGGAACCGCCGCGGATCGTCGGTCGAGACCCGGCCACTGAACATGGTACGCAGGAAGCTCATGGCCGGAAACGCTATCACGCGACCTACCCGGTCGGGCAGCGTTGCACCGGAGGGAACAGCCTCGTAGAGTCGATCTACGCCATGAACCCGCTAGACCCGCAGATGAGCTACCTGATCCCGACGGTCATCGAGCAAACCCACCGCGGCGAGCGCGGCTGGGACATCTTCTCGCGCCTGCTCAAGGACCGCATCGTGTTCCTCGGCACCGCGATCGACGACACGGTCGCGAACGTCGTGATCGCGCAGCTCTTGTTCCTCGACTCCGAAGAGCCGGAGAAGGACATCATGCTGTACATCAACTCGCCCGGCGGCATCGTGAGCTCGGGTCTGGCGATCTACGACACCATGCAGTACCTGCACTGCGACGTCGCGACGATCTGCATCGGTCAGGCGGCGTCGATGGGCAGCTTCCTGCTCGCGTCGGGCACCAAGGGCAAGCGCTACGCGCTCCCGCACGCGCGCGTGATGATCCACCAGCCGCTCGCGGGCTTCCAGGGTCAGGCGACCGACATCGAGATCCACGCCAAGGAGATCTTGAAGACGCGCGAGACGCTCAACGAGCTCTACGCGAAGCACACCGGCCAGAACGTCGACAAGATCAAGAACGACACCGACCGCGACAACTTCATGTCGTCGGTGCAGGCGAAGGAATACGGCATCGTCGACGAGGTCCTGATCACGGCGAAGAAGAAGACGGACGGCGCCGAGAAGGCCGACAAGAAGTAGAACTCGCGCTAGGCTCTAGCGAGATGCCCCCGATCGAAAAGCGCGACGGTGCCAGCCTGACCTGCTCGTTCTGCGGAAAGGCGCAGAAAGAGGTCAAGAAGCTGATCGCCGGGCCGACCGTCTACATCTGCGACGAGTGCATCGGGCTGTGCAACGACATCATCGCCGAGGAGATCGAGAAGGAAGATCAGAGCTACGGATCCTCCTCGATCCCGAAGCCGGCGCAGATCAAGAAGGTCCTCGACGAGTACGTGATCGGCCAGGAGCGCGCGAAGAAGATCCTCGCGGTCGCGGTGCACAACCACTACAAGCGCATCGATCACAAGCAGACTGGCCAGTCCGACGAGGACGTCGAGCTGCAGAAGTCGAACATCCTCCTGCTCGGCCCGACCGGCAGCGGCAAGACGCTGCTCGCGCAGACGCTCGCGCGCATCCTGAACGTCCCGTTCGCGATCGCCGACGCGACGAACCTCACCGAGGCCGGCTATGTCGGCGAGGACGTCGAGAACATCATCGTCTCGCTCCTGCAGAACGCCGATCACGACATCGAGCGCGCGCAGCGCGGCATCGTCTACATCGACGAGATCGACAAGATCGCGCGCAAGTCCGACAATCCGTCGATCACGCGCGACGTGTCGGGCGAGGGCGTGCAGCAGGCGCTGCTCAAGATCATCGAGGGCACGACCGCGAGCGTGCCGCCCAAGGGCGGCCGCAAGCACCCGCAGCAGGAGTTCCTGCAGGTCGACACCACGAACATCCTGTTCATCTGCGGCGGTGCGTTCACCGGGATCGAAGACATCATCGAGAACCGCATCGGCCAGAAGCTCATCGGCTTCGGCGCGGGCATGAACAAGAAGATCAAGCGCACGCAGTGGGAGCTGCTGCAGGAGATCGAGCCCGAGGACCTGCTGAAGTACGGCATGATCCCGGAGTTCATCGGCCGCCTGCCGGTGATCGCGCCGCTGCACGAGCTCAGCGAAGAGGCGCTCGTGCAGATCCTCACGCAGCCGAAGAACGCGCTCGTCAAGCAGTACCAGAAGCTGTTCGAGATGGACGGCGTGAAGCTGAAGTTCGGCAAGGGCGCGCTGACCAAGGTCGCGAGCATGGCGGCGTCGCAGAAGAGCGGCGCGCGCGGACTGCGCGCGATCCTCGAGGCCGCGCTGCTCGACATCATGTTCGACACGCCGGGCCAGACCGTGAACGAGGTCCTGATCAACGAGGACGTGATCGAGAAGCACGGTCAGCCGCTCATCACGTATTCCAAGGAAACGAAGGTCGCCGAGGGCTAGCCGCGGCGGCGGCCGCGTGTCTCGCGAGACGCGCGCTCGGCTAACTCCGCGCCGCCGCTCGTGCGCCGCGCGGCACGCGGCTTGCTGAACCTGTGGCGATGACGAGCCAACCCGCGACGGGATACACCGCCTTGCGCGCGATGTCGGTCGGGCTGACCGGCATGGCCGTGGTGATGACGCTATGGCCGCGGCACGAGCCAGCGCCCGAAGCCGCGGCCGTGCCGTCGATCGAGAGCGTGCCGGAGGTGGCGCCGGCGATCGCGCACGAGCCACCGCCGCCGCCGAGTGGCGCGCGGTTCTCGTTCGTGTTTCGCGCGGGTGGCACGACGTACGTGAAGCTCGCGGATGTCGATGGCAGCGCCCTGCCGGCACACGGCGTGGCGCGGCTCGCGAAGCAGGACTACGACGACGACGCGATCGCCGAGCTCGACGCGAGCGCGGTGCCGGCCGACCAGCGCGCGTGGCTCGGCCGCGATGTCGTGCTCGACACCGGCTGCCGCGCGCGGGTCGTCGCGTTCGCGCTGGTCGCGCGCGCCAACGGCGACGCGAGCTGGGTCGACGAGAACGCGAAGGAGTGGACGCCGTCGCTGCTGTTCGAGCACGCAGGCGCGGTGCTCGCCGCGCGCCTCGACGGTTGCACCGAGGGCGCGACCTACGCGCGCGACGCGTCGCTGCCGCCGGCCGAGCAACCGGTCGCGGTCGACTCGGCCGAGCTCGTCGCGCGCGCCAGGCGCATGTTCTTCGCGAGTGCGGCCGCCAAGTCCGCACAGCACGCGTGGACGCACGACTGGCAGCGCACCGGCAGCGTGTTCGCCGATCCCGAGCTCGCGCTCCGCGCCGACGTGCTCGAGCATCCGCGCACGCACGAGCGCTTCGTGTCGATCACGGCGCACCGCGACCACGGCTGCGGCGACCCCGACACCAACGTGTGGGGCCTGTTCCGCGTCAAGCCCGACGGCTCGCTCGCGGTCGTCACGCTGCGCACGCTGACCGAGCTCGACACGGTCGACACGCTGCTCGACATCGACAACGACGGCTCGCTCGAGGCGGTCGGCCGCCGCTGGCTCGGAGAGAACCACGTCCTCGAGCACCCGAGCGGCGACGAGCTCGATCGCGACTCGGTGCCGTTCTTCGGGTGCCCTTGCTAGCCAGCGTCGAGCGTTCCGCGGTAGCTGACCGCGACGTCGACCCGTCCGAAGCCGGCGGCGAAGTGCAAGGTCGCGGCGAGCTGGTAGTCGCGGGCGCCGCTCGCGAGCGCGCCGGCGACCGCGATCGCGTCGCGGGCATCGACCGTCAACGAAGTGACGACGGGCGCGACGCCGCGCGCCGGGATCGTTTGCGACAGCTGCATGCGGCCCGTCACCGCGCGTGCTCCGCCGATCGACAGCTGCCAGTCGATGCCTTGCAGCGGCACGCCGAAGTCGTTCGGGTTCGTGACGTCGAGCGCGAGCTGGCCCGACAAGCCGGTGAGCCCTGCCGTCGAGATCGAGGCGGTGCGCACGGACGCCTTCGGCTCCTCGATCGAATGCATGAACATCGAGCACCCACACGCGAGCACACAGAGCAGGGCAACGAATCGCATGACGTTGCCTCGAGCAAGCGCCGGGCCGCACGTAAGTGCGCGTCTTGCCGCGCACGCGCGTGAACGCGGCTTGACAGTTTCACGGTCGAGTATCAATCGAGCGGTAGCTGATCCCAGAAGTCGCAGTTCGCGGTCTTCAAGCCGGTCGCGCTCGAGATCGTCACGTCGAGGTCCTGGTACGGGTCGCTGCTCGCATCGTAGGCCGGCCACGGCGTGCCGCCCGAGCCGTTCGGGTCGTTGTCCTTCGCGAACGCGATCCAATACGCCTGCATCGCGGTCGACAGCGCGGCGCCCGAGGTGCCGACCTTGCCGAGCGGGTAGTCGTCGTTACCGAACACGAACGGCAGCTCGGAGCTGTGGAACACGCCGAGGCCTTGCATGAACGGATTCTCGAGCGCGTGATCGAACGTGTAGCGAAACACCGGCGCGCCGGCCTTCGCCGCGCCGCGCGCGGTGCGGCGCGCCGGGCACACGAAGAACGCGTCGCCCGAGACCGCGGCGATCGCGTCGTTCGCCGACGCGTAATTCGCGATCGGATACTGCGCGACGATCGCCGGGACGTTGCTCGCGCCGAACCGCGTGTACAGCGCCGCCTCGTAGTCGGTCTCGTCGGTGACCGGCATCGCGTACACCGACGAGTGAAACAGCGTGCCCTCGTCTTCGTTCGTGCCGACGAGCAGCGGCCGCGGCGCGAAGCCGCCGGCCGCGAACGCTTGATCGAGCGGCTGCTCGATCACCACTCCGTCGACGTTCGGCAGCACGTTCGGCAACAGCGCCGGCTGGTAGAACGGCCCGCCCGGCATCATCGTCGACGCCGGCGGCAAGTTCGTGGCATCGAGCAGGGTCGTCGGATCGATCGCGCGCAGACACGCGAGCGCCGACGCGCCGTTGCCGGGGCAGCCGAGCTGCTCGGCGAGCGTCAGCGACTGGCTCTCGGTATCGGCATGCGACGGCAACAGCACGGTCGCGCCGCACAGTCCGCTCTCGGAGATCGCCGCCGCGAACAGGCCCTGCCCCGCGGTCGACACGTAGTGGATGCACGTCGACAGGCCGCCGGCCGATTCGC
>DATJXL010000085.1:0-11368 GCA_035500135.1 Kofleriaceae bacterium
GAGCGCGAGGCGGAGCGACTCGCTGGGATGCCAGCGGTCGCCGTGCACGAACAGCGGGCCGACGTCGTCGCGAAGCCCGATCGTGATCGTCGCGATCAGCGCGATCACCGCGAGCGCGATCGTCTTGCCGTCGCACGGCCACGTCGGTTCGTTTCGCACGACGTACGCGGTCGCCGGGCAGGCGAGCGCGAGCGCGAGCGCGACGTGCGCGACCGAAGCGACGATGATCGGGCTCCATACCGCGTAGATGGGCGCGTTCCAGTACGGCGCATCGCCGAACACGAACAGCTGCACCCCGAGCGTCGTGGTCGCCGCCGTGATGCCGAGGATCGGCCACGCGACCGCGCGGCGCTCGAGCCTGTCGAGCCGCGCGCGTGCCACGGCGAGCCGGTCGCCGTCCCGCGTCGCCCGATCGAAACGGCGCTCGGCGACGGCCTTGGCGACCGCGTAAGCCGCGAGCACGACCATCGCGAACCGGAGCAGCGCGCCGATCGAGCCCGCGAACAACAAGCGGCTCGACCACGTCTCGGGATAGGCGCGCGGCCGCGAGCTGACCGGGTCCCAGATCACGAGCAGCTGCGCGACGCTGCACGCGAACGCCGTCGCGCCGACCGCCGTACGCACGAAACGCGCGACGTGGATGCGCGACAGCGCGAGTAGCGCGAGATCGGGCGCCGAGCTTGCGGGCTCGGGAATGACGAGCTGTGGCAGCTCGCTCCGGTTGTCACGCGCGAGCGCGGCTAGATCGGTCGTGACGAGCTCGTCGACGGTCATGTGATCTCCTCGGCCGGCACGGGCGTGCCGGCCGCGTCGTGTTCGTAATGCGCGCGCATCCGCTCGCGCCCACGCGCCAGGCGCGACTTGATCGCCGACGCCGAGACGCCCTGCAGCACCGCGATATCCTCGACCCGCCAGCCTTCGATCTCGAACAGCACGATCGCCTCGCGTTGTACGGCGGGCAGCCGCGCGAGCGCGGCGCGAGCGCGCCGCGCGGCTTCGGCGGCCTCGGGCGTCCACCCGCTCGCGCGGTACCCGCCGGTCGCGGCCACATCGTCGTCGCCGGCGCGCTCGCCGAACGGCACGAGCCGGCGCCAGAACGCGCTCCGGCAGCGGTTGCGATGCACCGACACGACGATGCGATAGAGCCAGATGCGAAACGCCCCGTCGTCGCGCAGCGCGTCGAGGTTGTCGAACGCGCGCAGCACGGCCTCCTGGAACAGGTCGTCGCCGTCGCTGCGCGACTTGCATAGCCCGCGCGCGAACGATCGCGCGCCGTCGTGTAGCGGCGCGAGCAACCGGCGCAGGCGGTCGGAGCGTGACTCCATCGCGGCAAGGACACGTTAACCCGGTCGTTCGGTCGCACGCGTCCGGTCGATTTTCGTAACCGCTCGAGATCAGGCCGCGACCGCGAAGCCGACGCGCGCGCCGCCGCCGGGGCGATCCGAGATCCAGGCCCCGCCGCCGTGCGCGACCGCGATGCGCGACACCAGCGCGAGGCCGAGGCCGAGGCCGCCGCCCGACGACGGCACGAACGCGCGGAACGCATCGGCGCGGCGGTCGGCCGCGACGCCCGGGCCGGCGTCGTCGACCTCGACCGCGATCTGCGGGCCGCGGCGAAACACGCGCACCGCGACCGCGCCGCCGCCGTGCACGCGGGCGTTGTCGACGAGGTTCGCGATCGCGCGGCGCACGAGCGTCGGATCGACCTTCGCGCGCAGCTCGCCGCTCGCCTCGATCGCCTCGGGCGCGACGCCGGCTGCGACCGCGACGTCGGTCGCGAGCTCGCCGAGCTCGACGTCGCGCAGCTCGAGGTTGCCGAACTCCAGGCGCGACGACGCGAGCAGCTTGCCGACGAGATCGTCGAGCATCATCACCTCGCGCTCGAGCTCGGCGAGCGCCTTGGCGTCCTGGTTGTCGGCCCGTGTCATCGATCCGTCCGCGCCGAGGCCTTGCTCGGCGCGGGCAAGCTCGATCAGCACGCGCATGTGGCCGAGCGGCGTGCGCAGCTCGTGCGACACCGCGGCGAGCAGCTGCTTCTGATCCTTCATCTGTTGCTCGATGCGCGCCGCCATGTCGTTGATCGCGCTCGCGAGCAGCCGCATCTCGCCGCCGCCGCGCCGCGGCAGCCGGGTGTCGAGCTTGCCGTCGCCGATCTCGCGTGCCGCGCGCACGACCGCGAGCAGCGGATGCGTGAGCCGCCACGACACCATGCCCGACACCGCGAACAGCCCGAGCCACGCCGGCACCGCGTACCACCAGCGCGCGTTCTCCCACGCGTACACGCCGACCGCGATGCCGGCCGCGAACACGATCACCATCCAGCTGAAGATGCGCCGGCGCATGCGCGCCTGCAGCCACCACGGCAGCCAGCGCGCGCGATGCGGATCGTCCAGCCACATCTGGCGCTCGGCGGCGAGCGCGTGCACGCGCTCGGCATGGTGCTTGTGGCGCTCGTGGTGATGGCGGCGGTGCTTGTCGGCCGGCACGCCGCGGGCGAGCGGGATGACCTCGCAGTTGCCGGCGCGCGCCTTGCCGATCACGCGGACGAGCTTCGCGGGTGGCTCGTCGGCCCGGCGGTACACGCCTTCGCCGTGCGCCGGTTCTGGCAGCGCGGCGCCGCGCCCGGTCACGCTCGACCAGTACGCCGACATGTTGACCTCGACCGGCAGCTCGGGCGGCACGATCAGCTCGACGTTGCCGAACTTGACGTCGACGGAGATCGTCGTCGTGCCGTCGCCGAGCTGCGCCTCGCGCAGATCGAGCTCGGCATTGCCGAACCGCACGGTGACGGCGAGCTCGCGCGGCACGATCCACGGCCCGTTGCGCTCGACGTTGCCGAAGCGACATTCGATCGTCTCGGACTCAGCCATGGTCGTCCTCCACCGCGCGCGCCAGCACGTAGCCGACGCCGCGCACGGTGCGGATGCGCGCGGCCGCGGCATCGCCGAGCTTCTTGCGCAGCCGCGAGATGTGGACGTCGACCGCGCGCTCGTTGACGGTGACGTCGCCGCGGCCGGCGAGCTCCATCAGCGACGCGCGCGGCACGACGCGGCCGGCGCGCCGCACGAGCGCGGTCAACAGATCGATCTCCAGTCCCGTCAGCTCGACCGGCTCGCCGTCGACCCACGCCTCGCGCGCGCCGGTATCGACCGTGATGCCGGCCGCGGTCAGCTTCTCGGCGACCGCGTCGGGCGCGGCGCGCCGCACGACCGCGCGCAGCCGCGCGAGCAGCTCGCGCGGCGAGAACGGCTTGGCGACGTAATCATCGGCGCCGAGCTCGAGGCCGACCACGCGATCGGCTTCGTCGCCGCGCGCGGTCAGCATGATGACGGGCACGCGGTGCCCGGCCTTGCGCATCTCGCGGAGCACCGCGAGGCCGTCCATGCCCGGCATCATCACGTCGAGCAGCACGGCGTCGAACCCGCCACTTTGGAGGTGGGCGAGCCCGGCCTGGCCGCCGCCGGCATGCACGAGCGCGATGCCTTGCGGCCCGAGATAGCCGACGAGCAGCTCGGCGAGCCGCGCATCGTCGTCGATCAGCAAGACCCGCACGCGCGCTTCATCTTATACGCGGTAGGGGCCGCCGCCGCGCCGCCACCAGCCCTTGTCGAGGAGGTCGGCGAGCCGCTCGCGCTGGCGGTCGTCGAGCACGCCGTGGATGTTGCGGAGTGCCTCGACCACCGCCGTGCGCGCCTCCCCGGTCGCCGCGTCGACGCGGCCGAGCAGCGCGCCGAGCGCCGCGTCGTCGAGCTGCGCGTTGCGGATCGCGGCGGCGAGATCGCCGCGGCCTTCGCGCAGGTTCGCCTTCGCGCCGTGCAGGCGCTCGGTCAGCTTGTCGACCTCGGCGATGATCGCGCGCTCCTGCGCCGGCGACGCGTCGAGGTGCGCCAGCCCCATGAACAAGCCGCGGCGCCCGAAGCCGCCGCGCCCGTGCCAGTGGCCGTAATGGCCGTACCCGTAGCCGCCGCAGCCGTAGTAGCCGTGATAGCCGCGACCGCAACGGCGGGCGTGGCGCAGCGCGAAGAATCCCAGGGCTCCGAGCCCGAGTGCGAGGCAGATCATCTTGTCCGTCCTTTCACTCGCTCAGGATGCGGCGGCCGTATTACGCGACCGCGCGGCGATTCGTGAAGAAACCTTGCAGCGCTAGTTCGCCGGGCGGCCGCGGCACTCGTAGCCCGAGCCCGAGCCCTCGGCCACGCAGCCGCCCGCACAGCTCTTCGCGATCCGGAACTTGCCGCTGTCGCAGCCGAGCAACGTCTTGCCGTCGCTGTTGCAGGCCTGCTCGGCCGGGTCGCACGGGTCGCCGACGTCGGCGATGTTCTCGTCGCACGCGACGCTGGTCGTATCGTCCTTCGGGTTCTGGAACGTCTTGCACGCGCCCGGCCCCTTGCACGTGCTCGCGAGCACGAAGTGGCCGCGCGTGCAGCGCAGCATCGACTTTCCGTCGGGCGCGCACGCCCATCGCCCGTCCTGCAAGCATGGGCTGTCGAGCGGCGCGACGTGATCGTCGCAGCTCAGCGTGTAGCCGTCGTCCTTGGCCGCGAGCGTGCAGCCGTCCGGCCCCTGGCACGTCGAGGCCAACACGAACTTGCCGTCGTCGCACCGCAGCTCGGCGCGGTGATCGGTCGAGCACGCCGCGTCCTTGACGTTACACGGATCGTTCACGTCGGCGAGCGTGTAGTCGCACGACACCGTCTTGCCGTGATCAGTCGTGCGGCAGCCCTTCGGCCCCTTGCACGTGAGCGCGACGATCAGCTTGTCGTCGATGCACTTGAGCATCGCCGCGTGATCGAGCGTGCACGCCGCCTCGGCCCCGTCGCACGGGCTGCCCGCCGCGGCGAACATCGGTACCTTCTTCTCGGAGCAGCTGTTCGTGGCTCCCGCGATGATCGCCACGAGCGCCACCACGCAGCCGAGGATCCCGACCGCGATGTTGCTCCAGTCGCGCGTCGGTCGCGCTGGCTCTTCCTCGAGCCGGCGCTCTCGCGCCGCATTGCGCGCCGCGACCGCCGCGACGTCGGGACTGGTCCACACGTAGAACGGATGCACGACGCCGGGTGGGTGAAGCTGCCGCCATACGTCGGCCGGGATCGGCGTGCGCGTGCCGCAGAACGAGCAGGTCGGTGTAGCGGTCGAGCCGTCGAGCTCGAGGTTGGCGCCGCAGTTCGAGCAGGCGAGGTGGCTCGTCGCGTGCGCCGGCGCGCTCGAGGCCGGTGCCGCGTCGCCCTCGCCGAGCAGCGCGGTCGCGAGCGCGCCGTACGCGCTCGGCACGCGACGTGGCTGGCGCGCGTCTCGCCGAGGATGAGCTCGCCGTCGGCCACCGTGCGGTCACCGGCGGCCATGACCCAGCGCCACGCGTCGCGCACCACCGTGCCGGTCCAGTTACACGCCCCGCACTGGATCTGCGTCGTGACCCGGCCGAGCGCGATCGGCTGGCCGCACCCGACGCAGCTGGTGTGGACCTGCGCCCGCTTCGCCGGCACAGCCTATCGTACCTCCTCCGCCGGGCTCAGTTCGCGCACGAGCGCGTCGTGACGTACAGATCGCTGTTGTTGCTGATCGCGGTCGCGAAGAACAGCTCGAGCCCATCGGCGGTGACCGAGACGTCCTCGGCGCCGGTCGCGATGCCCGGGATGCGCTCGGGGTTCGCGAACGCGTCGCTCGACGACGCGCGCGTCGCCTGCCACAGCTCGAGCAGGCCCGACGCGCCGCTCTCGGCTTCGTAGTAGATCGCGAGCTGGTCGCCCGACAGCGCCGGATAGCCGCTCGCCGGACTGCTCGGGAGGCTGGCGACCAGCGTGGGATTCGAGAAGGCATCGCCGCGGCTCGCGCGCGTGCTGGAGTAGATCGCGCCCTCCTCCGTACTGTCGAGAACCGAGTTGAAATAGAGCGCGAGGCCATCGGCCGTGACGTAGGGCCCGGAATAACCGCAGAGCACCTCCACCGGCGCGCCCCAGGTGTCGCCGGTATTCGCGCGCGTCGCCGTGTACATGCAGTTCTGGCCGCTGCGCGTGCTGTCGAAGTAGATCTCGAGCTGGTCGCCGGTCACCGTCGGATTGCCCGAGAACGAGCCGCCGTCGAGCTCCGTCACGGTCTGGGGCGCGCCGAACGGCGCGGTGCGATCGAGCCGCTGCGCGACGTAGATATCGTCGTTGCCCGCGCGATCCGAATCGAAGTAGAGCGTCAGCCCGTCGGGCGCGATGTTGCCGCCCCAGTCGTTCGACGACGACTCGAGCGCGGTCAGCGCCTGCGGTGCGCCCCACGCGGTGAACGCGGTGCACGCCGCATCGGCCGGCCCACCGTCGGTCGCCGCGCGTGCGGCGAAGTCGATCCTCCCGCAGCTGGCCACGACCACCGCCAGCGCGACACGTAGCACTCGAACATCGTATCGCGCTGTCCGACCGGACACCGGCCGGACGCCGCGGACGGTGTGGACCTCCGCGATCTCGCGCGGTTACGCGGGGCACGACGCTTGCTGTCATCCCCGACGTGATCGAGGAGCCCGCCGCCGATCGTCCGCTGTCGAAACCCGCGGTCAGCCGACCGTGGCGGCGGTGGATCTCCGCCGGCGTGGTGGTGCTCGCCGTGCTCGCCGGCGCCGGCTATCTCGTGCGCGGCTGGCTGCGCGCGGATCGCTCGATCGACATGGCGCGCGTGCGCGTCGCGCAGGTCGAGCGCGGCACGCTCGTGCGCGACGTCGTCGCCGACGGCCGCGTGGTCGCCGCGAACAACCCGACCTTGTACGCGATCGCGGCCGGCACGGTGAACTTTCACGTCCGCGCCGGCGACCAGGTCTCCAAGGGCGAGGTCGTCGCCACGATCGCGAGCCCCGAGCTCCAGAGCAAGCTCGCGCAGGAGCGCGCGACGCTCGCCGGCCAGGAGGCGAGCGTCGGCCGCGCGCAGCTCGACGTCGAGCACGGCAAGGCCAACGCCGAGAAGCTGATCGCGCAGGCCGAGGTCGACCGCCAGGGCGCCGCGCGCGAGGTCGAGATCGATCAATCGATGTTCAAGAACGGCGTGATCCCGGAGCTCGAGCTGCGCCGCGCCGAGGACGTGCTCAAGAAGGCGGAGATCGCGATGGCGCACGCGCGCATCGAGGCCGGCCTGCAGAGCAAGGAGCTGGTGTTCGATCTCGGCACGAAGACGCAGGAGCGCGATCGCCAGCGCGCCATCGTCGCCGAGCTCGAGCGCCAGGTCGCCGCGCTCGACATCGCGTCGCCGGTCGACGGCCAGCTCGGCCAGTGGCTCGTCACCCAGGCGGCGACGGTCGCGGCGAACGCGCCGGTCGTCACCGTCGTCGACCTCGGCGCGTTCGAGCTCGAGCTGCAGGTGCCCGACAGCTTCGCGCGCGATCTCGGGCTCGGCATGACCGCCGAGATCCGCGCCGGCACCGCGAAGTTCGCCGGCCGCGTGCGCTCGGTCTCGCCCGAGGTCATCGACGGCAACGTCGCGACCCGGCTCGAGTTCAGCGGCGACCGCCCGGCCGGGCTGCGCCAGAACCAGCGCCTGACCGCGCGCATCTTGATCGAGGAGCGGCCCGATGTCTTGAAAGTCGAGCGCGGCCAGTTCCTCGAGAGCGGCGGCGGCCACTTCGCGTACTTCGTCGAGGACGGCGTCGCCGAGAAGCGGCCGATCCGAACCGGCGCGGTCAGCCTCGACGCGGTCGAGCTGCTCGCCGGCGCGAAGGTCGGAGATCAGATCGTCATCAGCGGCGCCGACGCGTTCGGCGACGCCGAGCGCGTTCGCCTCGCGAACTAGGAGCCTGCCATGCTGAAGATGAAGGGTGTTTCGAAGGTGTACCGGACCGAGATGGTCGAGACCCGCGCGCTGCACGGCCTCGATCTCGAGGTCGCGGCCGGCGAGTTCGTCGCCGTCACCGGCCCGTCGGGCTCGGGCAAGACGACGTTCTTGAACATCGCGGGCCTGCTCGAGGAGCACACCGGCGGCACGTATCAGCTCGACGGTGTCGACGTGAAGCGGCTCGACGATCGCGCGCGCTCGAAGCTCCGCAACGAGAAGATCGGCTTCATCTTCCAGAGCTTCAACCTGATCCCGGATTTGAACCTGTTCGACAACGTCGACGTGCCGCTGCGCTACCGCGGGCTGGCGCGCGGCGATCGCCGCAAGCGCATCGAGACCGCGCTCGAGCGCGTCGGGCTCGCGTCGCGGCTGCGCCATTATCCGGCCGAGCTGTCGGGCGGCCAGCAGCAGCGCGTCGCGATCGCGCGCGCGATCGCCGGCGACCCCAGGCTGCTGCTCGCCGACGAGCCGACCGGCAACCTCGACTCGCAGATGGCGCGCGAGGTCATGCAGCTGCTCGAGGAGCTCAACGCGCAGGGCACGATCGTCGTGATCGTGACGCACGATCCGGAGATCGCGGCGCGCGCGCAGCGCAACGTCCACATCGTCGACGGCGTCGCGACCGATCTCGACCGCGCGCCTTCGCTCGTCCAGGGCGACGGCGGGTCGCTCGCGCGGAGCGCCTGACGTGTTCGGTTACTACCTCTCGCTCGCGCGCCGCAGCCTCGGCAAGAACCGCGGCCTGACCGCGCTGATGATCCTCGCGATCGCGTTCGGCGTCGGCGCGAGCATGACGACGCTCACCGTCCTCCACGTGCTGTCGGTCGATCCGATCCCGGCCAAGAGCCACGACCTCTACTTCGTGCAGCTCGATCCGCGCAAGCTCACCGGCTACCAGCCGACCGATCGGTTGCCCCAGCAGGTCACGCGCTACGACGGCGAGGCGCTCGTGCGCGCGGGCAAGGCCGATCGCCAGGCGGTGATGACCGGCGGCAGCGCGGCGATCGAGCCCGAGCGCACCGATCTGAAGCCGTTCTACGCCGATGGCCGCTGGACGTCGTCCGACTTCTTCACGATGTTCGACGTGCCGTTCCTCGCGGGCGCGGGGTGGACTGCCGACGACGATCTGCACGCGTCGCGCGTCGTCGTGATCTCGCGCCCGCTCGCCGAGAAGTTGTTCGGCACGACCAACGCGGTCGGCCGCTCGCTGCGCGCCGAGGGCACGCAGCTGCGCGTGATCGGCGTGATCGCGGCGTGGGAGCCGCAGCCGCACTTCTACGACCTCAACATGGGCGGCGCCTATCGCAACGGCGAGCAGCTGTTCGTGCCGTTCTCGACGTCGCGCGAGATCAAGCTGTCGCACGACGGCAGCATGGACTGCTGGGAGGCGTCGCCCGATTCCACCGCGCTGAATGCACCGTGCGTGTGGCTCCAGCTGTGGGTCGAGCTCGACAGCCCGGCCAAGGTTGCCGCCTATCGCGACTTCCTCGTCGAGTACTCGAAGGAGCAACAGCGCGCCGGCCGCTTCCAGCGCCCGCCGAACGTCGCGCTGTCCGACGTGATGACGTGGCTCGCAGCGAACAAGGTCGTGCCCGACGACACCCGGCTGCAGACGTGGATCGCGCTCGGCTTCTTGCTGGTGTGCCTCGTCAATACCGTGGGCCTCTTGCTCACGAAGTTCCTGCGGCGGTCGCCCGAGCTCGGCGTGCGCCGCGCGCTCGGGGCATCGAAACGCGCGGTCTTCGTGCAGCTGCTCGTCGAGGCCGGCACGATCGGCGTCGCCGGCGGCGTGCTGGGTCTCGGGCTCGCGTGGCTCGGACTGTGGGCTGTCCGCCACCAGCCGACCGAGTACGGACACCTCGCTCGCCTCGACGTATCGATGCTCGCCGCGACGTTCGGCCTCGCGCTCGTGTCGAGCTTGCTCGCAGGCATCCTTCCGGCATGGCGCGCGTGCCAGGTCGCGCCGGCCATCCAGCTCAAGTCGCACTGAGGAGCTCCCATGCACGTTCGCCCCATCATCTCGACGCTCGGCCGCCACAAGACAGCCGCCACGCTGATCGTGCTCGAGATCGCGCTGACGTGCGCGATCGTGTGCAACGCGCTCTTCCTGGTCCACGAGCGCATCGCGCGCATCGAGCGTCCGAGCGGTTGCGTCGAGGACGAGCTCGTTCGCATCGGGCTCACCGGGATCGGCACGAAGACCGACGCGAACGTGCTGACCACGCAAGATCTCGCGGCGCTGCGCGCGATTCCGGGCGTCAAGCAGGTGGCCTCGACGAACATGGTCCCGTACGGGAATTCGTCGTGGAACAACGACATCTCGACGATCAAGGACGATCCCAACGGCACCAACGCCGCGTCGTACATGGGTCGCGATCTGCTCGAGACGCTCGGCGCGCGGTTGATCGCGGGGCGGGCGTTCACGCCGAACGAGTACGTCGACCTCGAAGCCGTCGAGGCCAAGACCGCGCACGTGCCGTCGATCATCCTGTCGCGGTCGCTCGCCGTGCACCTGTTCGGCACGGCCGACGTCGTCGGCAAGCCGGTGTATGCCACCGGCGAGGAGCCGCAGATCGTGGTCGGCGTGATCGAGGATCTGATGCGGCCCAACGACTTCGGTCACCCCGAGGAAGGCTATTACTCGATGGTGGCGCCGGTACAGCTGCCGTACACGGTCGCCGGCACGTACGCGCTGCGCGTCGATCCGAATCGCCGCGACGAGATCCTCGCCGAGGCCGTGGTGACGCTCGACCGCGTCGACCCGGCGCGCATCATCCTCAAGCAGCAGACGATCGAGCAGATGCGGCACGATTACTACAACAAGGACCGCGCGATGACGTACCTGCTCCTCGGGGTTTCGCTCGCGCTGCTCGTGATCACCGCGCTCGGCATCGTCGGCCTCGCCAGCTTCTGGGTGCAGCAGCGCACCCGCCAGATCGGCATCCGGCGCGCGCTCGGCGCCACGCGCGGCCACATCGTGCGCTACTTCCAGCTCGAGAACTTCATCCTCGCGACGCTCGGGATCGTGCTCGGCATGGCGCTCGCCTACGGCATCAACCTCGTGCTGATGGCGAAGTACGCGGTGCCGCGGCTGCCGGGCGAGTTCCTCCCGATCGGCGCGGTGCTATTGTGGTTGCTCGGCCAGCTCGCCGTGCTCGGCCCGGCGATGCGCGCCTCGACGATCGCGCCGGCGGTCGCGACGCGAACCGTGTAAGGTCGCGGGCCGATGCCCACGCTCCTCGTCATCGATGACAACCCCGCCGTCGCCACGGCGCTCGAGGTGTTGTTCTCGCTGCGCGAGGTGCGCACGCTGCGCGCGGAGTCGCCCGCGGCGGGGCTCGCCGTGCTCGCCCGCGAGCCGGTCGACGTCGTGATCCAGGACATGAACTTCCGCGGCGACACCACGTCGGGCGAAGAAGGCGCGGAGCTGTTCCGCGCGATCCGCGCGCGCGTGCCCGACATGCCGGTGATCTTGTTGACCGCGTGGACGCAGCTCGAGCGCGCGGTCGAGCTCGTCAAGGCGGGCGCGGCCGATTACCTGGCCAAGCCGTGGGACGACAACAAGCTG
>DATJXL010000086.1:0-92006 GCA_035500135.1 Kofleriaceae bacterium
GCGAGGTATCGATCACCTCCGCGTGCTGCGGCGCCGCGGCCTGCGGATCGAGCCACAGCCGCAGCTCGCGAAACTTCGCGCCCGGCTTGGACAGCGCCCACGCGCGCTCGAGCGCGTTGCGCAGCTCGCGCACGTTGCCCGGCCACGCGTAGCGGCGCATGCGATCGAGGTTGTCGCCGTCGATCGGGCCGGGATCGCCGCCGCGCCGCGCGTAGAACGTGCCGATCAGGTGCGGCAGATCCTCGAGCCGCTCGCGCAGCGGCGGCAGCGCGACGTGCACGACCGCGAGCCGGTAGAACAGGTCGAAGCGAAACTCCTTGTCGGCGACCATGCGCGCGAGATCGCGGTGCGTCGCCGCGACGACGCGGGTGTCGACCTTGACCGGCTTGTCGGCGCCGAGCGGCTGCACGGTCTGCGCCTCGAGCACGCGCAGGAGCTTGGCCTGCATCGCGAGCGGCAGCTCGCCGAGCTCGTCGAGGAACAGCGTGCCGCCGCTCGCCTCGACGAACGCGCCCTTGCGATCGCGCTCGGCGCCGGTGAACGCGCCCTTGACGTGACCGAACAGGTGCGAATCGATCAGGCTCTCGGCGATCGCGCTGCAGTCGACGACGACGAACGGACCGTTCGCCCGCGCCGACGCGTCGTGGATCGCCTTGGCGGCGAGCTCCTTGCCGGTGCCTGATTCGCCTTCGATCAGGACGGTCGCATCGCTCGGCGCGGCCATCTCGAGCACCGCGAACAGCTCGCGCATCGCGACACTTTGCCCCGCCATCTCGCCGAAGTGATCGCGATCGCTCGGTGGGAGCGACGGCGCGTCGGTCGCCGCCACGCGCACGGCGGTCGCGCCGAACGTGATGGTGGAACCTGCAGAGACCACCACCTCGCCGATGCGCGTGCCCTGCCACCAGGTCCCGTTGGTCGAGCCGAGGTCCTTGACGCGCACACCGTCCGAGGTGATCGCGATCTCCGCGTGTCGTCGCGAGACCTTGGGATCGCCGAGGACGAGATCACATGTCGCGTGCGCGCCGACGACGACCGGCCGCGCGCCGAGCGCGACCGTGGTCGGCTGCTGGCCCAGGACCTGCAGCGTGTACGAACGCGGGGCGGTGCGGCCGCGCGTTGCAGCCATGGCCAGCCCCGTGGTGATCAGCGTGCGCCGATCGAACGTCACGCACCGAGGATAACCGAGAGTCATGTTTGATACGATCGAGCGGATGAAATGGTTGGGAGCTGCGGCAGCGCTGGCGCTGCTCGCGGGGGGTTGCTCGAGCGATCCCGAGCTGCACGTCACGGTGACCAACCCGACCGGCGTGACGGTCGCCACGACGACGATCACCGACTACGAGAGCCCCTCGCTCGGGTGCACCGATGTCGAGTTCGCGTGGCTGCCGGCCGACCAGCTCGCTGCGCTCGCTGTCGCCACCGAGACGATCGGATCGATGGGACAGGTGAGCGGCTCTCTGGACGGCATCTCGCGCACGGCGCACAAGGTGATCGTCGCGCGCGGCTACGGCAGCGACGGCGGCCTGGTTGCCGCCGGTTGCGCCGAGCAGGACGTGGTCGATGGCTCGGTCGAAGTCTCGATCGACACCGTCGAAGCGGTGAACAGCTCGATCGAAGTGCCGATGATGGCCGGTAGCGCGGTTTCGGTGTTCGTGACCGATTCCAACGGTGTGAAGCTCAGCGATCGTCCGGTGTCGTGGACGGTGTACGCGCCTTCGGGCGTGCAGGCGAGCAGCTCGATGGTCACCGTTCCAACCGACAGCAACGGCGTGTGGCGCGCGGCGGCGCCGAGCTGCACGTCGAGCACGGGCGGCGTGCCCCTGCATCCGGTGCTGCCGGCGAACGTGGGCGGCTACGAGGTGCAGATCGGCGTCGGATGGGGAATCGATCAGCCGCCGCTGTACACCGGGTTCGCGACGCCGTCGCTCGGTGTGACGCAGACGTTGACGATCCCCGCGAACGTCACGCGTTACTGCACGCCCCATGACAGCGGGTCGGCGCCGCTGCTCGCGTGCATCGACGCCTCGGGCACTGTGACCGATTACCGGGCGAGCGTTCAGACTTCGGGGGCGGTGACGTTGACGCCGTCCGGCACTTCTACGGTCACCGGCACGCCGATCGCGCTGGTCTCGATGCCGAACGACCTCGATCGCGACGCGTATGCCGTGACGAACAACGGGCAGGTGCAGGCGATCGACGGCGCGCCGCAGGCTAAAGACGCCGCGCTCCGGGTGAAGTGCGCTACGGGCCCGTGCACGGACGCGATCGGCGTGCCGGCGTGCGGGACCACGGCTCGCAGCATCGCGGTCGCCGGACCGAGCGAGCTCGAGATCCTCGATCCGGTCACGGGCGACATGAAGAGCGTCGGATTCGCATCACAGCTCCAGCTCGACAACGCCGGCTGCGTCACCGTGCTCGGCGGCAACACGCGCCCGGTGATCTCGGTCCAGGGGGCGGTCAAGACCACGCTCGTGTTCGGTGACGACGGCACCACGCTGGCGCTGCCGTTGCAGGCCAGCGTCGGATTTGCGGCGAATGCGACCGAATCGCGGATCATCTTGACGTCGGTCGACGCGAGCGGCGTCATCCTCGTGCAGGCCGTGATGAACGGCACCACGTCGAGCCATCCGTTCGTCGATCGCGCGATCTATCCGGCTGCATCGATTCCCGATCACATCGCGAGCGGCCAGTTCGACGACGACAGCCAGGCCGACATCGTGTTCGACGTCACCTCGCGCCTCGGCACCACGACCGCCGTCGAGCTCGCATACGCGCACCCGCTGCCCGACGGCACTCCCCTCGAGTCATTGTCGACGGCACTGCCGATCGCGCTCGACGACCTTCAAACGTTCGACCTGACATCGACGACCGGGCGGGACGATCTCATTATCACCGGCTCGTTCGTGGGAGTCCACGGCGTGCTGGTGATCGCGAGCGACGCGCCGATTCCGGCTTCCGGCGGCGGCGACCCGCCCTGCTCGCCCTGATATCCTCGGGGCATGAGGCGCGCGCTCGTGCTCGCGTTGGCGGCGTGCGGGCACGCCGCACCGGTGCAGCCGCCGGCGCCGCCGCCCGTGCACGCGCCCCCACCCGACGCGGCGCTACCGCCGCCGCCGCCCGATGCACCGCTCGCGCTCGAGGACGATCTGCCGCGTCTGGCGAGTCGCGCGCTTCACATGTACCAGGACTGGCAGAAGGCCCTCGTCGACGCCGGCACCGACTGCGCCGCGGCAGCGCGCAACGTCAACGCCGTCGCCGATACGTACGCCGACGTGATCGCGGCGAACACGCGCGTGCTGCACGCCGGGCACGACCGGATCGTCGCGCTCAAGCACGCGCTCGAGCCCTACGACCAGCAGATGAGCACGGCCGCCGAGGCGATCGTGCACGCGAAGGCGATCGCGAGCTGTCAGGGCGATCCCGAGCTCGGCAAGGCCCTCGATCGTATGGGGAGCTCGCCGTGATCCACGCGATCCACGCCGCCGCCGCGCTCGCCGACGGGGCGTCGGCCACGACCAAGGACAACTCGCTCTACGCGATCAAGGTGATCGGCGGCCTGCTCGCGCTGATCGTGCTCGCGTACCTCGGCGGCAACCGGCGCGTCGTGCGCTTCCAGGAGCGGATGGGCATCGCGGGCGTGATCACGGCGGGCTTCCCGTTCGTCGCGCTCGGGCTGGTCGCGAGCCTGCCGTCGGTCGACATCCTCACCGGCGACGTCGTCACCAAGCTGCGCCCGCTGCTCCACTTCGGCCTGGGCTGGCTCGGCTTCCTGATCGGCGCGCAGCTCGATATCCGCGTGCTCGATCGGGTTCCGAAAGGCACCGCGTACCTGATCCTCGTCGAGGCGCTCGGGCCGTTCGGCATCACCGCGGCGGGCTGCGGCGCCGTCATGATCGCGTTCGGCGTCACGCCCGACGAGCCTTCGCTGTGGCGCGACGTGATCCTGCTCGGCACGTGCGCCGCGATGACCGCGCCGCGCAAGTTCCGCGGCTTCACGAGCCACGCGTGGCACGAGGGCCGCTCCGTCGACATCTTGCTCGCGCAGCTCGACGAGCTGGTGTCGATCGTCGGCCTGTTGTTCATCACGTCGTTCTTCCGCGAGGCCACCTCGACGACCTGGAGCCTGCCCGACACGGCGTGGATCTTCGTGTCGCTCGGGCTCGGGCTGGCCGTCGGCGTCCTGATCTTCGCGATGCTACGCGTGCCGAAATCGGACCCCGAGTTCCTCGCGATCGTGCTCGGCGGCATCGCGTTCGCGTCCGGGCTCGCCGGATATCTACAGCTGTCGCCGATCGTCGTGTGCTTCCTGGCCGGCACGATCGTCACGAACTTTCCCAACGATCAGCGCGAGAGCGTGTTCCGCATCCTGCGCCACCTCGAACGCCCGGTACACCTGCTGTTCCTGATCATCGTCGGCGCGATGTGGGACGTCACCGACTGGCGCGGCTGGGCGCTCGTGCCGCTGTTCGTGGCCGGGCGCATCCTCGGCAAGTGGAGCGGCGTGATCGCTTCGAAGACCGCGGTCGGGGCGCTGCTGCCGTCGTCGTTCGCCGACCAGCGCGTCCTCGTGACGCCGATGTCGGGCCTGTCGATCGCGCTCGTGCTCAGCGTCGACAGCCTGCATCACGATCTCGGCTTGCCGTGGATCATCACCGCGGTGATCGGCGGCTCGATCGCGACCGAGTTCCTGCTGCGCCGCACGTCGCGCGACGCGATGCGCGCGACCCCCGCGACCGGCGTGCCGGCGATCGCGGCGCCGGTCGACGAGCTGCACGACCTCGGCTCGGGCGAGCACGAGATCGACGACGACCGCGACGAGCACGACGGTCCGATCTACCGCGACGAGGGCGGCCAGCCGTGATCCCGGTCTTGCTGCTGGTGTGCGTCGGCGGCCTCATGCACGCGGTACGCAGCTACACCGGCGGCCTCGAAGGCGGCGCCGAGCTCGCGTTCGGCTATCTGCTGCTCGCCGCGTTCCTCACGGGCAAGGTGCTGTCGCGGTTCGGCCTGCCGAAGCTGACCGGGTACTTGCTCGCCGGCATCGCGTCGGGCGCGGGGCTCGGCTTCATCACCAAGGACATGACGCATTCGCTGAAGGTCGTGAGCGACCTCGCGATCTGCGTGCTCGCGCTCCAGGCGGGCAGCGAGCTCAACCTGAAGCGGCTGCGACCGATCATGCCGACGCTGCGCAGCATGACGCTGTTCGCAGTGGTCGGCGCGCAGGTGCTGATCGCGGCGGCGCTGTTCGTGCTCGGCCCGATCCTCGGGCTGTTGCCATTCTTCAAGACCATGGACCTCACGCAGATGCTCGCGGTCTGCTTCGTGATCGCGGTCGCGCTGTCGGCGCAGTCGCCCGCGGTGATGATGGCGCTGCTCGCGGAGACCGGCGCCGAGGGCCCGCTCAGCCAGGTGATGCTCGGTTCGGTCGTGCTCGCCGACTTCGTGGTGCTGCTCGTGTTCTCGGCGGCGTCGACCGTGACGAGCGCGGTGATCGGCGGCGGGGTCGACGTGATCGAAGCCGCGCTCTCGGTCGCGTGGGAGCTGCTCGGATCGGTGGTGTTCGGGATCGCCGTCGGCATGCTGATCGGGCGCTACCTGATCTCGATCAAGCGCGGCGCGTCGCTGTTCGCGGTGCTGGTGTGCGTCGTCGTCGCCGAGATCGGCACGAACATCAGGCTCGACTCGCTGATCGTGATGCTCGCGGCCGGCATCTGGCTCGAGAACTTCTCGAAGGCAAACGCGCATGACCTGATGCACGGCTTCGAGAGTGCTCAGCTCCCCGTGTTCCTCGTGTTCTTCGCGCTCGCGGGCAGCAAGATCGATCTCGAGCAGCTCTACCTCGCGATCGTGCCGGTGCTGGTGATCGTCGCTACCCGCGCCGCGTCGTTCTACATGGGCTCGAAGATCGCGTGCGCGCGCACCGGCGCCGCGCCCGTCGTGACCAAGTACGCCTGGTTCGGGCTCGTGCCGCAATCGGGCCTCGCGCTCGCGCTCGCGACGCTCGTACGCGAGACCTTCCCGTCGTTCGGCGAGCAAGCGGCAACGGTCGTGTTCGGCGTGGTCGCGACCAACGAGGTGATCGCACCCGTCGTGCTTCGTCTGATGATCCTGCGCAGCGGCGAAGCCGGCAAGCGCGCTGCGGTGCCGCTGGGGCACTAGTGCTCCCCGCCGACCTCCATCTCGAGCTGCCCGCGGATCTGCGTCATCACCGCGCGCGCTTCAGGCGTCGCGGCCGGATACTCGAGCGGGAGCTCGGCGAGCGTGGCGACGACGATGTCGGCGACCGCGCGGCGCATGAAGCTCTTCGAGTCGGCCGGGATGCAGTACCACGGCGCCCACGACCGGCTCGTCGCGCGCAGCGCGTCCTGATACGCGTCCATGTACTTGTCCCACTTGCCGCTCTCGCGCCAGTCGCTCGGCTCGAACTTCCAGTTGTCGTCGGGATCGGCGATGCGATCGAGGAAGCGCCGGTGCTGCTCGTGCTGCGACACGTTCAAGAAGAACTTCAACACGATGGTGCCGTTGCGCGCCCAGTGCCGCTCGGCGTCGCGGATCGACTCGAAGCGCTCTTGCCACAGCTCGTCGAGATCTTTGGGCACGCGCGGCAGCTTCTGGCGCCCGAGCAGCTCGGGATTGACGCGCACCGCGAGCACCTCCTCGTAGTGGCTGCGATTGAAGATGCCGATCCGGCCGCGCTCCGGCAGATCGCGCGCGATCCGCCACAGGAAGTCGTGATCGAGCTCCTCGGCCGACGGCGCCTTGAACGCGTAGACCTGGCAGCCCTGCGGGTTGACGCCGCTCATCACCGCCTTGATGGTGCCGTCCTTGCCGGCCGCGTCCATCGCCTGGAACACGAGCAACACCGCGTAGCGGTCGTCGGCGTAGAGCTTGCCTTGCAGCTTCGCGAGCTTGGCGACCGCGCGGTCGAGCGCCTCCGCGTTCTCCCTCTTCGAGCAATCCTTGGGCGGTTCGGTCGTCGCCTTGTGGATCTTGAACGTCTCGTCGAACGGCACGAGGTACGGGCTGGCGACGGGCTCGAACAGGAACGGCTTCGACATGTTGCCCCGACGATACGAAAAATTCGAACTCTTGCTTTTAATCCGGACGCCGCGTTGTAAGGTCCCCCCTCCATGGCGACGACCACGACTCAGAGCACACACGTGAACGCGATGCCGCCGTTCGCCGAGCACGACAAGCTCGGCCCGCTCGGCGGCAAACCGCAGGTGATGAACAACGACAGCGAGCTGCGGCGCGCGCTGGTTGCCGAGTTCGCGAACGCCGCCGAAGCCGCGCGTGAAGCGTCGGCTTCCGTCGAGCGCGGCCCGGCCGACGCCGTGCATTCGTATCGCAAGGCGCTGCGGCGCGCGCGTGCCGTGCTCGCGCTCGTCTCGCGTGCGCTGCCGAAGAGCGAGCGGCGTGCCGTTCGCCGCGCGCTGCGCGAGGCGCGCCGGGCACTCGGCGCCGCGCGCGATCACGCGGTCGCGCCGGAGACGCTGGCCGGGCTGCCGCTCGATCCGATCGTCCGCGAGACCGCGGGCGCGATCGTGCGCACCGCGACCGACGCGATGGCGCCGGCCGCCGAGATCAAGCAGCTGCTCGCCGAAGGTGCGGCGCGCACCGCGGCGCAGGTCGAGGCCCTCGAGGCCGCGCTGCCTGCCGGGGTGCCGTGGTCGGTGGTCGCCAAGGGCGTGCGCAGCACGTACGACGACGCCCGCCGCGCCCGCCGGGCCGCGAAGCGCAGCAAGCGCTCGTTCCACACGTGGCGCCGCCGCAGCAAGGAGCTCGGCTACCAGCTCGAGCTGCTCGCGAACCTCGCCGGCCCGCACGTCAACGAGCTCCACCGCGAGATCGAAGGCGCGACCGATCCGCAGGGCCCGGCTGTCGATCTGATCATGCTGCGCGACTTCGTCGATACCTACAGCCAGGGCGTCTCGCCCGACTCGCTCGACCCGCTGGTCGACGCGATCGACGCGCAGCTCGACGAGCTCGCGAGCGCCGCGCGCAAGGCCGGCAAGACCGCGTTCGCGAAGAAGCCGCGCCGGTTCGCGCGCCGCCTCACGAAGGCGATGCGCCGCGACTTCGCGCCGCCCACGCCCGCCGACGACAACGTCGCGTGAAGGGCGATCCCGAGCAGGAGTATCGCAAGCTGAAGAGCGGCGTCCTGCTCGTCGAGGTCTCCGATCACCTGCGCGTCCGGTTTCGCGGACCGGAGGTGAGGCTCGAGAACGCGTGGTGGGGCAACTACGGCGGTCGCGATCTGGTCGTGTCGCCCGACGAGCGCTACCTCGCGGTCTCGATCTACTCGGGGCAGAGCACGCAGGGCTACGAGCTGTTCCAGCTGTCGCCCGAGCTCAAGCACGTCGGTGGACTGCCCGACACGGGCGGCGAAGGCACGGAACCGTGCTTCTCGCCTGACTCCAAGTGGCTCGCGCTCGTGCTGAGCGCAGTCGGCGAGCGCTGGCGCGACGAAGCCAAGACCGTGCTCGACTGGGCGATGCTGTACTTGCGGCCACTGCCCGATGGCCCGCGGATCGAGCGCGCGATCGGCACGCCGGTGCCGCGCTCGTTCGACCGCGACGAGCTCGCCGAGTGGAACCTGTTCGACCGCGTGCGCTGGGCGAGCCCGACCACCCTCGAGCTGACGCTGCCATGGGACGAGCGCATGACGATTTCGCTGCCGATCGAAGGCCCGATCACGACGCCGCCGTTCACCCCCGACTGACGCGCTCCGTGATAAGCAGTCGCGCATGTCCAGGGTCCTCATCATCGGCGCCGGCGGAGTCGGCGGCGTCGTCGCGCACAAGGCGGCGATGGAGAAGGGCGCGTTCGAAGACGTCATGCTCGCGAGCCGCACGCTCGCGCGCTGCGACAAGCTCGCCGCCGAGATCCAGGCGATGCACGGCCGCAAGATCCGGACCGCGCAGGTCGATGCCGACGACGTGCCGCAGCTCGTGCGCCTGCTCCGCGACTACAAGCCCGCGCTCGTCGTCAACGTCGCGCTGCCGTATCAGGACCTCCACATCATGGACGCGTGCCTCGAGGCCGGCGTCGACTACCTCGACACCGCGAACTACGAGCCGCCCGACGTCGCGAAGTTCGAGTACAAGTGGCAGTGGGCGTATCGCGAGCGGTTCCAGAAGGCCGGCCGCATGGCGCTGCTCGGCTCGGGCTTCGATCCGGGCGTGACGAACGTGTTCTGCGCGTACGTGCAGAAGCACCTGCTCGACGAGATCCACTACGTCGACATCGTCGACTGCAACGCGGGCTCGCACGGCAAGGCATTCGCGACCAACTTCAACCCCGAGATCAACCTGCGCGAGGTCACCGCGCGCGGCCGCTACTGGGAGCTGGGCGAGTGGAAGGAGACCGATCCGCTCACCGTGTCGCGCATCTTCGATTATCCCGGCGTCGGCGAGAAGAAGAGCTTCTTGCTCTATCACGAGGAGCTCGAGTCGCTCGTGAAGAACCTGCGCGGGCTCAAGCGCATCCGGTTCTGGATGACGTTCGGCGACGCGTACCTCAAGCACCTCGAGGTGCTCGGCAACGTCGGCATGCTGCGCATCGACGAGGTCGACTTCCAGGGTCACAAGATCGTCCCGATCAAGCTGCTGCGCGCGCTGCTGCCCGATCCGTCGTCGCTCGCCGCGAACTACACCGGCAAGACCTCGATCGGCTGCCTGTGCGAGGGCGTGAAGAACGGCAAGCCGAAGCGCTACTTCATCTACAACATCTGCGACCACGCCGAGACGTACAAGGAAGTGCGCGCGCAGGCGATCTCGTACACGACCGGCGTGCCGGCGGTGACCGGCGCCGTGATGATGGTGACCGGCAAGTGGAAGGGCGCCGGCGTGTTCAACATGGAACAGCTCGATCCCGATCCGTTTCTCGAGGACGTCGGCAAGCGCGGCCTGCCGTGGCACGTCGAGGAGCGTTGATCGGCCGGGAATGCGCGGCGAACCACCGCCGTTACGCGACGGATGACCTACCCACGCGCCGAGCGTGCCCTCGAGCGCCTGCTCGCCGGCATCGATCGCTGCGCGCCGGACGCGAGCGTGTGGATCCTCGGCTCGCTCGCGCTCGGCGATTTCGTCCCGAGCCGCTCCGACGTGGATCTCGTGATCGTCGGCGTCCAGCCGATCCCGGACCTCGCGCGCGCGCCCCTCGACGTGACCTGGCTCGCGACGGTGGACGAGCTCGCGACCCGACCGCTCGGTGCGGTCACCGCGGCGATGCTCCACCGCCACGGCGTCGCGCTGCGCGGTCCCGATCCCGCGGGCGTCGTGGCCGACGTCGATCACGCAACGCTCGCGGCGGCGATGATCGCGAACCTGGACGCGTACTGGGAGCCATGGTTGACGCGTGCGCGCCGGACGCTCGGCCGCATCGCCGCGCTGCACCCGCGACGTGTCGAATGGGGCGTGTTCGGGGTGCCGCGCATGCTGGTGACGCTCGGCGACGGCCGGATCGTCTCGAAGACCGAGGGAGCGCTCGCGCTGCGAGACCGGGTGGATCCGCCGTGGCGACGCATCATCGACGAGGCGCTGCGCATCCGCGGTCAGCGGCGTGGCTCGTCGTATCGGTCCCCGTTCGAGCGCGCGCGAGACATGCTCGCGTTTGTCGCGCACGCGATCGATCTCGCTCGACGGGTGCGGCTCCCACGCGGAGGCGTGGTACACACGCCTCCGCCATGAGCAAGGGCGCGAACCTCGGCGAAGCAGTCGCGCGCGCGATCGACGTCACGAACGTCGAGACGCCTTGCTTCATCACGGATCTCGGCGCGCTCGAGGCGAACTTGCAGATCCTCGCCGACGTGCAGCAGCGCGCCGGCTGCACGATCCTGCTCGCGCTCAAGGGCTTCGCGCAGTGGTCGACGTTTCCGCTCGTGCGGAAGTATCTCGCCGGCGCGACGTCGAGCTCGGTTGCCGAGGCGCGGCTCGCGCGCGAGGAGCTCGGAAACGAGGTCCACGCGTACGCGCCGGCGTACACCGACGGCGAGATCGCGGAGCTCGTCACGCTCGCCGATCACGTCGTGTTGAACTCGCCCGCGCAGTGGCGCCGGCATCGCGCGCGCCTCGACCGCGCGAAGATCTCGTGCGGGCTGCGCGTGAATCACGAGCATCAAGAGGCCGAGGTCGCGCTCTACGATCCGGCCGGCGCGTGCTCGCGGCTCGGCACGACGCGCGCGAACCTGCGCGCCGACGATCTCGACGGGCTCGCCGGCCTGCACTTCCACACGCTGTGCCAGAACGACTCGGACGCGCTCGAGCGCGCGATCGCCGCGTTCGAGGCGAAGTTCGGCGACTTCATCCCGCGCGTGCAATGGGTCAACTTCGGCGGCGGGCATCACATCACGCGGCCCGACTACGACCGCGACCGGCTCGTGCGCGTCGTGCGCGCGTTTCGCGACAAGTGGGGGAAGAAGGTCTACCTCGAGCCCGGCGAGGCGATCGCGCTCGGCACCGGCGTGCTCGTCGCCTCGGTGCTCGACACGTTCGACAACGGCATGCCGATCGCGATCCTCGACACGTCGGCGACCGCGCACATGCCCGACGTGCTCGAGATGCCGTACCGGCCCGTCATCGTCGGCGCCGGCGATCCGGGCGCGAAGCAGATCACGTACCGGCTCGGCGGCATGACGTGCCTCGCCGGCGACGTGATCGGCGACTACAGCTTCGATCGCCCGCTCGCGGTCGGCGACAAGCTCGTCTTCCTCGACATGGCGCACTACACGATGGTCAAGACGACCACGTTCAACGGCGTCCGCCTGCCGTCGATCGCGACGCACGACCCGGCGACGAAGCGCGTCACCGTCCACCGCCGGTTCGCGTACCGCGACTACCGCGACCGCTTGAGCTGACGTGATCAGAACGAGTTCGCCATGAAGCACAGATCATCGGCGTAGGCGATCTCGTGCGCCTTGTCCGCGCCAAAGGTCTGCGCGAGCTCGGCTTCGAAGCCGTTCATGCCCTCGGAAAACAGCAGCAGCATCCGTAGCGACTGCGACTGTTCCGCGAGCGGCGGCATCGGCCGCTTGCCGGCGCGAATCTCGTCGACCTCGGTGTAGGCGAGCTTCGCGCTGTCGGCGCCGTCCGTGTAGAGGTTCCGGAACAAGCCGCTGATGCAGCTGGAGACATCGCTCTCCGAGTTGCTGCCGCAGATCGCGCTCATGTCGGTCCCGAACTGCTGGTTCGCGTGGCGATACGCCGCCTGGATCGCGTCGGCATCGCCCGGGGTGAGGCCGAGCTTGTCGAGCTGCGCCGTCGTCGGACGATAGCCATCGTGCTGGAAGCACGGCAGCTGGTACTTGAACTCGCCCTTCTCGGCCATCTTCGCCCAGTCGTCGGCCGCGAGATCGTACGGGCTCTTCGCGCTGGCCGCGTGCCCCGCCGCGAGCTCATGCTCGAGCGTCGCCTTCTCCTGCTCGAGCGCCGCGAGCCTCGCGCGCAGCTGGACCGCGGTCGCATGCTCGATCGACGCGGCCTGCGTGTCGGCCCGCCGCACGCCGCCCGAATCGGCGATCGCCGTCTCGCCGGCCGTGACCGTCACATCCTGTTGCGCGTGCGACACGCGCACTTTGCCTTCGTACACACCGACCAGCACGCCGGTTGCCGCGAGTGCGCCGACGAGGCCGGCGCCGAAGTCTCTCCCGATCATCGCATTCTCCTTGTCGTTGACATTGATCCGGAAGCACGTGCCGAGCACCGTCGCGTCCGCCATCGGCGTATGCACGACAAAGCTCGCGCCGCGCTCGACGCGATAGAACACGCTGCCGCGATCCTGCTCGACCGAGTCGCCGCGCCAGCGCACGTGAGCGCCGGGTTCGAGCACCGCGACCGCGCGGCCGCCGAGATCGACCTCGATGCGGCGATCCGCGCGCACCTCGCCGCTCGCCACCGCAGGTCGGGTCGCGAGCCACAGCGCGATGCCGGCGGCGAGCGCGACCGCGCCAGCTGCGAACCACGGCCAACGCCGCGGAGAAGCCTCGGCCATCGCCGCGGTCACGACGCGATCCGCGAACGACGCCTGCGGCTCCTGTGCGGGCCACTTGCTCTCGAGGTCGGTCATGACAACTCCTGTAGCGCGGTCTTGAGCTTCTCGCGTGCGCGGAACAGCCGCGTCCGCACGGTCGCCTCGGGGATGCCGACCATGCCGGCGATCTCGGTGATCGACAGGCCATGGAACTCGGCGAGCACGAACGCCACGCGTTGGTCGTCGGGGAGCTCGCTCGCTGCACGTGCGATCCGCGAGCCCATCTCGCGCCGGCGATACTCGGTCTCGGGTGTGGTGCCGGCGGGCGCGGTGTCGGCGGCCTCGATCGATACGGTCGCGAGCGCTGCGCGCTTGCGGTGATCGAGCGCGAGCCGCGTCGCGATCGTGAGCAACCAAGTCGACGGCTTGGCGGCTGCGTCGACGTCGAAGGTCGGGAATGCCCGAAACGCCCGCAGGAATGCCTCCTGCGCGAGGTCGTCGACATGCGGCCCGTGGCCGAGCAACCTCGACAGCAGCGCGAAGACCGGCCGCTCGTAGCGCACCACGAACTCACGAAACGCCGCGGGATCGCGCGCCTTGCAGCGCACGAGCAGCGCGCGCGCGAGCTCGGTCGACGCGGATGCAAGCGGCTCGGCCATGGCGGGGGTCATCTTCACCACGTTTCACGACGCCACCCGGATTTCGTTCCCGTGTTTTTTTCGACTCAATCCCGCTGCTTGGAGATCGTCTGCTCGAGCCAGTGCTGCTCGGCGCTGCCGAGCGCCTGGAACTCGATGCCGAGGCCGACCGGCTCGTCGCCTTCTTCGGTCTCGACGACGCGGCGCACGATGCCGCGCGCGCGGATCGGCGGGCCGCCGTCGATCAGGATCACGAGCTCGCACGGCGTGCCGACCGGCTCGAGCACGTCGGAGCGCAGGAACACGCCGGTCAGGCTCAGATCGCGCGTCATCACCTCGATCTCGAGCTCGGCGCTCGAGTACACGATCGGGATCTCGATCGACATGCGATCGGCACGGCGGCGCTCCGATGATGGCTCCTCGGCCGGCGGCGAGGTCACCGCGCGCGTGATCGACTGCTGGATCGACAGCGGGATGCGCGTCGGCTGGGTCGTCACGCTCGACGGCCGCGGCACCTTCTTGATCGCGCCGAGCTCGCGCAGCGAGGTCACCTTGCGAGTCGCGAGCTCGTCGGCGATGTCGTCGACGATGTGGAGCGCGAGACAGTAGCCGCCGAGCTCGAGCTGATCGCCATCGGCCAGGCGGATCTTGCCGTGCATCATGCGGCCGTTCAGCGTCGTGCCGTTCGTGCTGCCGAGATCCTCGGCGATCACCTTGTCGTTGGCGCGCACGAGCCGCATGTGCTTGCGCGACACCGACGAGTCGTTGAAGCGGAGCGCGCAGCTGACGTCGCGCCCGACGATGGTCTCGCCGTGCGGCACTTCGACGCTGTAACCCATGTACTCGAGATAGATCGGCAAGCGCGATCATCTTATCGCAGAAGCACGAGCTCCTCGGCCGTCGTCGGGTGCAACGCGAACGTTCGATCGAAATCAGCTTTCGTCGCCCCCATCGTGATCGCGATCGCAGCCGCTTGTACGATCTCGGGTGCGTCGGGTCCGACCACGTGCAAACCCAGCACGCGGTCGCTGTCGCGGTCGACGACGAGCTTCATCATCACCTGCTCGTCACGCCTGGACAGTGCGTAGCGCATCGGCCGGAACCGCGCGTGGAACAGGGCGAGGTCGTGGCCGGCCGCGCGCGCGGCCGGCTCGGACAGGCCGACCGCGGCCGCCGGCGGCTGCGCGAACACCGCGGTCGGGATCAGATGATGCTGGATCGGCGTCGGCCGCCCGCCGAACAGCGTGTCGGCCAGCGCGTGGCCCTCGCGGATCGCGACCGGCGTGAGCGCGACCCGCGCGGTGACATCGCCGATCGCGTGGACATGCGGGACGTTCGTGCGCGACCACTCGTCGACGACCACCGCGCCCTCGTCGTCGAGCGCGACTCCGGCTTCGGCGAGCCCGAGCCCCGCGCTCGCCGGCGTGCGACCGATCGCGGCCATGCGCACGTCGAAGTCGCCGGCCTGCACGTCCTCGTGCGCGGCGACGCGGATGCCGTGGCGCTCGAGCCCGCGCACGACCTCGGTGGAGACGTCGGGATCGAAGCCGCGCAGCACGCCGCCGCGATGCGCGAGCGTGACGGCGACGCCGAAGCCGGCGAAGATGTGCGCGAACTCGACGCCGATGTACCCGGCGCCGAGGATCGCGAGCCGGCGCGGCAACGCGGCGAGGTGAAACGCGTCGTCCGACGTGATCCACGTTCCGGCATCGGGGACGATCGGCCGGCTGCCGGTCGCGATCGCGATGTGAGCGGCGGTCACGCGCGCGCCTGCGATCTCGATCGTGTGCGCATCGGCGAGCGTCGCCTTGCCTTCGAAGATGCGAGCGTCGGCCGCGCGTAGCCGCTCGAGGTAGCCCGCAGATAGCCGCGCGATCTCGTGATCCTTTGCCTCGCGAAACGCGAGCCAGTCGAAGCTCGCCGGCGCGATCGACCAACCTTGACCGCGTGCGTCGTCGAGCGTGCGGCTGACCTCGCTCGCGTACACCATGAGCTTCTTCGGTACGCAGCCGCGGATCACGCACGTTCCACCCCATCGGCTCGCCTCGGCGATCGCGACCTTCGCGCCGTGGCTTGCTGCCACACGCGCGGCGCGAACGCCGCCGGACCCGCCTCCGATCACGAACAGATCGACGTCGAAGCGCGACATGCGCACGAAGTGTATGTGGGGTGTCATACGCGCGCATCACCGCCTGTCAGAACTTACGTTCAATAATCTGCTTTACACCGACGCTGCGGTTGATAGGCTCCGCTGAGCCAGGGGGATTCCAATGCGTAGCTCGCTAGCTTTCGCGCTCGTGATGATGGCCGCCGCGTGCGGCAAGGACAGCGGTACCGGCGCTGGCGGTGGCGGCGGCGGCGGCGGACCGGATGCGAACGATCTCGGCACGCCTGCGTTCATGACGCAGAGCCCCGACATCATGCTCGCGCCGGGTCAGGAGCTGACGTACTGCTGGTGGTTCCACACGTCGAACACCAGCGATGTCGTCATCAACAAGTGGGTCTCGCACATGACCAACGGCCACCACTTGATCCTGTTCACCGGCGGCAACGAGCACGCCGACGGGCTCGATACGACGAACAGCTGCGGGCTCGGCACGAGCGGCGTCAGCCAGAACCAGCCGATCTGGGTGTACGCGTCGCAGCAGGCCGATCAAGAGGAAGACCTGCCGCCCGATGACGGCAGCGGCAAGCCGCTCGGCCAGAAGATCGCGGCAAACACCGAGGCCGCGATCCAGATGCACTACCTCAACTCCGGCGACAACACGGTGGTCGCACACGACGAGCTCGAAGCGTACGCGCTGCCGAGCGGCGCCGACTTCACCGAGACCGACGCGTACATCACGTACAACAACGCGATCTCGATCCCGCCGAACTCGATGAACACGCTCATCACCGCGAGCTGCAACCTGCCGACCGGCGTGAAGTTCTGGACGCTGTCGACGCACTCGCACAAGCAATCGGTCGAGACCAAGATCTACGACGGCTCCGGCATGATCCTCGACAGCGCGGACTGGGAGCACCCGACCATCATGAACTGGACGACACCGTCGACGTTCTACTCGTTCACGAACTCGCAGCTGACGTGGTCGTGCAACTACGACAACGACGCACCGCCGCCGTACGAGGACTCGACTCCACCCGGTACGTCGAACGCCGACCGGACCATCACCGCGGGTCCGAGCGCTGCCACGAACGAGATGTGCATGGCGGTCGGCTACTTCTTCCCGGCGACCGGCCCGTTCTTCGGGCTCAACACGGCGCAGGGCAGCTGCTTCAGCGGCCAGCTGTGATCGCCGGTCTACTTCAGTCGTCGATCTGGATCACGACATCGTCGATGATGATCGTGTCCTCGCTCGGCTGAGCCGGCGGCGCGGCCGCAGGCGCTGCGGCGGGCTCGCTCGCCGGTGCGGCGGCGGTCGGCGCGACCGGTGCCGCGACGACCGGCTTCGCGTCGTCGTCCGCGGTCTCGATCGCGGCGGCGCTGTCGCTCCGCGACACATGCGGCGCGATGCTCTCGCCACCGTCGTCGTCGCTCGCGTGCGGCTTGGGCCAGGCCGGCCCGCTCGCGGCGTGCGACGCGCAACCGACGAGGCAGGCCACGAGCAAAAACCGCCGCACGCCTTTAGCGTAGCACGCGGTGGTCGTGTATCACCGCCCCATGATCGAAGTCGGCAAGAAAGCGCCCGCGTTCGCGCTCGAATCGAGCGACGGCGGCAAGGTGAAGCTCGCGGATCTCGCGGGCAAGATCGTGGTCTTGTACTTCTACCCGCGCGACAACACGCCGGGCTGCACGATCGAGGCCGAAGGCTTCCGCGACGCGGTGCCGGCGCTGAAGAAGCTCGGCGCGACCGTGCTCGGCGTCAGCAAGGATTCGATCACGTCGCACTGCAAGTTCCGCGACAAGTACTCGCTCAACTTTCCGCTGCTCACCGATCCCGACGGCAAGGTGATGGAGGCGTACGGCGCGTGGGGTGACAAGGTCATGTACGGCAAGAAGATGAAGGGCATCATCCGCTCGACCGTGCTGATCGGCAGCGACGGCAAGGTCGTGCAGCACTGGCCGAAGGTGAGCGTCAAGGGCCACGTCGACGAGGTGATCGCGGCGGTGAAGGCGCTGAAGTAGCGCGGCGCGATCGGATCAATGAAAATCGCGGCTGTCGACCTCGGCGACCGGCCGCGACAGCCGCGGCGCCCACAGCCGCTCGGCGATCACGTGCACGATGCCTTCTTGCACCTGCAGCTTGCCGGTGACGCCGAGCAGCGAGGTCGTGCGCACGATCGTCGCGAATTGCTCGAACACCTGCGCCCAGACCACGAGGTTGACGAAGCCGGTCTCGTCTTCGAGCGTCATGAACGTCACGCCCGAGGCGGTGCCTGGCTGCTGGCGACAGATCACGATGCCGACGTACTCGATGCGCTGGCCGTCGCGGCCGCGCGCCACCGTGCGTGCGTCGGGCCAGCGCTGCGCGCGCAGCTCGCCGCGCAGCGGCGCGAGCGGATGGCCGCGCGTCGAGTGATCGCTCGCGCGATAGTCCCAGAAGATCTCGTCGAGCTCGGTCAGGCGCGCGAACGCGACGTCGCCGTGCGCGTCGCCCCGAACATCAGCGTGCCCGGCAGCAAGCGGTAGCGTGTCGCGCTCGCGGCGCACCCAGCCGGCGACCTGCCACAGCGCGTCGCGGCGCTGTGCGGCGAGCGCGCCGAGCGCGCCGGCCTCGGCGAGCGACGCGTGCGAGCGCGCCGGCAGGTGCGTGCGCCGCACGAAGTCGGCGATCGATTCGAACGCGCGCTCGCCGCGTGCCGCGCAGATGCGCTCGCCCTCGCCGAGCTGGATGCCTTTGATCCAGCGCAGCCCCATGCGCACGGCAAACGCGAAGTCATCACCGCTCGGCTCGAGCGTGCAATCCCACGCGCTCGCCTCGACATCGATCGGCCGCACCTCGAGCCCGTGCCGCTGCGCATCCCCGACGATCGTCGCCGGCGAGTAAAACCCCATCGGCTGCGCGTTCAGGAGCGAGCACGTGAACTCCGGCAAGTAATGCTTGCGCAACCACGACGTCGCGTACGCGATGAGCGCGAAGCTCGCGGCGTGCGACTCCGGAAAGCCGTATTCGCCGAAGCCACGGATCTGCTCGAACACGCGCTCGGCGAACTCGCGCGCGATGCCTTTGCGCTCCATCGCGGAGATCAGCCGATCGCGGTGCTTCTCGATGCGGCCGGAGCGGCGCCAGGCGGCCATGTCGCGGCGCAGCTGGTCGGCCTCGCCCGGCGTGTAGTCGGCCGCGACGATCGCGAGGCGCATCACCTGCTCCTGGAACAGCGGCACGCCGAGCGTCTTGGACAGCACCGCCTCGAGACACGGATGCGGATACTCGACCGGCTCGAGCTTGTTGCGCCGGCGCAGATACGGATGAACCATGCCGCCCGAGATCGGCCCCGGCCGCACCAGCGAGACCTCGACGACGAGGTCGTAGAAGTGGCGGGGCTTGAGGCGCGGCAGCATCGACATCTGCGCGCGGCTCTCGATCTGGAACGTGCCGACGGTATCGGCCGTGCAGATCATGTCGTACGTCGCCTTGTCGTCGGGCGGGATGGTCGCCATCGACAGCTCGATGCCGCGGTGGCGCGCGAGCAGATCCAGGCCGAGGTGGAGCTGGTGCAGCGCGCCGAGGCCGAGCAAGTCGACCTTGAACAAGCCGAGATCCTCGAGGTCGTCCTTGTCCCATTGAATCACCGTGCGCCCGGGCATCGCCGCGTTCTCGATCGGCACGATGTCGTGCACCGGCTCGTGGCCGAGCAGGAAGCCGCCGGGATGCACGGAGAGATGGCGCGGGAACTCGAGGATCTCGTCGGAGAGCCGAGCCAGGTGATCGAGGGCAGTCGTCTCGCCGCCGAGCACGCGCGACAACACCGGCGCCTCGACCGCGCCGTACATCGACAGGTGCTTCGCCGCGCGATCGAGCGCGGTCTCCGGAATGCCGAGCGCCTTGCCGACGTCGCGCACCGCCGAGCGCGGGCGATAGCGGATCACGTTGCACACCATCGCCGCGTGATCGCGCCCGTACACCGAGTACACGTGCTGGATCACTTCCTCGCGGCGCTCGTGCTCGATGTCGAGATCGATGTCGGGCGGCTCGGCGCGCTCGCGCGACAGGAAGCGCTCGAACAGAAACCCCATGCGAACGGGATCGACCGCGGTGATGCCGAGGCAGAAGCACACCGCCGAGTTCGCCGCCGAGCCGCGGCCCTGGCACAGGATGTCGCGCCGCCGGCAGTACGACACGATCTCGTACATCGTCAGGAAGTAGCCGGGATAATCGAGGTCCTCGATCACCGCGAGCTCGGCGTCGAGCTGCGCGCGCACGTCGGCGGGAGGCTCGCCGCCGTAACGCCAGCGCGCGCCGTCGTACGCGAGCCTCCTCAGGTACTGCGCCGACGTCGTGCCGTCGGGCAGCCGCTCCGACGGGTAGCGATAGCGCAGCTCGCCGAGCGAGAACGTGCAGCGCGCCGCGAGCTCGAGCGTGCGTAGGACCGCGGCCGGCTCGTCGGCGTAGAGCCGCGCGAACGCGTGCGGCGCGCGCAGGTCGTGCTCGTCGTTGCCGCGGATGTGACGGCCGGCGGTCGCGAGCGTCGCGCCGTGGCGGATGCACGTCAGCACGTCCTGCAGCGGCCGGCGCGCGCGCGTGTGATAGAGCACCTCGGTCGCCGCGACGCGCGCGATGCCGGCGGCCGCGGTGCGCGCGCGCAGGCGAGCTTCGCGCGGGACCTCGTCGGCGAGGCGATGGCGCGCGTGCAGCGCGTACAGGCGATCGCCGAACGCGTCGGCGAGCTGGCCGACGAGCCCGCGCGGCGGCTCGAGCTCGCCGGCGAACAGGTCGGGCTCGAGCGCGATCAAGCCGGGCGCGCGCGTGCACACTTCATCCCAGCCGACGATCGCGTCGCCCTTGTCGCAGCGCCGCCGGCCCGCGGTCACGAGCCGCACGAGGTTCGCCCAGCCCGCGCGATCGATCGCGAGCACGATGATCCGCGACGGCGCGCGCGGTTCACTCGCCAGATCCAGCACCGCCTGTCGCGCCTTCGTGCGCTTGCTCCGCCCTCGCCGGCCGGTCACGGCGATCGCCGGCGGCAAGTCGTCGGTGTCGAGCCCCCAACCGGGACCGCGGCCGCCGTGCAGCGCGACCGTGACCGGCGAATCGGCCAGGCGCGTGCCGAACGGCGCGACCGTGAGCTGCGCGCCGCACACGAGATGCACGCCGAGCTCCTTCGCCTTGACGTGCGCGCGGATCATCCCGTACACGCCGTCGCGATCGGCGAGCGCGAGCGAGCGCAGCCCGAGTCGATGCGCTTCCTCGATCAGCTCTTCGGGGTGGCTCGCCCCTTCGAGAAACGAGAAGTTCGACTTGCACCAGAGCGGCGCGTACTCGCTCATTGATACTGGTCAAGTGTTCAGATATGAAGGCCATACGTCAATCGATACCAGCTAATTAGCAGTGGTCCGGCCATCCGGCCCATGCTACAGAAGCCCGCGATGCCGATGGCGGGGAGCTGGTACCAAGTCCAGATCTTGGTCGAGCGGTGGTTCGTGCTCGATGCGATGCGGATCGTCGAGGCGCTGCGCGGCTGGCGCGCCGATGTCGCGCTGGTCTCGAGCACGCCGGATCAGATCGCGCTCGAGATCCCGACCGACGACCTGCCGCTGCGCGCGACGATCTTTCACGCCGCGCCCGACGCGTATGCCGAGCCGCTGCAATGGGCGCTCGCGTGGAGCCCGACGTGGAACGAGCGCTGGGACGACACCGCCCGGCGCTGCCCGGCGTCGATCGTCGTCGCGATGGCGGCGCGCCGGCCGATCAACTACGCGAGCTTTCTGCTCGCGTACCTCGCCCTGCTCGACGCGACGCTGCAGGCGTGCGACGAGCGCGACCGCGCGAGCTGCGTGCTGCACTGGATGCCGGCGCAGCAGCTGATGTCGTTCGATCACTATCGCGCGCAGCGCACGAACCTCGGCCCGTCCGGACCGGCCGTGAACATCCGCATCGCGAACGTCACCGGCCGACCGGGCGAGCTGCTCGCCGACACCGTCGGGCTCGCCGAGCTCGGCCTGCCCGACCTGCAGATCGTATTTCGCGACCGCGATCCGGCCGAGATCATCCTGCGCCTGCGCTTGCTCGTGCGCGGGATGTTCATCGGCGAGCGGCTCGACTGCGCGTGGACGGAAGAAGCCTCGCTGGTGCCGCCCGCGCGCGACGCGCTCACGCTCCAGCTCGAATGACGTGCGCCGGCGCGTGCGGCGCGTGCGGAACGCGCGCGCTCCCGCCGCCGTCGCCGCCGTCGTCGCCGCTGTCACCGCCGTCGTCGCCGCTATCGCCGCTGTCGCCGCCGTCGTCGCTCGAGCCGTCGTCGCTGCCGTCGTCACACGAGCCGTCGCTGCAGCCATCGTCGCCATCATCGACGGCCACCGTCGCGCCCGCCGAGTCGCTCGCGCACGCGGTGTAGTCGAGGATCGACGCCTCGATGCGCGCGCCGCCCACGCTGTCGACGCTCGTGATCCGGCAGCTCTGCAGCTGCTGCTCCTCGCTCAGGTGGAACGCCTGCATGCACAGCGGCGCGCACTGGTGGTCGGTCTCGCACGCCGCGATCTGCTTCGAGTAAGCAGGCGCGACGTAGGCGTGGAGGTCGCGCGGGTCCGCAGAACAAGCGCAACCGGCGACGAACGCGAGCGCGGCGAGCAACGTGCGGGTCATGTCGCTATCAACGAGCACCGACCATGCCGGTCGCGGCCTTCACGCTTTCTTACGAACGCTGGCCGGACCGCCGGAACAGCGCGGCGATAACCGGCGAATGCCTCGACGCGGCAACCGACGGCAGCGCACCGCGTCGTGTATTCGCATTTCACACGTGGCAGCCGCACCACATTTCGCGGATCGGAAACGCGGTGGAAACATCCCACGTGTCAGGATCCAGACGTGCCGCGCGCGAAATCGATGATCCAGGTGCACCACCGCGGTGACCGCGGTGTCGACGGCATCCTGAAGCTGATCGAGCTCGCGAGCCACGACGGGCCGATCGAGAACGTGCTCGGCGCGATGTGCATCGAGATCGCGGCGATCGCAGACGCGGACATCGCGAGCATCTACGTGCGTGAAGACGACGCGCTCGTCATGCGCGGTAACCACGGCTTCGATGCGAGCGCGCTCGGCACGACGCTCGCGGTCGGCGAGGGCATCACCGGCCTCGTCGCCGAGTGCATGCGCCCGATCTCGGCCGCGCATGCCGCGGACGAGGCCGCGTACAAGCACGTGCCCGGCCTCGGCGAGGAGCGCTTCCCGGTGTTCGCCGGCGTCCCGCTGATCGGCGGCGGCGCGACGATCGGCGTGCTCGTGCTGCAGCGCCGGCGCCGCCCGTTCGCCGCCGACGAGGTCACGCTCGCGACCGCGCTCGGTGCACCGGCGACGCTCGCGATCGAGCGCCGGCGCGCGCAGGCGCTGCGCTCGGCGCGGCTGGTCGGCCGCGGCCACGGCGGCGACGTCGTGCTCGGCCGCGCCGGCGTCGTGCCGACGGCGACTGCGGTCTCGGTCGCACCGAACGATGCCGAGCTCGAACGCGCGCTCGCGCGGCTGCAGGAAGACCTCGCGCGCGCCGTGCGCAAGCTCGCCGACGAAGACGACGTTCGCGTCGGCGCGGCGCTCGATCGGTTCGCGCTCGCGCTCGCGGATCAGCGGCTGCGCGAGCGGCTCGTCGCGGCCGCCGGTCAACCGACGGGTCTGCGCGGGGTCGCGAAGGAGTACGCGCGCGCACCGTACCGGCTCGGATCGGTCGGGCCGAAGATGGAGCGAGGCGGGGACGACGAGCGCATCGCCGAGATCGAGGAGCTGTGCGCGCTCGTCGGCGTCGCTGCCGATGCGCGCAGCTCGCTGCGGCCGGGCGCGGTGTGGCTCGCCGATCGCGTCGGCGCGTTCGTCGCGATCGCCGCGGTCGCGCGCGGCGCGGCCGCGCTGGTTGCCGCCGACACCGCGAGCGAGACCGCGATCGCGATCGCGGCCGCCGCGCGCCTGCCGCTCGTGACCGGCGCGCACGGCGTGTTCGGCTGGACGCGCCCGGGCGATCTACTCGCGGTCGACGGCACGACCGGCACCGTGCTCGTGCACCCCGCGCCGACCGAGATCGAGCGCCTGCGCCACCGATGATCTTTCACGTCGTGCCCGCGGCGGAGTGGGAACGCGCACGTGCCGCCGGCGTCTACGCGCCGGCGAGCCTGCGCGAGGTCGGCTTCATTCACTTCTGCGAGTCACACCAGCTCGCCGGCGTGCTCGCCCGGTTCTTCGCCGGCCGCACCGATCTCGTCGTGCTCGCCGTGCGCGAGGACCGGCTGGGCGCCGAGCTGCGCCGCGAGCCCGCCGACGGCGACGTGTTCCCTCACCTGTTCGGACCGCTCGAGCTCGATGCGGTCGTCGCGGCCGCGCCTCCTGCGTGAGCCGGCGCGCGGTGCGGGACGCGGGCGCAGTCGTCGCAGTCGTCGCCGTCGTCACCGTCATCGTCGCCGTCGTCACCGTCATCGCCATAGTCGCTGCCGTCGTCGGCGCTGCCGTCGTCGGTGCCGACCGTGCTGCCGTCGTCCGAGCTCGTGCTGCCGTCGTCCGAGCCCGTGCTGCCATCGTCGCCGGTCGTGGTCGTCGTCGTGCTGCCGTCGTCCGAGCCCGTCGAGGCACCGCAATCGGCCGGGCACGAGTCGCTGGTCTCGCCCGCACCGCACACGCCGTCGCCGCAGTACGGCAGGGTCGTGACCGTGCCGCAGTCCTGCGGGCACGACGTCGCGTCCTCGCTCGCTTCGCACACGTTGTCGCCGCACTCGTCGGCGACGTGCGTGATCGACAGCGCGTAGTTGCCCGATGGTCCACCGTCACCTGCGATCGAGATCGCGATCGTCTCGCTCGTGTTCAACGCCACGGTCGCGGTCGCGGTCGCGCTCGCCGGCGCGCTCGCGGTCGCGAGGTCACCGCCGTTGCAGCTCCACGCGCGCACGTCGAGTACGAGCGCGTGGTCGCCGCCGACCTCGATCTGATAGCGGCCTGCGGCCGGCGCGACCCAGTCGTAGATCGCGTTCGCCGTGCCCGTGACGTCGGTCTGCGCGCCGAGCTCGATCGCGTTGCATGCCGGCTCGGGCTGCCCGCCCGAACCGCCCGAACCGCCCGGTTCGGGCGGCGGAAAGCCCGGCTGCGGCAGCGGGGGCAACGGCTGCTGCTGCGGAAGGGGAGCCTGCAAGACGCAACCAGAGGTGGCGACGATGGCGAGCAGGGCGAAGCGGGTCATGCGTTCACGATGCGCACTTGCTCTTGCGCCGACGTTGCCGCTTCGTTGCGCACTTTGAAGCGAATGAATCACTCGACGGCGCCGTGACATAGCCAGCGCCGGCGGCGGCGATCGTAGTAGACCCACAAGCAATCGCCGCGGCGCAGCTCGGCGAAGTGATACTCGCGGTGCACTTCGTGGTTCGCCCACCAACCGCCCGAGATGACGTACGGGCCGACGATGCGCACGACCGCGCCGTGCTCGAGCCCGCCGAGCAGCCAGCCGTCGTCGCGCACCTGGCGCGCCTGCGGCGGCAGCAGCTGCGGCCGCGCGTGAATGCGCCGCACGAGCGGGCGCACGACGCGTGCTTCGGGCCGGGCCTCGACGACGTGCGCGAGCCGCTCCCAGCCGAAGCTCGCCTCGGGCAGGTGGCCGTCGCGCAGGACCGCGCGCACGACCGCGTCGTCGCCGAGCTCGGCGCGCACGCGCGCGAGCGCTTCGTCGGCCGCGCGCAGATCGCGGCGCGGCTTGTGCGCGAACATCGCGAGCTGCTCGCGTGTCGCCGCGACGTCGTCGGCCCACACGCGCGCGGCGTTCACCGGTGCAATCGGCGGCATGCCGGTGAGCCGAAGGTGCAGCAGGCGCGCGAGCGACCGCGTGTCGAGCGTGGGTGCGGCCGGCTTGATGCATTCGTGGCGCGGCTCGCAGTGGCCGACCGCGTGACGCAGCACGAGCTCGACGTGCAGCGCGGCGAGCGCGCGGCCGCGCGCGGCGAGCCGATCGAGCAAGCGATCGATCGCGCGCACGAGCACGAACACGAGCTGCTCGGTGTCGGCGATGTCGTCGTCGAGCACGACGCGTTCATCGGGCGCCTCGGGCGGCGGCACCGGCACGAGCGGATCCCAGCGCTCGCCGGCCGCGAGCTGGTACAGGCGGTGCGCGTCCTTGCCGAACCGCTCGAGGATGCCGCCGCCCGGCAAGCGCACGAGCTGGCCGAGCGTGGTCACGCCGAGCCGCGCGAGCGCGTCGCGCAGCTTGGCATCGACATCGAGCCGAGCGAGCGGCACCGCGCTCGCGAGCGCGCGCTCGTCGGCATCGGCGCGCAGGATCGTGCTGCCCGACTTCGCGACCCTTGCAATCGCATACGTCGCGAACCGCGAGAAGCCGATCACGACCGCGCCCGCGAAGCCACACTCGGTGATCGCGCGCTGGATCGCGAGCGCCCACGCGCGCGTGTCGCCGAAGATGCGCGCGAGGCCATCGCCGTCGAGCCAGAACGTGCCCGGCTCGTTCGCGGCGGGCTCCACGCGCGGCGACAGCGCGTGCAGCGCGACGCGCAGCTCGTCGATCGCGGCCGCGATCCGCTCGGGCGCGACGACACGGGCGCGCAGCGAGCCGCACGAACCGAGCGCGTGTGCGTAGCGCTGGCCGGGCAGCACGCCGGCGCCCCGCGCGCGCTCGCACGCCCACAGCACGTGGCCGGTCGGCCGGTCCTCGTCGATCACGACCACCGCGTGCTCGCGCAGCGCGGGCTCGTCCCGCCACGCGAGCTGCAGCGGCAGCGCGGGAAGATCGACGCAAGCGACGCGCGAGCTCGGCACTGTACTAATGTTCAGCTAACGGAAAGCGGTGTCAATACAACGAGTTCAATCCGGAAGATCCCGCCTACCATTGCCGCCATGAACGTGAAGGACCAGGTCATCGTCATCACCGGCGCGTCGGGCGGCATCGGCGAGGCGGTCGCCATCGAGGTCGCCAGGCGTGGCGCGCGCGGCGTCGTGCTCGCGGCGCGGCGCAAAGACGAGCTCGCACGTGTGGCGAGCCAGCTCGGCGCACCCGCGGTCTGGGCCCCGATCGACGTCACGCGGCGCGCCGACAACGAGCAGCTTCGCGAGATCGCGCTCGCGAAGTTCGGCGCGATCGACGTCTGGATCAACAACGCAGGCCGCGCGATCTCGCGGCCGGTCTCGCAGCTCACCGACGAGGATCTCGACGAGATGTTCGCGGTCAACGTGAAGTCGGTCGTGTACGGCATCCAGGCCGTGTTGCCGCACTTTCGCGAGCGCAAGCGCGGCCACATCATCACGGTGTCGTCGGGCCTGAGCCGGTTCCCGTTCGCGCACCAGCGCAGCGCGTACAGCGCGTCGAAGGCCGCGGTGAATCTCTTGATGGCGAGCCTGCGCGTCGAGCTGCGCGACGAGCTCCCCGACATCCACACGACGACCGTCATCCCCGGCGTGGTCGCGACCGATTTCGGCCTCAACGCGCGCCACGGCGGAGTGGACAATCGCCACCTCCCGAACGCCCAGCCGGTGGCGGAAGTGGCCGCGGTGATCGCCGACGCCATCGCGAAGCCGGTCGCCGAGGTCTACACGCGCCCGCAGATGCGGGAGCTCGCCGCCAAGTACTTCAGCGCCGAGGACGTGGCCGTGATCGAACGCCAGTTCGGTTGATTGCGCGCGCTGATTAAGGTTAGAGCCCGCTCGGCCCGCGGCGCGAGACGACATGCGTCCAGCCCGGGCCGCGCTGCTTGTCTTTGAGCGCGCGCACGGTGACTCGAAATTCGCCGCCGGCGCGGCCGCGCGCAGCTTCGGCGCGCAGCGAGACGAGCGAGCCGAGCGAGGCCGTGTCCTCGGCTTTCTCGGTCAAGCACGCGACCGCCGCGTCGTGTGATTGCGCGAGCGTGACGAGCCGGCCCTGGCTCGCCATCGGCAGCTCGCTCACGCCCGGCAGATCGATCACGACGAGGCCGAACGCGCCCGAGCGGAGCACGCGCTCCGCCGAGCGCACCGCGGCCGCCGGATCGGGCGCGCGCACGACGACGAGCGCCGCGAGATCGATGCCGCTGTCCGCGACGTCGGGTGGATAGAACGTACTCGCCGCCGACGCGATCCACGCGACTGGCTCGCCTTGCGCCTGCGCTTCGGCGACGAGCTCGATCGCGGCGGTCGTCGTGGCGGTCGCGCCGCGCGCCGACAGCTCGACGAGCCGACCCCGCAGCGCATCGAGCCCCCAACGCAGCTCGCCCGTACGCGTGCGCAGCTGGTCGAATGGCAGGATCTTGGCGGTCGCGGCTGCTCCACGCGCGCTCGCGAGAAATCGCCGCAGCTCGTCGTCCATGTTCAGATCCGTAGCAGATCGATCTGACGGGCACGTCGAGTGCAGTGCGCCAGGTCATGCAGCCGAAGGATTGGGACATCGTGGACGAGGCGAGCTGGGAGTCTTTTCCCGCAAGCGATCCCCCGGCTTGGGGCTCGTACCACACGTCTCCGGATTTCCCCGAGCCCGAGCCCGAGCCAGAGCCCGAGCCGAAGTCGACCCATCACCGTTCGCGGCTCGGCTACGTCGCCGGCGCCTTGTTCGCGGCGATCGCGCTGTTCGTGTGGGTGCGCCACCTTCGGCGCATGCGCTCGATCTGAACGCTCGTGCGTCGGCGCGCACCCCGCCGGCCAGGGTGCGCAAGGCGAAACACTAGTCGACGCGCCGGAACAGCACGAGGTGCGAGTAATCGCCGAAGAACTCCGGTTGCGCGGAGTCGTAGCGCGCGACCTCGCGGTAGTGCGCGGTCCACTCGGCGCGCGCGGCGTCGTCGAGGAACATGCGCGCGCCGGTCGGGCACGAGTGCGGCGGATCGAACATCGCGTTCCAGTCGAGCTCGAAGCGGCGCTTGATCACGTACTCGGGCGCGAGCGCGCGCATCGCGGCCATGAAGTAGCCGCAGCCGTCGTGCTCGGCGAACCGGAACACCTCGCTGTCGGCGAGGCCGACCTCGTCGTAGACGCGGGCGTCGTTGAAGTAGCCCTGCCAGCCGACCGCTTCCATCCACACCGAGCGCGCGTGCCATTTCTCGTCGAGATCGCGGCCGAGCCGGCCGCGGAAGTCGTGCTCCTGCGAGAGGATCGTGATCGCGCGGTGGCGCGCGAGCGAGAAGCCGTGGCGGCCCGCGACGTAGATCGCGCACGCGATCACCGCGGCGCCGGCCGCGACGTGGCTCGTGCGCGGCACGCGCGCCGCGAGATCGTGGAGCGCGACGCCGAGCGCGATCGCCGCGAATCCGACCCAGAACGCCGGATACCACTCCCACAGCTGCGGCACGGTGAGCACGAACCCGGAGTAGCCGCACGCGAACACGCCGAGCGCGAGCCGCCACGGGAACGCGGTGCGCGCGCGCAGCGCGGCGACCGCCCACCACGCGGTCGCGGCGACGAGCAGCGCGAGCACGACCGGCACGACGTACTCGCTCACGTCGAGCGCGGTGCGGAGCTGGCCGACCCGATCGAGCACGTACTGCACCGGATGCGCGCGCAGCGCCTCGGCGGTCGCGCCGAAGAACGATTTCGCGCGCACGCTGTTCGGGATCGGCGAGCCGGTGAGCACGAGCATCGCGAGCGGCGGGGCGATCCAGCCGGCCGCGAACGCACCGGCGCAGCGCAGGCGCGGCCCGGCGTGCACCGCGATCGCGACGAGCACCGCGGGCAGCGCGAGCGCGGCGATCTCGGGGCGATCCCACGCGAGCACGCCACACAGCGCCAGCACGCGCTCGGGGCGCACGCCGGCGTGCACGAGCGCGCAGACGATCGCGAGCGAGACGGTCAAGAACGGCCCCTCGAGGCCGAGGTGCATGTAGCGCAGGCCGACCGCGAACACGGTCACGGCCGCGACGATCCACGCCGCGGCGACGACGCGCAGCGCGCCGCGGGCGAGCAGCACGAACGCGACGAGCGTCGCGATCCAGCACGTGCACGCGAAGTCGAGGTGATAGCCGAGCACGAGCTCCTGCGGCGGCGTGCCGTGCATGGTCCAGATCGCGAGGCCGGATGTGATCCAGAACAGCGGAGACGTCGCGCCGAGCGTGCTGGTGTCGAGGTTGTAGACGAGCCGGCCGTGCTCGACGAAGTGGCGGAGGTGGCGCAGCCCGATGAACGCGTCTTCCTGCACGCCGATCGCCTTCAGCTCGTGATCGAGCCGGATCGCGTGCCACAGCGGCAGCGCGATCAGCGCGAGCGCCGCGACCGTCCACCAGCGCGAGCGCGGCAACACTACCGGCGGCCGCGCGGCACGCCGAACGTCGCCGGCGCGGTCTGGCGCTTGCCATCGCGCACGAACACGATCGTCGTGGCGGTGCCGGGCTTCGCCGACTGCAGCACGAACATCAGATCGTTGATGTTGCGGATCTCGACCGAGCCGACCTGCACGATGCGATCGCCGCCGTGCAGGCCTGCCTTCGCGGCCGGGCCCTCGGGCACGACATCCGACAGCATCACGCCGGGCGGCGCGCTCGGATCGTCGGTGTACGACGGCACGGTGCCGAGCGACGCGCCGATGTGGCGCACGTCGCCGCCGCCCATCGGATCGGGCGGCGCCTTGACGTACGTGAGCGGCCCGGCGTGATTCGCGACCGAACGCGTGACGTCGGTGACGATCTTCGCGACCTGCGCGCCGCCGGCCGCGTTGATCTTGTCGGAGTCGTCGGTCGCGGTGTGGTAGTCGAGGTGGCTGCCGGTGAACAGGAACAGCACCGGAATGCCGACGACGTAGAACGACATCTGATCGCTCGGCCCGTAGCCCGAGCCGCCGATCGTGCAGTCGACGCGCGCGGCCTCGCACGCCGGCGCGACCAGGTCGTGCCACTCCTTCGCCGAGTCGCCGCCGTTGACCAGCAGCTTGCCGTTCCGCATGCGGCCGACCATGTCCATGTTGATCATCGCCACGATCGGCGCCGTGGTCGGCGGCTTCTTCACGAACGCGGCCGAGCCGAGGTCACCCTCCTCTTCGCCCGAGAACGCGACGAAGTAGACGTCGCGCGCCAGCGTGCCCTTCGCCGCGCCGAGCGCGCGCGCGACCTCGAGCATCGCCGCCACGCCCGACGCGTTGTCGTCGGCGCCGTTGTGCACGGCGTGAACTTTCGGATCGAGCGCGTTCCAGCCGCCGCCCATGCCGAGGTGATCGAGGTGCGCGCCGACGACGATTACGCCCTGCTCCTTGCCGTTGCCGCGCAGAACGCCGATCACGTTATCGGTCGGCGTGCGCGTCGCGGTCAGCGCGATCGCGAGCTTCGCGCGCTTGACGCCCTTGCCGATCGCGGCGCGCTTGACGAACACGACCGGGATGCCGGCGTCGCCGTTCATGCCGATCGCGGTCGGATCGAGCTCGCCCTTCGGCGCGAGCGTCGGCAGCTCGGCCTCGTCCTGCTTGGGGTCGCCGTCGTCGACGACGAGCAGGCCGACCGCGCCGTGGCCGCGCGCGACGAACGCCTTGTAGCGAGGGTCGCTGTGCGGATCCTTGGGGTCGGGCGCGAAGCGATGGACGAGCGCGATCTTCTTCTTGACGTCCTTGCCCTTGTAATCGTCGTCGAGGCCCCACCCGACCGCGACGACCGGCGCCTCGACCGTCGCGCTGCCCGAATACGAAGCGGGCACGTAGTCGGTCGTGGCCTTGCCGTCGAGCGCGAGCCCGCTGCCCGGCGTGTGCTCGCCGATCGCGGTCGTGACGTCGAACGTCTGCCGCGTGACCTCGACGCCGGCCTGCTCGAGCTGCTTCTGCACGTAATCGGCCGAGTCGGCGAGGCCCTTCGTGCCGATGCCGCGGCCCTCGCGCGCGTCGTCGGCGAGCCACGCGTCGTCGCGCATGAACCGGTCGGGCCCCGCGCTCTCGGGCGCGTACACCGGGTTCTCGATGTCGTCGACCCAGTCGGCGACGAACACGTTCGTGTCGTGCTCGCCGGCGACGCCCCCGGTCATGCGATAGACCTCGGTCTTGCCGTCCGTGCTCTTGACCACGTCGCGCCGGTTCGACGAGAACGACAGCTTCTTGCCGTCGGGCGAGAACATCGGAAAGCCGTCGAAGCTGGGCGCGGTCGTGAGCCGCTCGAGGTGCGTGCCGTCGAGATCGATGCCGTAGAGATCGAACTCGGGGCCGCGCGGGTTCAAGTAGTTCGACGAGAAGATCAGCCGCTTGCCGTTCGGATAGAAGTACGGCCCGAACGACGCGCCGGCCAGGTACGTGATCTGCCGCGCCTCGGTGCCGTCGGCGTTCGCGACCCACAGGTCCATCTTCGTCGGCTTGACCAGCTTCTGCGCGAGCAGCTGCTTGTACTCGTCGACCGCCGCGCCGGTCGGGCGCGACGCGCGCCACGCGATCTTCGTGCAGTCGGGCGACCATACGCCGCCGCCGTCGTAGCCGAGCGTATTCGTGAGCTGGCGCGGGTTCTTGCCGTCGGCGTCCATCCGCCACAGCTCGAGATCGCCCGAGCGGATCGACGTGAACAGGATCGAGCCGTCGACCGGGCACACCGTGCCTTCGGCGTCGTAGCCGGGCGTGTCGGTCAACCGGCGCAGGTTCGAGCCGTCGGCGTTCGCGCGATAGATGTCGTACTCGAACAGGCCCCAGAAGTAGCCCTTCGACATGTCGGGCGGCGTCGGGCAGTCCATCGACGCGGCGTGCGTCGACGCGTAGATGATCTCCTGGTCGCCTTTCAGGAAGTACGAGCAGGTCGTGCGGCCGCCGTGCGAGATGCGCGTGGCCGGGCCGCCCGAGGACGGCATCATCTCGATCTGGTCGCAGCCGTACGGCTTGTGGTTGGTCTGGAAGATCAGCTTGTCGCCGGCGAACGACCAGTACGCCTCGGCGTTGTCGGCGCCGAACGTCAGCTGGTGGAGGTTCTTCAAGTGCCGCTCGTCGGGCAGCGCGAGATCGCGAACCTCGGGCGGCGGTGCGGCTTTGGCGGTGGTGGTCTTCGGCTGAACTGGCGGGCAGCAGCCCGCAAACAGCGCCAGAAAGATGAGACGGCGGCCCATGGCCGCGTAGAGTAGCACCACATGCGGTCGGCTCTCGTCGTGGTGATGCTCGCGAGCCGCGCAGCGATCGCCGATCCCGACGCGCGCGCAGACGACACGTACGACGTCATGAACCTGCTCGCGCGCCACGGCGACCACGATCTCGACGACGAACGGTGGAACGCGTACGGCCAGGTCACGTGGATCGAGCAGGCCAAGCTGCCGTTCCACGCGGCGTACACGAACTTCGGCCAACCCCAGGGCGGCCAGGGAAACTCGCTGCTGCCAGGCTACGAGAACAGCTTCAGCGGCACCGCGACGATCTACGCCGGCGCCAAGCTGTGGCCGGATGCCGAGCTGTATGTCGCGCCCGAGCTGATCTCGGAGCTGCCGCTGTCGCGCCTCACCGGGCTCGGCGGCGCGATCACCAACTTCGAGATGCAAAAGGGCGGCTCGCCGTCGCCCGCAGCGTACCTGTCGCGGCTCTACCTGCAACAGACGATCCCGCTCGGCGGCGGCCACGATGTGATCGCATCGGGCCCGCTGTCGCTCGCGAAGAAGCAGCTCGATCGCCGCCGCATCGTGCTCACCGCCGGCCGGTTCAGCCTCCTCGACTTCTTCGACAAGAGCACGTACGCCGGCGACGGGCGCCGCCAGCAGATCAACATGGCGTTCGTGACCTACGCCGCGTACGACTTCACGGCCGACACGCGCGGCTACACGTGGGGCGGCATCGCGGAGCTCTACTTCGACGACTGGCAGCTGCGCTACGCGCGGACCGCGCCGCCGAAGCTTCCGAACCGCAGCAATCTTGACTTCAGCTTCGGCCTGTTCGACGCCGCGACGTCGCCGGGCGGGGTCGAGGCGCACGGCGATCAGGTCGAGCTCGTCCACCAGCACGCGCTCGACGGCCATCCCGGCGCGGTGCACGTGCTCGCCTACTCGAACTACGAGTACATGGGCCGATTCGACGACGCGCTCGTGCTGTTCGGCGGCGACCCGACGACGTACAGCGCGGCCGGTTGCCCCGATCCGATGACGAGCTTCGCGAACTCGATCTCCAAGGCGTTCGCGCCGGACATGTGCCTGGTGCGCAAAGGGAACACGAAGCAGGGCATCGGGATCAGCGCCGAGCAAGAGGTCGCGCGGGACATCGGCGTATTCGCGCGCGCGATGTACGCCGACGGCGAGACCGAGGTCGAGGCGTTCACCCCGACCGATCGCTCGGTCGCGGTCGGCGCGCTCGCGCGTGGTGGGCGCTGGTGCCGGCGCAACGACTACGCTGGCATCGGCCTCGGCGCGGGGTGGATCTCCGACGAGCACGCGAAGTACCTCGAGCTCGGAGGCATCGACGGCTTCGTTGGCGACGGCAAGCTCACGCCCGGCACCGAGACGATCGCCGAGCTGTTCTACGGCGCAAATATAGCGTCCTCGATTTATCTGTCGGGCGACTATCAGTTTATCGTCAACCCCGCGTTCAACTCCGATCGCGGGCCTGTTCACGTATTCGGTGCGCGGTTGCACGCCGAGTTCTGATCGTGCGCGCGGCGATCGTGCTCGCGATCGTGGCGCACGCCGCGCTCGCGTCCGCGCAGGACGAGTTCGAGATCCAGGTCTACGACGCCGACACCGCGCGGCCCGGCGATCCCGGCATCGAGATGCACCTCAACTATCATCTGATCCACGCCGCGCCCGATCAGGCGCACCTGACGTTCGAGCCGCACTACGGCATGTTCGACTGGCTCGAGCTCGGCGGTTACTTCCAGACCGCGCTGACGACGGCAGGCGACCTCGCGTACGCCGGCGCGAAGCTGCGCGCGAAGCTGCGCTGGCCGCGCCGGCTGTGGCGCGAGCGGCTCGGGCTCGCGATCAACTTCGAGCTGTCGGACGTGCCGGCGCAGTTCGAGCCGAACGTCTACGGCAGCGAGATCCGGCCGATCGCCGACCTGCGCGTCGGCGCGATCTACGCCGCCGTGAATCCGATCGTCGACACCGATCTCGGCGGCGCGCTCGCCGGCCGGCCGCAGCTGCAGCCGTGCGCGAAGCTCGCCTACGTCGTGAACGACCGCGTCATGGTCGGCGTCGAGGCGTACGGCGCGTTCGGGCCCGTCGACGCGCTCGGCAGCGAAGATGTCGCGCGCGCGTTCGCGGTCGCCGACGTGCGCGGCCGGCGCTGGGACCTGAACGTCGGCGTCGGCGCGTCGACCGGCACACCGGATCATCCGATCGCCAAGGTGATCGTCGGGCTGCACCCGTAGCGCACGGCGATTGCAACGTAGCCCGGCATGGTTCACCGAGCCGTTTTCCATCGCGTCCGCGAAAAACTCGCAGGCGAGCGCGCGCTGATCACCGGCGGCGGTTCCGAGCTCGGCGGCGCGGTGGCCGAGCTGTTCGCACGTGAAGGCGCCGACGTGTGCATCTCGTGCTCGCCCGACGAGGTCGGCGCCGCGGAAGAGACGCGCGACGCGATCGAGCGAGCGGCCGGCCGGCCGTGCCTGATCGCGCCGGGCGACCTCGAGGATCCAGCGTTCTGCCGCGAGCTCGTGATGCTCGCGGTCGACGAGCTCGGCGGACTCGACATCCTGGTCGCGAACGCGCCGAGTCCGATGCGCCTGCCCGGCGATCGGATGACCGCCGACGGCCTCGAGCACGCGTTCCGCGCGAGCCTGTTCGCGTACGTCCATCTCGCGCAGGCCGCGATCCCGCACCTGTCGCTCGGCTCCGCGATCATCGCGACCGCGCCGGTCGCGCCCGAGCTCGCCGACTACGCCGCGTGCGCCGCCGCGATCGACGAGTACACGAAGGTGCTCGCGCGCCAGCTCGCGGACCGCGGCATCCGCATCAACGCGATCGCGGCCCATGCCGACCGCGCCGATGCCGCGCCGGCGTGCTTGTTCCTCGCATCGCCCGCCGACGCGAGCGACATCACCGGCATCGTGCTGCCGATCGGCACGTGATTCGCGGTACGAATCGGCATGCTCTCGGTCGCAGACGCGGCGCGCGCCGTCGCCCGCCGCATCGAGCCGCTGCCCGCCGAGCGCGTCCCGCTCGCCGACGCGGGCGGCCGCGTGCTCGCCGACGACGTCCGTGCCGCGCGCGCGCTGCCGATCTTCGACAACTCGGCGATGGATGGCTACGCCGCGCGCGCCGCCGAGCTCCCCGCGACGCTGCCCGTCGTCGGCATGGTCGCGGCCGGCCAGGTGATGGCCGAACCGGTGCCGGCCGGCGTCGCGATCCGCATCCTGACCGGCGCGCCGATGCCGGCCGGCCTCGACACCGTCGTCATTCAAGAGGATGCGCGCGTGGCAGGAGCGACGGTCACGCTGCCGGCCGCGCGGGTCGGCGACAACGTACGGCGCGCCGGCGAGGACATCGCGCCGGGCGAGATCGCGGTCACCGGCGGCACGCGCCTCGGCGCCGGCGAGCTCGCGCTGCTCGCCGCGCTCGGCCTGGTCGAGCTGTCGGTGCGGCGCGCGCCGCGCGTCGCGCTGATCACGACCGGCGACGAGCTCGTCGACGTCACGACTCAGCCGCTCCCCGGTCAGATCGTCGATTCGTCGTCGCACATGCTCGGCGCGCTCGTCCACGCGTGCGGCGGCGCCGCGACCTACTTCGGCATCGCGAAGGACGATCCGATCGCGATGGCCGCGATGCTCGCGAGCGCGATGGATCACGACGTCGTGATCACGACCGGGGGCGTGTCGGTCGGCGATCGCGATCACGTGCGCGGCGCGCTCGCCGCCGCCGGCGTCGAGCTCGAGCTGTGGAAGGTCGCGATGAAGCCGGGCAAGCCGTTCTCGTTCGGCATGAACGGCAAGACACCGGTGTTCGGGCTTCCCGGCAACCCGGTGTCGACGTTCGTCGCGTTCGAGCTGTTCGTGCGTCCGGCGCTGCTCGCGATGCAGGGGCTCGCGGTGACGGCGCGGCCGCGCGCGCCGGTCCAGCTCGTGCGCGGCTACCGCAAGCCGGCCGGGCGCTGCCACTACTTGCGTGTACGAGTCGTGCGCAACGGCGAGCACCTGATCGCGCATCCCCATGCAAAGCAAGGCTCGGCGATGCTGACCTCGCTGATCGGCTGCAACGCGCTGGTCGAGCTCACGGCGGAGGCGACCGAGATTCCGCCCAACACCATCGTGTCGGCGCTGCTGTTCGAGCCGGTGTGAATCCGACTTGTGCACGAAAAACACCTTGCTGACCCAAAACGCCCGGCTTACCGTCCCGGGCGTCAAGGCTAGGAGGGTGCTTTGCCGAACCACAGCTGGCTCTGCGTCGGTCTCTTCGCGCTCGTTGGTGCCTGCGGTCCGAAAGATCGCGGCAGCAGTGATGGTGGCGGCGGTGGTGGTGGCGGTCTCACCGTCGACGCGCCGACCTGCGCGACGTCGGTGACCAAGGCCGACCAGGTCCCGCTCGATCTCTACATCATGCTCGATCAGTCGAGCTCGATGAGCGACTCGGTCATGGGCGGCACGAAGTGGTCGGCCGTGACGAGCGCGATCCAGACCTTCCTCGGCCAACCCGGCCTCGACGGGGTTTCGGTCGGCCTGCAGTACTTCGCGGTGCCGGCCGGCACGAGCAACAGCTGCACCGTGCTGAGCTGCACCGTCGACGCCGATTGCGGCGCCACCGCGTGCGGGCCGTGCATCGCCGGCGCGTGCCTCGGATACCTCGGCCAGCTCGGCGGCAACGACTCGTGCACCGCGAGCGACTACGCGACACCGGCCGTCGAGATCGCGCCGCTGCCCGGGGTCGCGACCGCGATCGAGTCGTCGATGAGCATGCACTCGCCGAGCACGTCGACGCCGACGTCGGCGGCGCTGCAGGGCGCAGTCGATCACGCCAAGGCGTGGCAGCAGGCGCATCCGAGCGATGTCGCGGTCGTGATCCTCGCGACCGACGGCGATCCGACCGAGTGCGACACGAGCCTCACCGACATCGACGCGATCGCGGCGACCGCGGCGGCCGGCCCGCCGAAGATCCTCACGTTCGTGATCGGCGTCGGCACCGACACGTCGAACCTCGACGGCATCGCACAGGCCGGCGGATCGACGAGCGCGTACCTGGTCGATACGGGCGGCAACGTCAACCAGCAGTTCCTCGATGCGATGAACGCGATCCGTCATGCCGCGCTCGGCTGCGCGTACACGATCCCGATGGGCTCGGGCCCGGTCGACTACAGCCAGGTCAACGTGGTCTACCAGCCGGGCGGCGGCGGCAATCCGGTCACGCTGCCGTACGTGATGAGCCAGGCGAACTGCCCCGCGAGCGGCAACGGCTGGTACTACGACAATCCGACGACCCCGACGGAGATCATCCTGTGCTCTTCGACGTGCACGGCGATCGAAGCCGACACGATGGGCGAGGTCGACATCACGCTCGGCTGCGCGACGGTCGTGCAGTGACCTGCACGAGTTGAGCAAAAAGATCCAAGTTGTTTCGCGCTCGCCGACGAGCGTACCGTCGCGCCGTCACAAAGCCAGGAGGGTGCTTTGTCGAACGCGAACGCGAGCTCGATCTTCGTCGTCGGAATTTTCGCGCTCGGTGCCGCTGCGTGCGGCCCGAGCAAGGTGAACGGACACGACACGGCCGACGCCGGCAGTGGCGGAGGTCTCACCGTCGATGCGCCGCCGTGCGCGACCTCCGTCGTCACGGCGGAGCAGGTCGCGCTCGATCTCTACATCATGCTCGATCAGTCGGCGTCGATGGACGACACCGTGAACGGCGGCGGCACGAAGTGGAGCGCGGTGACGGCCGCGATCACGACGTTCCTCGGCCAGAGCGGGCTCGCCGGCGTTTCGGTCGGGCTGCAGTACTTCGGCTTGCCGGCGAGCGGCAGCGCGTTCGGCGACTCGTGCACCGCGAGCGATTACGCGCACGCCGCGGTCGAGATCGCGCCGCTGCCCGGCGTGAAGTCCGCGATCACGTCGTCGCTCGCGGGCCACTCGCCGAGCACGTCGACGCCGACCTCGGCGGCGCTGCAGGGCGCGGTCGATCACGCGAAGACGTGGGCGCAGGCGCACACGATGGACGCGGTCGCGGTGATCCTCGCGACCGACGGCGATCCGACCGAATGCGACACGACGCTGTCCGACATCGACGCGATCGCGTCGGCCGCGGCGACCGGCACGCCGAAGATCCCGACGTTCGTGATCGGCGTCGGCACCGACACGTCGAACCTCGACGGCATCGCGCAGGCCGGCAGCTCGATGAACGCGTTCCTCGTCGACACCGGCGGCAACGTCAACCAGCAGTTCCTCGACGCGATGAACGCGATCCGTCACGCCGCGCTCGGCTGCGTGTACACGATCCCGACCGGCTCGGGCCCGGTCGATTACAACGAGGTCAACATCGTCTATCAGCCGGGCAACGGCGGGCAGCCGGTGACGCTGCCCTACGTGACGAGCAAGGCGAACTGCCCGGCGAGCGGCAACGGCTGGTACTACGACAATCCGGCGATGCCGACCGAGATCATCCTGTGCGAGTCGTCGTGCTCGGGCATCGAGGTCGACATGACCGGAAAGGTCGACATCACGCTCGGCTGCGCGACGGTCGTGCAATGATCGCGGCGTGCGCAAGCTGACCGCGGCGGAAGCCGGCCGCATCGACAAGGTCCTCGCGAAGCATTTCCCCGGCGCCGGCCGGCGCGCGCTCGCCGAGCTGTTCGAGCGCGGCGCGGTGCGCGTCGCGGGCAAGCGCGTGAAGAAAGGTGACCGCGTCGCCGCCGGCGACGAGATCGAGCTCGCCGACGAGCCGGCGAGCGGCGCCGCGCGGCGACCGCTGCCCGACGCGAGCGTCGCGCTCGACGTGCTGGTCGAGCGCGCGGATTTCGTGGCGGTCGCGAAGCCCGCGGGCGTGCCGTCGCAGCCGCTGCGCGCGGGCGAGCTCGGCACGATCGCGAACGCGATCGCGGCGCGCTGGCCGGAATGCGCGGAGATCGGCGACGACGATCGCGACGGCGGCCTCGTGCACCGGCTCGACATCGGCACGTCGGGCGTGCTCGTCGCCGCGCGTACGGCCGCGGCGTATCGCGAGCTGCGCGATGCGTTTCACGGCGGGCGGGTCGCGAAGGAGTACCTCGCGATCACGTGCGGCCGCCCGGTGTCGCGCGAGTGCGACGCGCCGCTCGCCCAGCGCGGCGATCACGTCCGTGTCGACTACGCCGACGGCCTGCCGGCCGTGACGACGTTCGAGCTCGTGCGCGCGTCGGACACCCACGCGCTCGTGCGCTGCCGCGCCCACACCGGCCGCATGCACCAGGTCCGCGCCCACCTCGCGCACGTCGGCGCGCCGATCGCCGGCGACACGCGCTACGGCGGCGCGGCGCTCGCCGGCCACGACGGCTTCTTCTTGCACGCCGCGAAGCTCGAGCTGCCCGGCGCCGGCGTCATCGAAGCGCCGGTGCCCGCGCGGTTCGCCGCCGCGCTCGCCGCGGCCGGGTTGTAATGCGCACCGACTCGTCTACCGACGGCGCCGCTTCGAGCGTTTCGCCGATCGGCTCGTCGCGGGCATGCCCTCGTCGAGTGGTCCGTCTTCGCCGAGCACCTGCGCGCCGAGCGCTCTCGCGACCGCGTCGAAGTGCAGGTTGTCCTCGGGAGCCATCGCCGGACTCGACACCACACCGCAGATGAACCAGAACGGGATGCTGCGGTGTCCCGGGTGCTCGTCGCGATACTTCGATCCAGTCCAAAGGACGGCGTAGTAGCGCACGACCTTCTTTCCTTCGCGCTGCTCGTACCAATCCTGCGTGCTCCATTCCATGTCGGATTGCGTCTTCACGAACGCGCGCCATTCGGCGGCAGAGATCGGCGCCTCGCCGGCCGCGCGCTTCATCCGGAGGTGGTAACCCACGGGACGATCTCCGCACTCAGGCCGGCTTCGCGAGGTCGCATGCCTCGAGCAAGCACAGCATTCGCCCGACGCGCATGCGGTCCTCGTGCGTGGGCTGGCCCTCGACCAGCTCGGACACGGTGCGCCGGCCGTCGAGCGATTCGGCGAGCTCGACCAGGCCTTTGACCTCGAAGCGTTCGGGCCCGACGCGGCGCGCGCGCGACGCGCGCAGCTTGTCGCCGCCGTGCTTGGCGACCCAGCCGTCGGCGACCTCGTCCGACAGGCTCATCGCGCCCGCGCCGAGGATCTCGAACGCGTTGAAGTCGAGCGGAAACGCCTCGCGTGGATTCTCGCGGCCCGAGTACCACGCGAACGCGCCCTTGTTCCACGTGCACACGTCGATGATCTTCGTGCGCACCTGACGCGTGAGGTGGCGGAACACCTCGAGCGGCTTGAGCAGCCCCAGCCCGACGAGCGTGTCGCCGAGCTTGCCGCCGTAGTGCGGCATCATCGCGAGCGCCATCGCGAGCTCGCCGTCGCTGAGCACGCCCTTCGTGACGAGGTAATTGCCGAACAGCTCGCTCGCCACGTTCGACGACACGTACTCGGGCTGACCGTCGCGAACGTAGATCTCCTTCTTGATCCCACCGACCGCGACGACGAGCAGGCCGGTCGCGCGCGCGGTCATCAGCCGGAACAGCACGCGCATCGGCGAGGTCGTCGAGAAATCGCCGGCGTCGTCGGGCTGCTCGGTGATGTCGGCGAGCAGCGGCGGCGTCGGCGGCTTCTTGCGCGCGAGCTCGTCCGGCGACGGGATCGCGATGTCCTTCGAGCGCACGACCGCCGGCTCTTCGGTGAGATCGTCGAACGCGCGCGTCACCGAGTCTTCCTCGATGCGGAACGGTCGGCTGCCCTCGCGATCGGGCGAGCGCGCCTCGGGTAGCACGATCGCCTCGACCGCGCCGCTGATCGTGTCGGCGATCGGGATCTCCACGACGGCATCGGCCGCGGCGAGCGCCCGCGGCGATGCGCTCGGCTGATTCGGCGCACGCGCGAGCGCGCCGCTCGCGTTCGCCGAAGACCTGTTCGTCTTCGTGCGCGCCTGCACCGGCGCCGCGACATGAGCTTGCCGTGCCGAGGCCGCGAGATCGCTCGCGGTCACCGGGCGCGCCGGCGGATCCGCCTGCTCGTGGTCGTAGCTCATCGAGATGACCGGCATGCTGAGGTCTTCGTCGAGGCCGATCGCCGCGGGCGCGCCGTCGCTCTGGCTCGGCGCACGGGCGGCGAGATCGTCGAGCACGGCGGTGTTCGCGGCGCTCGCGGTCTGCGCTTGCTGGCGGCGCTCGAGCACGGCGTCGCGGAGCTCGCCGACGACATCGGCGACCGCCTTGTTCGTCATGCGGTGGCGGTTGTCGAACAACCACTCGGCGAGCGCCTCGCGAAACGCCAGCGCGCTCTGCCAGCGCTCGTCGACCTGCTTCTTGAGCGCGGTGCGCACGATGGTCGCGAGCCCGGGCTCGATGTCGGCGCCGTACTTCTCGAAGCGGCCGAGCTTCGCGTCGCGCACCATCAGCAGCACGTCGAGCTCGTTCGGCGCGGCGAACAACCGGCGGCCCGTCAGCAACTCGGCGAGCACGACGCCGACCGAGAACACGTCGCTGCGCCCGTCGAGCGGCATCTCGATCACTTGCTCGGGCGACATGTAGCCGTATTTGCCCTTGAGCGTGCCGCTCTTGCTCTTGTGCGCGCGATCCGGATCCTTCGCGCGCGCGATGCCGAAGTCGACGAGCTTGACGTCGCCGCGCACGCTGAGCAGCACGTTCGACGGCGAGATGTCGCGATGCACGATGCCGAGCGCGCGCCCGTCTTCGCCGGCCAGGTTGTGCGCGTACTCGAGCGCGTCGAGCACCTCGTGCGCGATCCACGCCGCGAGCTGCGGCTCGACGCGGCGCCGCCGCGACGCGAACTCGCGCAACAGCGCGAGCACGTCGATGCCGTCGACAAACTCCATCGCGATGAAGAGCGCGTCGTCGACGCGCCCGAGCTCGAACGTCTGTGCGATCTTCGGGTGCACGAGGCGCGCGGTGAGCTTCGCCTCGTCGATGAACATCGCCTTGTACGTGTCGTCGGCGGAGAGGTGCGGCAAGAGCCGCTTGATCACGACCTTCTTCGTGAACCCGTGCTCGCCCGGCGCGGTCGCGAGAAACAGCTCGGCCATCCCACCCAGCGCGATCCGCTCGATGAGCGTGTAGCGGCCGAAGCCGATCGGGAAATCACCCACCGGAGCTAGGATCGTATCATACCGAAGATGCGCGCCATTCAGCCGCGACGCATCAATAAGTGCCCCGCGCGCTCGAGCGCGTGCGAGACGGCGCTGTCGAAGCGATCGAAGTGCTGGAACGAGAGCCCGTGCGCGCTCGTCAGCTTCTCGGCGAGCTCGCGCAGCGGCCGCCGCGCGGTCGACACCAGCACCTGCAGCGCGCTGCCCTCGGCTTGCTTGAGGAAGCTCGTGTAGCCGCGCTCGAACATGCGCTCGCCCGCTTCGGCGAGGCCACCGCAATCGATGATGAGGCACGGCGCTCCGGTCGACACCGCCATCATCCACGCGCGCGACAGCAAGCCATCGAGCACGTTCGCCGACGGCGCACCGACGAGCATCACGGCCGGCACCTTCGGCAGGATCTCGACGACCGGCGTACCCATCTCGAGCTGCTCGCTCGTCTGCTCGCGCAACGATTGCAGCCCCGACGCGGCGAACCCGTCGAGCGCGATCACGGTCAGCCACTCGAACAAGCGCGTGAGCGCCGCGGACTCGGCCGGCTCGCAGCTGCCGGCGATCACGTCGCGCAGCTCGAGCAGGAGCGCGGCGATGTCGTAACCGGTCGCGCCCTCGCTCGCGAACTGCGCGCCGAGAAACGCCGCGCTGCGCTCGAGCTCGCGCGTCGCATCCGAGCCGGGACGCAGCGACTCCGCGGCACCGCCGTCGTGCGCGACCGCCTCGGTCAGCGCCTCGACGAGGCTCGCGACCTGAGCCGTGTACGTGCTCGCCTTCGCGGCGCGCCGGAAGCGCAGCGGCGAGCGCTCGAAGCGGGCGATCCAGCCGGCCAGGATCTCGCTCGAACGCTCGCGCAGCACGGTCGCGAGTTGTGGCCCGTCATCCACGACTGCAGCGTAGCAAGCGAAGCCGACCGGGGCCATGTTACGATGCGATCGGGTGGTCCCTTGAAGCTGCACTCGGTGGCGCGGACCGACATCGGCCGCAAGCGTCAGCACAACGAAGACGCGTTTTTCCGCGACGATGCACGTGGTTTTTACGTGGTCGCGGACGGCGTCGGCGGGCACAACAAGGGCGAGATCGCGAGCCGCGAGGCCGTCGATCACCTGAAGTCATGGGTCTACGGCGCCGCGCGCGACGTCGATCACCTCGTGGAGCGGCTGACGTTCGGCGATCAGGAGTGCGTGTGGGAGATCCGCCGCCTGCTCGAGGCCGGCGTCAAGAACGCTTGTTACATGGTCTACGGGATGGCGGAGCTCGATCCCGAGAAGAAGGGCATGTCGACCACGCTGTCCGCGCTGCTCGTACGCGGCGGCATGGCGTTCGCCGTGCACGTCGGAGATTCCCGCGTGTACCGGGTCAGGCAGAGCGCCGTGCTCCAGCTCACCGAGGACCACACGCTCATCAACTACAAGGTCAAGCACGGGATGATGACGAAGGCCGAGGCCGAAAAGGCGAGCGGCAAGAACGTCATCACGCGCGCGGTCGGCCACAAGGACTACGTGCAGGTCGACACCGCCGACATCGACGTCGCGGCCGGCGACCGGTTCCTCCTGTGCAGCGACGGCCTGCACGGTTACTTCACCGGCGACAAGGACGTGAGCGATCTGTGTGGCGAAGGGCCCCTCGAAGAGTGCGCGGAGTCTGCGGTCGCACTCGCGAACCAGCGCGGCGGCAAGGACAACATCACCGCGATCGTGATCGAAGCGTTGCAATAGCACCGGCGTTTGCTATTCGACATGTTGGTGTCTCGCACGCGCATCGTCGTGTTGCTCGGGCTCTTGCTCGCGCTCGTGCTTGGACTCGACCGCACGCGCGCGGTGCCAGCGCCCGTTGCCGCTCCCGCTGCCGCTACCGGCACCGCGGCCGATCCCGCGGCCGCGGCCGATCCCGCTGCTGCCGCCGGCTCCCGCTACCGCCCCGCGCTTGCCGCTGCCGCTGCCGCTGCCGCTGCACGCACGCTCGTGACGATCTCCGGCCGCGTGATCCTCGCGACCACCGGCGACACCATCTCCGGCGCCGAGGTGCTCGCGCGCGGCGAGCTCGGCGAGACCTCGATGATGACCGCCGCCGACGGTACGTTCGCCCTCGCGGTCGTCCCCGGCGATTACCGGCTCGCGGTGCGCGGCGCCGGCGTGATCTCGGCCGGGCCCGCCGAGCGCGTGCGACTCGACCCGGGCCCGACCGCGGACCAGGTCGGCGCGCCCGACGAGCTCGCGATGCCGCTGATCGCCGCACGCGCCGATGTCGCGAACGTCGAGCTCGCGGTGTGGCGCGAGTCGGTGATCGCCGGCCGCGTCGTCGACGACACCGGCGCCGCGGTCGCGCACGCGATCGTGCGCGCGTCGGGCGCATCGAAGCCGACGCTCGGCACCGACGTCGCCGAGACCGACGACCACGGCCGCTTCGCGTTGCGCGTGCCCGCCGGCAGCTACGGGCTCGGGGCGAGCCACGCCGGCCTCGTCACCGTGCAAGCGAAGGACGTGCACGCGACGCACGACGTGAACGACATCGAGATCGTGATGGCCGCCGCGTGCGAGATCCGCGGCCACGTCGTGCGCGCCGACGGCACGCCGGCCGGCGACGGCGCGCTCGAGCGCAGCTTCGACGGCTCGTTCGCGCCGGCCGGCCAGACCGAAGCCGACGGGACGTTCCGCTGGATCGCGCAGGCATCCGATCGCGAGGTCACGCTGCGCGCGTGGCCGTGGAAGTCGCCGCCGACGCCGGCGCAGACGTTCGCGTGCCGGCCCGGCGCGCGGTTCGACGGCGTCGAGCTGCGCTTGCCCGACGCGACACCGGCGATGTCGGGCACGATCGTCGACGCGACCGGCGCGCCGGTGCCGTTCGCGTACCTCGATATCAGAGCGCTCGATCCCCGCAATCCGTCGCAGCAGGAGCGCGCCGACGCCGAGGGCCGCTGGCAGATCTTCGAGATGCCTGCCGGCCAGTATCACGTCACCGCGACCGCGGCCGGCCTCGGCATCGCCGACACCATCATCGCCGCGCCGAGCCAGGGCACCACGCTCGCGCTGTCTGGGACCGGCCGCATCGCGGGTCACCTGCCCGGCGTCGCGCACGGCACGGTCGAGGTCGTGTTCCGCGAATGCAAGTGGGGGCTCGCACTCGCCCACGAGCTGCGTCTCGTGCCGGTGGTCGACGAGCGGTTCGTCGTCGACGGCGCGCCCGCGTGCTTGCTCGATCTCGACGTGGTCTGGCGCGACACGAGCCAGCGCACGACCGTCGACGTCGGCGCGGGCGAGACCGCGCAGGTCGAGCTCAGTAATGTGACAGACCGATTCCCATCGCCCCGGTGACGAGCAAGCCGTTGCGGTTGATCGCGGTGATCGCGAACATCTCGGCGCCGAACACCCAGAAGCGGCGGCGGATGAGGTCGACGCCGGCCCCGAACGCGCCGGCCGGGCCGACCATCTTCGAGGTGCCGGCCGTGCCGTTGTCCTGCGTGTGCACGTTGACGCCGCCCGCGCCGCGGATCCACAGCGACGGCGTGACGTAGTACAGCGCGCCCGCGAGCGCGCTGCCCGAGGTGTCGTAGAGGATATCGCTCGTCGTGGATTCCTTGTGCTGGAACGTTCCGCCCGCGATCTCGAGCGTGATGACCGTGTTCGGGGTCGCGACGTGGCCGAGCCGCAGCGACGCGGCCGGAATCGTCTCGCTCGTCCCGTTGCCGACGACGAGCCCACCGCCGACCGCGAACGAGATCGTGACGCCCTGGCGCGGCGCGTCCGATTCGAGGTTCGCGTCCTCGGCCTTCGCCTGTGCGAGCGGATCCGGCTTCGTCGGTGGCGGATCGCTCGCCGGCTTGCCGTCGTCGGCGCGCGCGACGCCGCCGCCGAGCACGAGCACGCCGAGCAACGCCGCTCCGCTCACGATCGGCAGCCGGCGCCTGGCATCGACGTGCGGCTGATCCGGCATCAGCAGCCGCTCCACGACCTCGCCGCCGATCAGATGCTTCTCGACGATCTCGACGACGTCGTCGACGGTCACGCCGCCGTACCACACCTGCTCGGGATACACGACGACGCTGACGCCGCGCGCACACTGGTCGAGGCAGCCGGCGTTGTTCGCGCGGATCGTCTTCGCGAGCCCGCGCGCCTTGAGCTCCGCCTTGAGCCGATCGCGGACCGCGGCGCCGCCTTTGGCGTGACAGCTGCCACGCGGATCGTCGGGCGGCCGCTCGTTGACACACACGAACACGTGCCTCTGAAAGCTCGGCATCTCCCTCTGTGACTAACGCTACCATTCCACCCGCCGAAACGTCTGTCGATTAGACTGGCATGGCAGTGATTCGCCTCCGCTTGCTCGTGCCCGCGCTCGTGCTTGCCGCCGGCATCGCACGCGCACAGCCGGCGCCTCCGCTCGCGCAGATCCACGACGACAAGCAGCTCGCGGATGCGGTGGCCGCGATCGCGCCGGAGCCCCGCGTGCAGGCGTTGCTCGTCGAGGGCGTCCATCAGCTCCAGGCGCAGGCCTACGATCAAGCGCTCGCGAACTTCCTCGAGGCCTACAGCAAGCTCCCGAGCCCGCAGATCCTGCTCAACATCGCGGCGGTCCTGCGCGACATGGGCCGACTTGCCGACGCCGCGAACACGTACCAGCGCTATCTCGACGATCCGGCGAACACCGCCAGCCGCGCCGACGTCGAGGACTTGCTCGCCAAGCTCGATCACCAGCTCGCGCTGCTCGCGATCCACGTCACGCCGCGCGGCGCCGAGGTCTCGATCGACGGCGGACCGTACGTCACCGTCGGCAACGAGCTCGTCGCACGCGTGCGCCCCGGCATTCACCTCGTACGCGTGCGCATGGCCAGCGCGACCACCGAGCTCACCGTCAACGGGTTCGAGGGCGAGACCAAGGACGTCGCGGCGGCCGTCGCCGGCAGCCCGAACCCGAGCGCGAGCCTGCCCGATCGCGTCGACAGCTGGCTCGTGACCGGCACGCAGTACGGCGCCGACGACGCGTCGAGCCGCGCGCGCCGCGTGCGCACCGGCTACAACGGCCCCGAGCTCGCACCGATCGTGCCGCGCATCGAGAGCGACGGCGGCGCGGTCGCCGTGCGCTACGCCGGCGATCATCCGATCACGTCGGGCGTGATGGCGCTCGCGCGGATCGACGGCGCCGGACGCGGCTTCGCCGGCGGGCTCGGGATCGCGTACGCGTTGTACGATCGCGTCGAGCTCGACGGCGCCGGCTTGTACTCGCAGTTCTGGGGCGCGTACCTGGGCGCGAGCTATCGCTTCCGCACCGGCAAGCTGCGCCCGTACGCGGGCGGCGGCCTGCCGATCTTCTTCTTCACCGACGATCAGATGCGCTCGACCGTCGCGGTCGGCGCGCGCGTGGCCGTCGGTCTCGAGGTCGTCGTCACGCCGCACATCTCGGTCGCGGCCGACGCCGGCTACGAGCACTTCTTCGATATCTCCGACGTCACCGTCGGCCACGAGAAGCTCGACGCCGACCTGTTCGTCCCGACGGTCGGGCTGATCGGGAGAATGTGATGCGCGCTCGCCACGCGGCTTCGGGGGCGATCGTCGTCGGCTGTGCGGTCGCGGTGTGGGCCGGCACGAGCGCGACCGGCGACGATCTCGTGGTCACGCCGTCGATCGGCGTCCACGTGCAAGCGAACGGCGCGGCCGGCTCGACGAGCTTCATGGTGGCCACCACCGGCTCGGCGAGCGTCGTCGTCGACAAGGTCGTGCAGGATCCGACCTGCGAGGATCCGGCGCTCGTGCTCGCGAGCGGCGCGGGCTTCACGGTGACGTCGGCGAGCCCGCACGTGGTCGCGGTGACCTGCCCGGCCACCGCGGCCTACGACATCCGGCGCTGCCTGTTCGACGCGCTCGATTCGTCGGGCGACACGCTCGCCAGCTTCATGGCGGTCTGCATCGCGGACAACGCGACGTCGCTCGCCGCGTCGCCGGAGTCGCTCGCGTTCGCGAGCCAACCGGTCGGCACGCTGAGCACGCCGCAGACCGTGATGATCCACAACACGAACGCCACGACGGCGGTCTCGGGCAAGCTGCAGCTGCAGATCGATCAGGATCTCGCGAACGACTATCTCGTCGGCGCGCCGTGCGTGCAGAACGACAACGGCTGCGATGGCGGCATGCTGACGATCCCGGCCGGCGGCACGTTCGCCGTCACCGTCTACTGCCTGCCGTCGGCGACGACGCCGCCTCCCGCGAACTTCTACGTCTCGGTCGGCGGCGCCACGCTCGCGCAGCCGGTGACCTTGACGTGCAGCGCGAACGCCGCGAGCGGCGCGGCGATCGACGTCACGACCACGCCGTCGCCGCTCGACGTCGGCAGCGTCGAGGTCACAGGCACTCACACCGGCAGCGGCACGGTGCACGTCAAGAACGTCGGCACGCAGACGCTCACGCTGACCGGCATCACGATCGCGGGGGCCGGCTCGGACTGGACGTACGCGGTCGCGCCGCCGTGCGGAGGCCTGCCGTGTGCGATCGCGCCGAGCGCGACGAACGACGTCGCGGTCACGTTCGATCCGAGCAAGGTCAGCACGCGCAACGCGACGATGCAGCTGATGTCGAACGCGTCGAACGGCCAGCTCAGCGTGATCCTGTACGGCACCGGCACCGGCGCCACGCTCGAGCTCGATCCCGCCGATCCGACGGCGATCGATTTCGGCCTCGTGCCGAAGAACGGCATGGCCACCCTGCCGATCCACCTCATCAACCGCGGCAACCGCGACCTCACCGACGCGACGCTGACGCTCGCGCCGACGACCGGGTTCTCGGTCATGCCGGTCAATCCGGTCACGGTGTCGGCCCAGACCGGCCAGACCGTGATGCTCACGTGCTCGCCGAACGGCGCGACGAGCCAGCTCCAGACGACGTTCACGGCGAGCGCGCCCGACACCGTCAACGACATGCCGGTCACGATCACGGCGACGTGCACCGGCACCGACGCGCAGCTCGTCGCGAATCCGAGCGCGCTCGAGCTCGGCCAGATCCGGACCGGCGAGTCATCGGTGTCGAAGATCGTCGACCTCGACAACACCGGCACGATGCCGCTCACGCTCGCCGGCGATCCGACCATGGATCCGGACATCCCGGCGATCTCGCTCGTGCCGCCGAGCACGCAGACGATCGCCGCGCACTCGATGCAGCCGCTCGGCGTGTCAGTCGCGACGAGCGCGGTCGGCGACCTGACGACGACGATCAGCGCGACCGACGACGTCGACTCCGGCTACACGCTGCAGGTCCCGGTGACCGGCTCGGTCGTGTCGCCCGCGGTCACCGTCCCGGCGAGCGTCACGCTCGGCACGTTCTGCGTCAACCAGCCGACGTCGCCGGCGACGATCACGCTCGTCGCGACAGGCACGTGCGGGCCGATGCCGTGCAGCGTCAAGCTCGTGATGCCGACCGCGCCGGCGATGATGATGGGCTCGGCGTCGCCGTTCACGGCCACCGAGCGCGCGCCGCTGTCGTATCCCGCGATCCTCGATCTCGACGACACCGCGCAAGTCGACGTGCAACCGGCGCGCGCGAGCACCGCCGGGATGGTGTCCGACACGCTCGACTGGTCGACCGACATCCCGTCCGACCTGGCGCCGACCACCGCGGTCACCGCGACGTTTCTCGACGACGGCGCCGCGATCGCGCCCGCGAGCCTCGACTTCGGCGCGGTCGCGGTGCACCTGCCGCCGAACGACACGATGCCGGTCACGATCCAGAACTGCAGCGACGGCCCGATCTCGCTGACCGCGACGATCGATCAACCGTTCGCGTTCGATGGCTCCGAGTTCCCGTCGTCGCTGATGCCGGCGCAGACCGCGACGTTCGGCGTGAGCTTCGAGCCGACGAAGATCCAGCATTACAGCGGATACCTGAACATCGTCACGCACGCCGCGAGCCAGGCGATGCTGACCGTCAAGCTCGACGGCGACGGCGTCGCGGGCGACATGGGCGGCGACGGCAGCGGCGGCAGCGCCGGCGGCAACGGCACGACGAGCTTCTACGCGTGCAGCTGCACGTCGTCGCGCCCGGGCGGCGGCTTGCCGATCGTCGCCGCACTGCTCGCGATCACCTTGCGCCGCCGCCGCGGATCTTCTTCAGCTCGGTGAAGAACAGCTCGACCTCCTCCGCCTTCGTGTAGAAGTGCGGCGCGATGCGGATGCCGACGCCGGGCCGGTGGTCGCAGAAGAACTTGCGGCGATTGAGCTCGCGGCACACGTCGGCCGAGCCGACGAAGTCGAACACGACCGAGCCGCCACGCTGGTCGGCCGCGCGCGGGCTGTTGAGCTTCATGCCGAGCTCGTCGACCCACGCGATGCAGCGCTCGGTCAGCGCCAGGCTCTTGTCGCGGATCTTGCGCGCGCCGATCTCGCCGACGATGCGCTGGCCGGCGCGCGACTGGTACAGCGCCGCGACCGCGGGCGTGCCGCCCATGTAGCGCCAGATCGTGTCGGCGTAGGTCTGCGCCGGCATCGTGAACGCGAACGGCGCCTCGTTGCCGAACCAGCCGGTGACGCGCGGCGCGAACTGTTCGACCAGATCCGCCCGCACGTACAGCCACGCCGCGCCCGGGCCGCCGCACAGGTACTTCACGGAGCCGCCGCACGCGAACGCCACGCCGAGGTCGACGACGTCGAGCGGGATGATGCCGATCGACTGGTAGCAATCGAGGATGACGTGCGCGCCGACTTCCTTCGCGCGCGCGCAGATCTTCTTCGCGTCCTGGATGTAGGCCGAGGAGAACACGACGTGCGACATCGGCACGGCGAGCGTGTGCTCGTCGATCGCGGCGCACATCGCGTCGGTGTCGATCGTGATCCCGTCCTTCGACGGTACGAGCTCGCAGCGCGCACCGCGCCGGGCCTCGGCCTGCCACACGTACGACACGGTCGGGAACTGCAGGGCCTCGTAGACGATCTTGTCGCGCGCTGGCGTGTACTCGAAGCACGACGCGAGCACGCTCATCACCTGCGACACGTTGTGCATCATCGTCGTCGTGCCGGCGGGCGCGGAGATGATCTTCGCGATGCGCTCGGCGGCGCGATCGACCTCCGGCAACCAGTCGCTCCACGCGGTGATCGACTTGGTACGCCAGAGCTCGACGAACTCGGCGAGATCGTCGCCGGCCTGTGCCGGCACGCAGCCGAGCGAGTGCGAGATGAAGTGCACGCACTGCTCGAGCGCCGGAAAGGACTTGCGATACTCGAGCAGGCTGTCGGCGACCGGGTCGGACATTCTTAATCCTAAGCGTACGTTAACGCCGACGCCGGCGGGCCGCGAGCGCGTACTGCGTAAGAGATGCGCTACCCGTCGCTCGCGTTCGTGCTCGTGCTCGCGATCTTCACCGGCGGCTGTTACTACAAGCCGGCGTCGTACTCCATCGACTCGCAGCCGTTCCCCGGCAAGCGCGTCGAGCTGGCGTGCCTCGACGTCGCGGTCACGCTCACCGACGACGCGCTCGCGCCGCCGCCGGTCCTGTCGTACACGTTCGGCAATCGCTGCACGCACGGCACGTATGTCGACCTCGCGACCATTCGCGTGATCGGCCGCGGCTCCGACGGCTCGCGCGTCGCGCTGCACCCGCACGATCCGAAGCACGAGCTCGCCGTGCTCCCGATCGACGGCTTGTGGCGCGGCCACGAGGAGATCGCGTACGCGCCCGATCCGGGGCCGCCGCCGAGCGACGTGTGCGTCGAGCTCGGCCACGTCGAGCCCGATCCGGCCGCGCCCGATCGCTGGGTCTGCCTCGCCGCGTCGGAACAGGACGGTGCGCCGTGATCGCGCGCGTCGGCTGCGTCGCGCTTGTCGCGGGGCTCGCGCTACCGCGCGCCGTGCACGCGCGCGGCTGCCACGAGACCAGCGACGTCGTCGGTTACCATCACTGCAGCTGGTTCGGCGTCGACTGGTCGCGCGACGCCGACACGCCGCGGCTGTCGTTCGACATCGATTACTACTTCCGCCACTTCGAGGCCGACCCGTTCTCGCTCGGCAGCGCGCCGCTCGTCGCCACCGGAGGCCCGACCGATTTTCATGCGACCTCGTCGGGCGAGGCCTGGCGCGTGCTGGTCGGCTTCGGCCACTTCGTGTACACCGGCGTCGAGATCGACGGCGGAAGTCTCGATCGCGTGCCGCGCACCGTCGGCACGCCGGTCGTCGAAGGCCTCGAGCTCGCACCGTACGCGCTCGCAGGCGTGCACCTCTACGAGCGCTATCGCATCGCGGTGTCGACCGAGCTCGCCGCCGGATTTCGCTACGACGACTTCGAGGCGTGCAACACGTCCGACTGTCCCGACGTGTCGCAATGGAAACCCGACGTCCAGGCGCGCGTGCGCGCCGACGTCTTCATCCACCCGCACGTCTCGCTCGGCATCGGCTACGGCGAGAGCGTGATCGATTCCAACGAGCGCATCTTCATGGTCGGCATCTCGCTGCACGGCCGCGCGATGGACGGCATGTACTAGGGGACTGTCCGGACAGCCCCTAGCGCGCCAGCGTGGCCAGGTACGCGAGGTTTGCCGCGGTCTCGTCGATCACGCGCTGGTTGATCATCGGATTCGCGTTGCGGTAGCTGAACGCGTGGATGTTCAGCACCCCGTCGCTGCCGACGAGCTGGGTCGTCTGCGCGAGATCGGCGGCCGGGATCGACGGCGACGCCACGAACGCGTTCGAGTTGCCGGCCGGGTTCATACCGAGCTGAGCGCCGACGAGCTGGATCGCGGGCTGCGCGAGGTGGCAGCTCGCGCAGTCGATCGTGTTCGGCGAGTTGTCGGCCGGATTCAGCACGCGCAGCGCGGCGTCGAACGCACTCTCGCGCGCAGCCGGCATCGCGGCGCTCGCCTGCATGAAGTCCGCGAGCAACATGAGGTTGTCGCTCGACGACGTGACCGGCTCGCCCGTCGCCTCGAGCGGCTCGGTCGCCGCCGAGATCGTCATCGACGTCGTCGGCATCGGCAGCGTCGGGATCTGCAGCGGCGTCGCGGCGCCGGCCGCGACCTGGAAGCTCTGCAGCTGCCAGAAATCGCCGGCACCGATGATCGGCGCGTTGCTACCGCCCGCGTCCGCCACTTCTTCCTCGAGCGTCGTGAACCGCACGAGGTTCGCGGCGCCCGCGTACTTCAGGATCATGGCCTCGAACGCCTGCGCGAGCACGCCGGTGTGGCCCTCGCGCACGACGACCGGATGCGGGGCGAGCGGACCGAGGTCGTCGTCGCCGACGTCGCTCTCGCGCGCCGCGGTCACCTCGTCGATCGCGTCGAGCAGCTGGTCGCGCGTGATCGAGTAGAACGCGTGCACCGCGGCGTCCTCGACGAAGAACGGCGACGCCGAGTCGACCGTGTCGGTATCGATCGGCTGGAACACGAGGCGCAGCTGGTTCTGGCACGTCGACGGATCCGTGATCGTGCCGAGCTGGCCGAAGCACGGGTCGAACCGGAACGCGACGACGCGCAGCTGGTCGTAGGGGACCTCGCCCGCATTCTGGTAGATGTCGAGCGGCAGCAGCTGACCGCCGTTGCCCATCGCCGTCGGCGCGAGCATCGCGTCGAGGTCGTCGTTCGTGGCCGGCAGCGGAAGCAGCACGGAAATGTCGTTCATCTGAGTGCTCGGCGGCGTCGGCGTCGAATGAGGTGACGTCGAGCACGCGGCGAGCGCGGCGATCGAGCAAGGCAAACGCATGCGCGCCGCCCGGTGCAAGCTGCGCGCCGGTCCAAGCACACGTGAATGCGTGGCGCGCTCTCGACTCTTCGAGATCACGAATCGAAAATTCGTGGCGGTTACGGCGCGTCGATCGCGACGCCGGCATCGATCGACGGCGCGTCGATCGCATGTGCATCGAGCTGCACATCAGGCGGCGCGGCATCGGCGATACCCGCATCGTCGGGCAGACCCGGCGGTGGCGGCGTGAAGCCCTGCGCCTTGCGCCACTCTTCGATGTCCTCGTCGTCGGGCTGCAGCTCGTGCGCGTTGGTGTCGACGAGCAACGTGATGATCGCCGCGATCCCACCGAGCGCGACCGCGGCAGTGCCGCCGATCAACGCGCACTTCGACGAGTCGACGTTGTCGATCTCGCACGTACCGAAGCCGATCGCGGCGCCCGCGACCGCGGCCGCGATCACCGGCCGGCGCTGCGGCCCACCGCAGCTGACCAGCGTCAGCGCCAGCGCGAGCGCGAGCAGACGCGACCGAGGCGTAGCGATCGAGCGAGTGCGAAGCACGAGCCACCTTAGGCCGAGGAAGTGCCACGAAGTGGCCATCAGCCGTGATATCCGGGGTCGTGGCCCTTCGCGGCCTGTTGCGCCGTCCAGTCCGCGAACACCTCGTCGCGCACGTCCCACAGCTTCGGGAAGAACCGCTGCTTCATGCCGTGCGCGAGCAGGTCGGAGTGCTTGCCCTTGAGCGACGGCGTGCCCGTGCCGATGATGCGATAGACGAGCACGAGGTGGCGGTAGCGCCAGATCTGCAGGAGCTGGTCGTAATCGACGAGCCCTTCGCACAGCTGGAACAGCTGATGATGATCGTGCGGGTGCTCGTAGATCTCGCGCAGCGCGACGCCGCTGCTCTCGAGAAACGCGGCGAAGGCAGGCCACACGACCTCGCCCGGCAGCCGCAGCATCGTGCGAAAGCCCGGTGACTCCTGACCGGAGCCGCGGCCGAGCCCGGTGCGGATCGTCATGTAATCGGTCGGCGCCATCGTGTCGAGCAGCTCGACCGACTGCAGCAGCACGCGCTGCACGCGCGCGACGCGGCCGAGCGTCGTGATCGCGCGCGGCGCGTCGCCTGCCTCGAGCAGCGTGCACGCGAACCGCAGCTCGTGCTCGATCAACTTCATGTACAGCTCGTGCGCTTGGTGCACGACCTGGAACTGCAGCTCGTCGTGGCAGGTCAGAGCCTCGGCAGACTTTTGCAGCGACAGCAGCTCTTCGGTGCGGATGTATTTCTCGTAATCCGTGAGCGCCGCCATCGCTTGCGGATCTACCACATAGTCGGGTCGTTACGGCGAGATGCCCCAGCGGCGAAGCCGGCGATACAGCGTCTTGCGGTCGACGCCGAGGATCTTCGCGGCCTCGCTACGATTCCCGCCGCACGCGTCGAGCACGTGCACGACGTGACGGCGACGGATCTCGTCCAAAGTGACCCGAATGTCGTTCGGAAGCTCGGCAAGGGTGTGCGCCACGGTTCCAGGAATTGCCAGTAACGCGGCGCGCTGATCAATGAATGTACGATTAAGGTCGGCAGCTACACATTCCGAAACGCTGCGCAAAGTTCGTACAATTATTACGCTTCCCTCCTGCGCAGGCGTAACAGCCCGATCACCAACCAAACGATCGGGATCGCCGCGAGCAGGAGCCAGTCGAACACGTCGGGCGTGTAGTGGGAGCGGCTCGCGAGCACGCGGGCGTGAAATGTGACGCTCAGCGCATGGAGCGAGGCCGGCAGCTCGCCGAGGAGCAGGTCGAACATCACATAGACGATCGCGAGCGCCATGCCCTGGCGAGGTGCCAGCGCCGAGATGCCGGCGGAGATGACCGAGACCGCCAGGGCACAGGCGGCGACCGCGCGAACCGTCACGCCGGGCGGCCAGCGCGTCGTTGCGGTGTAGGCGATCGCGACCCAGCTTCCGACCGCGAGCACCACGACGATCGGCGCGAGCGCGATGAGCTTGGCCGCGATCACCTTCCAGCGCGCGAGCGGACGCGACCACAGGTACGTCGCCGCCCGATGGTCGAGCTCCTCGCCGAGCGCGCTGCCGACCAGCCACGGCGGCAGCACCGCGAGCAACAGCAGCGCGATGTTGAACGCGTTCGTGAGGATGCCCTTCTCGCCGCGCAAGTCGTACGCGAACGGGATCGGGATGATCGCGATCGCGATCGCGATCCACAGCGAGTAGCGGCGCAGGAGCCGCCGCCACGCGACGCGGGCGAGCGCGACGACGCTCATGCGCCACCTCGCGTCAGGTAATCGAACACCGCGCCGAGGTTGTTGTCGGGCGACGACAGCGCTTGCACGGCGATCGATCGATCGAGCACGGCGCTCGCGAGCTGGTCGTAGCAACGATCGGGATCGCGCGTCTCGATCAGCACGGAGCCGCGCTCGAACGCGATGCGCACGACGTGATCCGCGCCGGCGAGCGCCTCGGCGAGCATGCGCGGCCGATTGCACGCGACGCGGATGACGTGCGGGTGGCGATCGATCAGCTTGCGGATCTCGTAGACGTTGCCCTCGGCCAGCACCTGGCCGCGGTAGATGACGACGATCTCCGAGGTCAACGCTTCGATCTCGTACAGCACGTGGCTCGACGCGACGATCGCCTTGCCCGAGGCCGCGAGCGCGCGCACGCGCTCGATGATGTCGACGCGCGCGACCGGATCGATCCCGGTGAGCGGCTCGTCGAGCAGCAGCAGATCGGGCTCGTGGGCGATCGCGGTCGCGAGCTTGACGCGCTGGCGCATGCCCTTCGAGAACCCGCGCACGCGGCGGTGGCGCGCGTCGCCGAGGCCCATGCGATCGAGCGAGGTCTCGGCCGCGGACTTCGCGCGCCCGTGCGGCACGCCCGCGAGCTCGGCGAGCGCGGCCACGAGCTCGAGCGCGGTGAGCTCGTCCCAGAGCTTGTCGTGCTCGGGCGCGTAACCGATGCGCGCACGCACCGACGGATCGTCGAACGGGGCGCCGCCGAACACGGTCAGCGAGCCGCGCGACGGCCGCGCGACGCCCGCCATCATCTTGATCAACGTCGACTTGCCGGCGCCGTTCGGGCCGAGCAGGCCGACGATGCCGCCGCGCATGCGCCAGCTGACGTCGGAGATGCCGAGCACGTGGCCGTACCACTTGCTCAACCGGTCGGCGACCACGACGTCGGTCATCGCGCGTCGCCGATCACGCGCAGGAACGCGGCCTCGAGGCTGTCGCGCCGGACCTCGAGCGCGCGGATCTGCAAGCCGGCGTCTCGCGCGACCGCGAACACGAGCTGGTTCGTGGCGTCGGCGGGCAGATCGACCGCGAGCGCGATCGGCGACGTGACGCGGCATTTCGCGCCGGCGGCGACGAGCGCGTCGGCGAGCTTGTCGGCATCGGCCTTGACCTCGACGGCGAGCTCGCTGTCGCGGCCGCGCGCGCCGCGCAGCTCGTCGATCGAGCCGACGAACCGGATCTGGCCGCCGTGCATGATCACGGCCTGATCGCACACGCGGTCGACGTCGGGCAACAGGTGCGTCGACAGCACGATCGCGCAGCCGCGCCGCTCGGGCAGCTCGGCGACGAGCTCGAGCATCTCGTCGCGCGAGCGCGGATCGAGCCCGCTGGTCGGCTCGTCGAGAAACAGCAGCTCGGGATCGTGGACGAGCGCCTGCGCGAGCTTCACGCGCTGCTTCATGCCGGTCGAGTAGCCGTCGATCGGCTGGTAGCGCTTCTCCTCGAGCCCGGCGTAGTAGAGCGCGGCGTGCGCGCGCTGCATCGCCTCCGAGCGCGGCAGCCCCGACAGCTCGGCCGCGTAGGTGCACAGCTCGACCGCGTTCGCGCCGAGCAGGAGCGCGTCGTGCTCGGGCATGTAACCGACGCGATCGCGGATCTCGCTGCCGCGCTTTGCCGACGCGAGGCCGAGCACGCGCGCCTCGCCGTCGAACGGGATGAGGCCGAGCAAGCACTTGAGCAGCGTGGACTTGCCGGCGCCGTTGGGCCCGAGCAGCCCGATCACGCGGCCGTCGATCTTCGCGTCGATCCCCGCGAGCGCGGCGACCTCGCCGTAGCGCTTGGCCAGTCGATCGAGCTCGATGAGCGGCATGGGGCGAACGCATGCTAGCTTCCCGGGCATGCCTCGCGCCACCACCGTGCTAGCCACCACGTCGCTGGTCGGCTGCGTCGCGTCGCTGTGGCTCTACGTCGAGAACCGAGCGCTGCGCGCCGAGCTCGCCGAGAAGGAGCCTCCGCCGGCGCCCCCACCCGTCCAGCAAGTCGCGGAGGCACCGCCCGCGCCGACGCCGCAGCGCCGGTGGACCCCGCCGCGCGCGCTGCCCGCGCTGCCGACCGCCGCGCCGATGCCGAGCCAGGCCGGCCGGCTCGATCGCCGCGCGCGCCGCACGCAACAGATGGCCACGATGTTCGGCCGCGCCGACGGCGAGACCGACGACCAGTACCGCGCGCGCGTGATGCCGCTGATCGGCGCCGCGCTCGCGATCCCGCGCCAGCACGTCGTCGCGATGCGCAAGCTCGCCGAGGAGCGGGCGCACGTCACCGAAGCGCAATCCCAGCAGCTCGATCAGATGTTCCAGAAGACGTACAGCGACGTGCTCGCGTACGCGAACAAGGCGATCGCCGACGGCACGCTGTCGCCGTACGAGCGCAACATCGCCAACTGGCTCGAGTTCGGCGGCGGCCTCGGCGCGATGCTCCAGGACACGAGCTCGCAGATCGGCCGCATCCTGTCGGCCGACCAGATGCAATCGATGTACGACAGCGGCTTCGAGTGGGGTGAATATCTAGGCCTCGAGACACCGTGGGAGCAGCTCAACCCGCCGCCGCCTCCTCGGCCTTGACCGAGGCCGACGCTGCCGAGCCGGCGCCGCGGGCGTCGGCCGGCCAGGTCCACGACCTCGGCTACCAGCGCTACGTCGGTCCGCGCCGGTCGCCGGGCACGCGCTGGCGCGTCGTCGCGCGCCAGCAGATCGCGACCGCGTGGAAGACGTGGTGGCGCTACAAGGCCGGGCTCGGGTTCGCGGCCGTGATCACGTGCGTGTTCGGCGCGCTCATGTACTTCCCGACGTCGAACGAGGCGTTTCGCGGCATGAGCGTGGTGGCAAACCCCGACACGACCCTGGCGATGTCGACCGAGTGGTACTGCCGCATCGCGTTCTTCATGTCGCTCGTGCTCGGCGCCGGCACGGTCGCGGGCGACGTCCAGAGCGGCGCGTTCACGTTCTACTTCGCGCGTTCGGTACGGCCGCGCGACTACGTGCTCGGCAAGGTCGCGGGCTATGGCGTACTGGTCGCGTCGATCGCGATCGTCGGCCCGCTCTTGCTCGCGCTGTTGCGGCTCGGGATCAGCGACACGACCGACGAGCTCGTCGAGCACGTGAAGATGGTGCCGCACGCGGTCGAGCTCGGGCTCGTGATCGCGATCCCGTACACGATGGTGCCGCTCGGCTTCTCGGCGCTCGCCTCGGATCGTCGCACCGCGCTCGCGCTGTGGGCGACGTACTACCTCGTGTTCGGCACGGTGGTCGGGCTGATCGGCCGGTTCTCGGGCGGCAGCATCGCCGCGTTCGACCTGCCGACCGCGTGCCTCGCGATCGCGTTCGATCTGTTCGACGCGCATCCGCTGTTCGGCCGCCGCGCCGCGCGCTCGCTGCCGCTCTGGGCCGCGGTGATCTCGCTCGCGCTGCACGCGCTGGTCGCCGGGATCATCCTGTGGGTCCGGGTGTCGCGCGCGCAGAAGCGCGGCGTCGGCGGCGCGGGCTGAACGCGGTACCTCGAGGTTCCAGCGAACGCGCCAGGCGGGAAGGGCTCGTCCCTACACTCGCGTGCGACCGCGGCGTTGGCGCCGGCACTTCGATTGCTCATCCGAGCCGCATGCGCCTTCCGTTAACGTTCGTCTTGCTTGCCGCGTGCAGCCACGATTCCTCGACCACGCCACCCGATGCGGGTGCGATGCCGCCGGCCGACGCCGGCTCCGATGCGGGAAGTGGCGTCTCGACGTGCGAGCCCGCTCCGTCATCGACCGCGGACCTGTACGTCGCGCCGAACGGCCAGGCGAGCTGGAGCGGCACCTTGTCCGCGCCGAACGCCGACGCGAGCGACGGCCCGACCACGCTCGCGGCGATCGAGAGCAAGATCCAGCCGCTCCAGGCCGGCCGCACGACGCCGATCGTCGTGTTCCTCGAGGACGGCACCTACGATCTGCACAGCGAGCTCGGCGGCGCGTGGACGCTCGCGCTGTCGGGCACGAAGGACGCGCCGATCGTGTACGAGGCCGCGCCGGGTGCGACGCCGATCATCAGCGGCGGCACGGTCATCACCGGCTGGGCGAGCACGACCGTGAACGGCGTCGCGGCATGGCAGGCGCCTGCCGACTCGCTGCAGCCGTTCGCGCAGCTGTGGGTCAACGGCGAGCGTCGGTTCCGGCCGACGACCTCGCCGGGCGCCTACCTTTACAACCAGAATACGGCGGTGACGCAATCGAGCTTCACGTACGCCGGCACCGACCTCGACCCGAGCTGGTACGACCTCGCGCACGTCGAGATCGCCGCGTTCGAGAGCTGGACGATGCCGCGGCTCTACATCCAGTCGATCGATCCGACGACGAGCACGGTGACGTTCACCAGCACGCTGCCGACCGGCGTCGGCCACGGCTTCATGCCGCACCACCGCTACTTCGCCGACAACGTGAAGGAGGCACTGAACCAGCCCGGCCAGTTCTATCTCGATCAAGCCGCGTCACCGAAGCGGCTCTACTACATCCCGCGCACCGGCGAGGACATGACGACCGCGCAGGTCGTCGCGCCGCAGCTACCGAAGCTCGTGCAGGCCGACGGCATCAGCTACGTGACGCTGCGCGGGTTGACGATGTCGTACGCGAACTTCACGATCCCGTCGCCGCAAGGCTGGCTCGATGTCCAGACCGAGTCGAACAACGTCGCGAATGCGGCCGCGGCGGTGACCTTCCACGCGACGAGCAATGTCACGGTCGACGGCTGCACGATCGCCCACGTCGCGGGCTTCGGGATCGAGTTCGAAGGCAACGCGGCCGGCGCCGCGCTGCCGGATGCCGACACCGACTGCGCGACCACGTTCGAAACTGCGATCGTCAACAGCGTGGTCGCCGACACCGGCGGCGGCGGCATCCGCATCGGCTCCGGGCAGACCATGGCCGATACCGACGCGACGGTCGCGCAGTGCGCGCTCGTCGCCGACAACGTCGTCACCGGGGTCGGCCGCTACTTCGCGTCGGGCAACGGGATCTTCGTCGGCAACGCGCATCACGTTCGCGTGCGCCACAACGACGTCTCCGACACGTACACCTACGCGATCGACGTCGGCGCGACGTACGGCAACAGCCCCGACAACTACTCCGACGCGGGCAACGCGCACGACAACACGATCGAATTCAACCACGTGTGGCAGGTCGGCCAGGGCGTCACGAGCGACATCGGCGGCATCTACACCGCGGTCGGCCCGCAGACCGGCAACGTCGTGCAGAACAACGTCGTGCACGACGTCACCCACGATCCGGGCAACGCCGCGGCCGGCGAGCCGGAGGGCTACGGCGGCTGGGGCCTGTACAACGACGCGTCGTCGTCGAACGTGCTGTGGCAGAACAACCTCGCCTATCGCTGTTCGCAGTCGCCGATGACGTTCAACTACGGCGCGAGCGGCCTGATCCAGAACAACATCCTCGCGTACGGCAGCGAAGGCGTGATGACCGCGGGCCGGCTCGAGGCGCACCTCCAGTACACGTTCCAGCACAACATCCTGTACTGGGATCAGCCGCAGCTGTGGCAGTACGGCAACTGGAGCTGCAGCCTGTCCTCGCCGACCGACTGCCGCGCGTTCGCGGACAACCTCTACGTCGACGTCGGCGGCACGCCGACGTTCATCACCCAGAACGAGGTCGAGAAGGTCGGCATGCCGCCGATGGGGCCGACGCTGTCGTTCGCGCAGTGGCAGGCGGACGGCGAGGACGCCCCGCCGTCGACGACGAGCTTCCCGCTGTCGTTCGGCACGCCGGCCGCGCCGTCGTTCGCGCTGCCCGCGACCCTGCCGATCGCGTTCACGCCGTTCGATCCGACCCAGGCCGGCCGCGACTCTTGCGCGACGACCGCGCCGCCACCGGTGCCGGCGGGATTCCCCGTGCAGGCCTGGCCGGTGCCATTCTGAGTTGCTCCCGCGTAGAGTCTCGCCATGACGACCATGGAAATCGGCAAGCAGCTCGTCGAGCTGTGCGGCAAGGGCAAGAACGAGGAGGCGATGAAGTCGCTCTACGCGAAGGACATCGTCGCGATCGAGGCCGGCGCGCCGCCCGGCATGTCACCCGAGAGCAAGGGCCTGGACGCGGTGCTCGGGAAGTCGAAGTGGTGGGCCGACAATCACATCGTTCACTCGGCGAAGGTCGAGGGCCCGTGGCCGCACGGAGATCGCTTCGCCGTGCGCTTCACCTACGACATCACGCAGAAGGCGACGAACAAGCGCGTGACGATGGACGAGATCGCCCTGTACACGATCGCGAACGGCAAGATCGTGCGCGAAGAGTTCTTCTACGCGATGGGGTAACGCGATCTACGCGCCCTGCGACGGCGGCTTGATCTTCGCGGCGCGGCTCCACTCGACGAGGCGCACCGAGCCGTAGGGCGCGTTGAACACCTCGAACAGGCCGTGCGTGATGCGCTGCGCGCGGCGCGCGGCCTTCGCCGGACGATCCTCGAGCAACCAGTCCAAGAAGCCCTGCGCGTTGAACGCGAGGCCGAGGAACAGATCCTGATGCGGCGGATCGGTGACGTCGGGATCGGGGTGCGGCTTGTAGTTGCGGCTGTCGAAGCCGACCGCGAAGTCGACGAAGCGCGACGCGCTGCCGATGCGATCGCGCACCGCGCGGATGCCGCCGAGGTGAAATGCGGCGAGGTAGGTCTCGCCCGAGTAATCCTCGGCGATGTTCCAGCGCGAGCAGCCACCCGGCGGGCACGGCGACGTGCCCGCAACCTTGCGCTCGTACATCTCGCTCGGCTCGTACTGCACGCGATACGAGAACAGCTCGTTCAGGCGCGGGAAGTTGTCGAGCAGCGCCGCCATCACCGCGCCGATCGAGTTGCCGGTGAAGTCGGAGAACGAGAACTCGTAGTAGAAGCCGTCCTTGACCTCGACGCCGGTGAACAGCAGCTCGGCGAGCCCGGCCGAGATCAGGCTCGCCTTGCGCTTCGCGAACCCGCCCCAGCCGTGCAGGATGACCGTGCCGAGCCGCGCGAGCGACATCGTCGCCCACGCGTGGCCGCACTTGTCGGCGCCGCCGGCGTAGGTGTTCTCGCCCATCCAGCCGTCGCCGCCCCACTTGAACTTGTCGAGCGGATAATGCTTGCGGTACCAAGCGACGAACGTCCACGCGACGAAGATCGCGTACGCGGCCGCGAGCGTGCCGACCGCGGCGGCCGGGCGCGGCTCGCGCGGCGGCTCGCGCTCGCGCTCCGGCTTCGGCTCGCCGTCCGTCCGCTTCGCGCGCCACCACGCGAGCAGCACGAGAGCGAGACAGGCGAGCCACATCTAGCGCGCCGACGCTAACACGGACTCGAGGGTACGCGACGCGCGGGACCGTGAAGTCTCCGTTGACGCGGCCCGCGCACGGCCGATCGCGCACCACGGTCACGGCGTCGAATCGAGCAGCGCGAGCCCCTTGAACGCGGCCTCGCGCGTGCGCACGAAGCCGCCGGTGCGGCGCGACTCGAGCGCCTTGCGGCCGGCCGTGCCGGCGCGCTTGGCGCCGAGCAGGCCGATACCGATCGCACAGTTGACCTGCACGTTCTCGGCAGGGCTCTCGATCGCGTCGCACAGAATCTCGCACGCGTCGGGCAGCGCGTTGACGAGCGCGAGGATGCGGCGCGCGTGCGCGTCGTCGTCGGTCTCGAGGCCCTTGAGCAGCGCGGTCAGCACGCGCGCCTTGCGCGGCGCGAGCACCGCAGCGACCGCCTTGCCGACCGCTTCGTCGCCGCGCAACGCGCCGACCAGATAGTCCGCGGTCTCGCGCACCACGTCGTCGCCGAGCTTGTCGAGCGCGCCCGCCGCGGCGATCCGCGTCTTCGCGTCGTCGTCGCGCAACAACACCGCGAGCGGCAGCGCCGCCCCGCGCGCCTTGTCGCCCATGCAGCCGAGCGCGGTCGCCGCGTTCGCGCGCACGATCGAGCGACCATCCTGGCAGTAGTCGACGAGATCTTGCAACGACAGCTTCGCCCCGTCGCCGAACGCCGCGGCCTCGAGATACCTGGTCTCGAAGCCGTCGACCGCGATCGGTGCCGGCCCCGTACGCTTGGGGCCGTCGAGCGACTCCAGCGCCTTGCGCACGGCCTCGCGCGTGCGCTCCCAGCCGCCCGTGCGCGCGCCCTCGAGCGCCTTGCGGCCCTTGCCGACGCGCTTGGGCCCGAGCATGCCGAGCCCGAGCGCCGCGTTGACCTGGACGTTGACCGCCGGGCTCTCGAACGCGTCGCACAGGATGTCGGTCGCGTCGTCGAACACGTTGATGAGCTCGCAGATGCGCCGTCCATGCTCGGGCTTGTCGGTCTCGAGACCGCGCACGAGCGCCGAGATCATGCGGGCCTTGCGCGCGCGGACCACGCCGGCGGCCGTCTCCGCGACCTTCGCGTCGTCGTCGCCGAGCGCGCGCACGAGATCGTCCGCGACCTCGATCACCGCGGCATCGCCGATGCGATCGAGTGCCTGCGCCGCCGTCATGCGCACGCGCGCCGCATCGTCGCGCAGCAGCACGCCGAGCGACCGCGCCGCGCCGGCTGCCGCGCCGCCGAGTGCGCCGAGCGCGGCCGCCGCGTTGCCGCGCACGATGTCGCGCCCGTCGTGCAAGTGCCGCGTGAGCTCGGCGGCGCCGATCTTCTCGAGCTCGGCCTTCGCCTTGTCGAAGTCGGCGGCCGCGAGCGGCCGCGTCTCGAAGCCGTCGACCGCGACCGCCTTCGGGCCGTCGTCGCCGCGCGGATCGATCATGTCGAGCGCGCGCCGCACGGCATCGCGCGTGCGGGCGTCGCCTCCGGTGCGAGCGCCGAGCAGGAGCGGCAGGCCCGGCCCGACGCGATCCTTGCCGAGCACGCCGAGCGCGAGCGCGGAATTGACCTGCACGTTCACCGCCGGCGACTTGAACTGCTCGGCGAGCACGTTCGCCGCGTTCGCCAGCCTCGCGAACAACTCGCCGAGGCGCCGGCCGCCTTCTTCGCTGCCGGTCTCGAGTCCCTTGACCAGCGCCTCCTGGGCGTCGCCGCCGAGCTTCTCGAGCGTCTCCTGCGCGGCCTCGGCGACCTCGGCTTCGGCGTCGGCGAGCGCGCCGACCAGATCATGCGCGGCGTCGAGCCCGTGCTTGCCGAGCTTGCCGAGCGACTTCGCGACCTCGCGGCGCACTTGCGCCACGCTGTCGCGCATGAGCAACCCCATCGCCTTCGCGGCGCGCGCGGCCTTGTCGCCCTTGACCGCGAGCGCGCGCGCCGCGTTGATCTTGACGTGCGCGCGGCCGTCGTGCAGCGCGTACGCCATCTGATCGACGTCGATCACGGCTTCGTATTCGGCGAGCTCCGACGCGCTCAGCTTGCGCGCCTCGAAATCCGGGATGTTCTTCGGCAGCGTGTCGACGACTTCCTGCTTCTCGCGCGCGACGACCGCGAGCATCGCCTGCTTCGCCGCGGTGCGCACGTCGGGCACCGGGTCGCCTTCTTCGAGCCTGGTCAGCGCGGCGAGCGCGACGTCGGCGTCGGTCTTGCCCAGCCGCGCGAGCCCGGCGCACGCGTTGACGCGCACGCGGATCGTCTCGTGCTTCGTCGCTTTCGCGAGCAGTGCGACGCCGCTGCGCCCGAGCTTGGCGCACGCGTCGAGCAGCGATCGCTGCGCGATGTCGAGCGGCACGTCGAGCGCGCCGATCAGCTCGTCGTCCGCCGTGCCGGCCAGCTCGGCGAGCGCGGCCACCACCTTCTCGGTGACGTCGGCATGCGCGGTGCTGGCGGCCTGCACGATCTGCGGCACGAGCCCGCGCACCGCAGCGCCGAGCCGGGCCAGGGCCTCCGCCGCCGCGACCGCCGCGACGTGCTCGCTGTCGCGCAGCTGCGTGACGAGCCCCTGCTCCGCCTGGCCCGCCACCGCGAGCGCGAGCGCAGCGTTCGCGCGCACGATCGCACGGCCGTCGCGCAGGTAGCCGACGAGCTCGTTCACCTCGAACGCGCCGCGCGCGGCCGCGAGCTCCTCGAACTTGAGCCGGCGCTCGTCGAGCGCGGGTGGTGCCTTCGGCTTGCCGGCAGGTGCGGCAGCAGCGGCGGGCTTCGGTTCGTCCTTCTTTGCGGGCTTCGCGTCGTCGGTCATGGCCATCCTAACATATCGAAATATCACTACATTTATATTGTTTGTTAGCACTCACCGGATCCGGTTGCCAAGCTCGGTTCCGATGTTTACAAGTACGGCTCATGAAGATCCGTCCACTCCACGACCGCATTCTCGTCAAGCGTCTCGATGAAGAGACCAAGACCGCTGGTGGCTTGTTCATCCCCGATTCGGCGAAGGAAAAGCCGATCCAAGCCAAGGTCATCGCCGTCGGCGCCGGTAAGCGCGACAAGGACGGCAAGTTGATCGCCCTCGAAGTGAAGGCCGGCGACCGCGTGCTGTTCAGCAAGTACTCGGGCACCGAAGTGAAGATCGATGGCGAAGAGCACCTCATCCTCCGCGAAGACGACCTCCTCGCGGTTCTCGACTGATTAGTACCAAGAACCAAGAAGGAGCACTGAAATGGCTGCCAAGGAAATCATCTTTTCGTCGAGCGCCCGCAGCGAGATCGCCAGGGGCCTCAACCTGCTTGCCAATGCCGTCAAGGTCACCCTCGGACCCCGCGGTCGCAACGTCGTCATCGAGAAGTCGTGGGGCGCTCCCACGGTGACCAAGGACGGCGTCACGGTCGCCAAGGAAGTCGAGCTCGAGGACAAGTTCCAGAACATGGGCGCGCAGATGGTCAAGGAGGTCGCGTCGAAGACCTCCGACGTCGCCGGTGACGGCACGACCACCGCGACCGTGCTCGCGCAGGCGATCTACAACGAGGGCGCGAAGCTCGTCGCCGCCGGCCTCAACCCGATGGACATGAAGCGCGGCATCGACGCCGCGGTCGCGTCGGTGGTCGAGCAGATCAAGGCGATGTCGGTCCCGACCAAGGGCAAGGACGACATCGCGCAGGTCGGCACGATCAGCGCGAACGGCGACACCGAGATCGGCAACATGATCGCCGAGGCGATGAAGAAGGTCGGCAAGGAAGGCGTGATCACGGTCGAAGAGGCCAAGACGCTGACCAGCGAGCTCGACGTCGTCGAGGGCATGCAGTTCGATCGCGGCTACCTGTCCCCGTACTTCGTGACGGACAGCGAGCGCATGGAGTGCGTCCTCAACGACTGCTTCATTCTCGCGCACGAGAAGAAGATCGGGAACATGAAGGAGCTCCTGCCGGTGCTCGAGCAGGTGGCGAAGCAGGGCAAGCCGCTGCTCATCATCGCGGAGGACGTCGACGGCGAGGCGCTCGCGACGCTCGTCGTGAACAAGCTGCGCGGCACGCTGCAGGTCGCGGCGGTCAAGGCCCCCGGCTTCGGCGATCGCCGCAAGGCGATGCTGCAAGACATCGCGGCGCTCACCGGCGGTCAGGCGATCACCGATGACCTCGGCCTCAAGCTCGAGAACATCACGGTGTCCGACCTCGGCCGCGCGAAGCGCATCTCGATCGACAAGGACAACACGACGATCATCGAGGGCGCCGGCAAGAAGGACGCGATCGAAGCGCGCGTGAAGACGATCCGCCGCGAGGTCGAGGAGACCACCTCGGACTACGATCGCGAGAAGCTCCAGGAGCGCCTCGCGAAGCTCGTCGGCGGCGTCGCGGTCATCCGCGTCGGCGCGGCGACCGAGGTCGAGATGAAGGAGAAGAAGGCACGCGTGGAAGACGCGATGTACGCGACGCGCGCCGCGGTCGAAGAGGGCATCGTCCCCGGCGGCGGCGTCGCGCTCGTGCGCGCGATCGCCGGCCTCGACAAGCTGACGTTCGATGACGACCGCCGCTACGGCGTCAACATCGTGCGCCGCGCGCTCGAGGAGCCGCTGCGTCAGATCGCCGGCAACTCGGGCGTCGACGGTTCGATCGTCGTCGCGAAGGTGAAGGAGGGCTCGGGCGCCTTCGGGTTCAACGCCCAGACGCTCCAGTACGAGGACCTCGTCAAGGCCGGCGTGATCGACCCGGCGAAGGTCGTCCGCACGGCGATCCAGAACGCGTCGAGCGTCGCGGGCCTCATGCTCACGACCGAGACGCTGATCGCCGAGAAGCCGAAGAAGGAAGACAAGGCGGCCGGTGGCCACGCGGGTCACGGTCACGACTTCGACGAGTAGTCGTCTCGTCGAGTAATCGACCACGACGGGCCGGCCGCGTGCCGGCCCGTTGTAGTTTCGGCACATGAGCTCGCTGGCAGCGATCGCAGGTGCGATCGTCGACCATTACGCACGCGCGCGACGCGACCTGCCGTGGCGCGCGACGCGCGATCCGTACGCGATCTGGGTCAGCGAGATCATGCTGCAACAGACACGCGTCGCGACCGTCATCCCGTACTGGCGCGAGTGGATGGCGAGGTTCCCGACGTTGCACGCGCTCGCCGCGGCGCCGCTCGACGACGTGCTCGCCGCGTGGGCCGGGCTCGGCTACTACTCGCGTGCCCGCAATCTGTGGAACGGCGCGCGCGAGGTCGCCGCGAGGTGGCACGGCGCGCTGCCGCGGCGCGCCGCCGAGCTGCGCGAGGTGCCCGGCATCGGGCCGTACACCGCCGGCGCGATCGCGTCGATCGCGTTCGGCGAGCGCGTGCCGCTCGTCGACGGCAACGTCGCGCGCGTGCTCGCCCGCGTGTTCGCGATCACGGACGACATCAAGTCGGCCGCCGGGCGCCGCGCGCTGTGGGCGCGCGCCGGCGAGCTGGTCGCGGCGCTGCCCGCCGAGGCCGCAGCCGGCGATCTCAACCAGGGCCTGATGGAGCTCGGCGCGACGATCTGCGCGCCGACGCAGCCACGCTGCTCGACCTGCCCGCTCGCCGCGCGCTGCGCGACCCGCGGCGACGCGCTGCCGGTGTCGGCGCCGCGCAAGCGCGCGCACGAGCTGCCGCTGCTCGCGCGCGAGGCGCTGTGGATCGAGCGCGGCGGCGAGGTCGTGCTCGCGCGCCGCCGCGGCGGCGGCCTGTTCGGCGGGATGTGGGAGCTGCCGCAGGCCGCCGACCGCGGCGCGATCGCGCGCGCGCTCGGCGTGGCGCGGGTCGACGCCGAGCCGGTCGCGCACCACGAGCAGACGCTGGCGCACCGCCGGTTGCAGATCAGCGTGTTCCGCGCCGCGATGCCGCCGCGGCTTGTCCGCGCCGCCGAACCGAGCTACGACGCGATCGCGCGCGTGCCGCTGGCCACCGCGCGCGGCCTCGGCATCGCCGCCGCGACCACCGCGATCCTGACCAAGTACGAGGACACTCCATGGAGCTCGATTCCAAAGCGCTCGCCCTCTTCACCGAGGGCTACAGCAAGATCCTCGAAGGCCTCGACCACCTCGGCTTCGACGTCCGCGACGAAAACTTCAAGGACACCGCGCGCCGCGCCGCGAAGGGCCTCCACGAGCTCGTCCACGACCAGAAGCAAGTGAAGGCACGCGTCGCCGAGCTGCTCGCGAAGACGTTTCCGGCGAAGTACACCGAGATGGTCATCTCGAAGCACAACACCGCGTTCGGCGTGTGCCCGCACCACCTGTTGCCCGTCGTCTATCGCATCTCGCTCGCGTACATCCCGACCGAGAAGGTGCTCGGCCTGTCGAAGCTGTCGCGGCTCGCGCGGCTGATCGCGCGCGGCCCGCGCCTGCAGGAAGACCTCACGCACGAGCTCGCCGACATCCTGCACGAGCAGCTGCAGAGCCAGGGTTCGGCCGTCTACATCGAAGGCCTGCACATGTGCATGGCCGCGCGCGGCGTGCACGCGCACGAGGCGCGGCTCGTGACGAGCGGCGTGCGCGGCGTGTTCCTCGAGCTCGCGACGCGCGAGGAGTTCATCAAGCTCGTGCTCGCACCCGACAAGACGGTCCTCTAGTGCGCTGCGCGCTGCTGCACGGCTTCGCCGGCGATCCCGCGGTGTGGGACGACGTCGTCGCCGCGTGGCAGCTGCCCGAGCCGCCGCTCGCGATCGCGCTGCCCGGGCATGGCGGTGGCCCGGTGCAGCCGACGTGGATCGAGAACCTCGCGGCGATCGCGCGCGCGATCGCCGGCTGCGACGTCGTGGTCGGCTATTCGCTCGGCGCGCGCGTCGCGCTCGGGCTCGTCGTCGGCGGTCACGTCGCGCACGGCGTGCTCGTCGGCGTCAATCCCGGCATCGCCGACGACGAGCGCGCGAGCCGGCGCGAGTTCGACGCGGCGTGGTCGCGCCTGCTCCGCGGCGAGGGGATCGAGGCATTCATCGCGGCATGGGAGGCCCAGCCGCTGTTCGCGTCGCAGGCGCACGCTCCGCCGGCGCGCCGCGCGTCGCGCCGCGAGCATCGGCTCGCGCTCGATCCCGAGCAGCTCGCGCAGAGCCTCGAGGTGATGGGCCTCGCCGCGATGCCCGACTACGCGAGCGCGATCCCCGCGCACCGCGATCGGATCGCGCTGCTCGCCGGCGCCGACGACGCGAAGTACGTCGCGATCTCGCGCCGGCTGCCAGCGGTATCGTTCGAGCTGATCGCGGGCGCCGGCCACGATCCGACGCTCGAGCAGCCGGTCCTGCTCGCGCAGGCGATCGCGCGCGCGGTCGCCGCGCTCGAACGCACACCATGACCATCCTGTACCTGCACGGGTTCGCGTCGGGGCCGCGCTCGACGAAGGGCGTCGCGTTCGCCGAGCATTTCGCGCGGCTCGGCATCGCGATCGAGCGGCTCGATCTGCGCGTGCCGTCGTTCGAGCACCTGCGGCTGTCGGCGATGATCGAGACCACGCGCGCCGCGATCCGCGGCCCGACGATCGCGATCGGCTCGAGCCTCGGTGGGCTCACCGCCGCGCGCGTCGCCGCGCTCGACGATCGCATCACGGCGCTCGTGCTGATGGCACCGGCGTTCCAGCTCGCGGCGCGCTGGCGCGAACGGCTCGGCCGCGATCTCGACACGTGGCGCGACACCGGCTGGCTCGAGGTCGACGACTACGCGACCGGTGGCCGCTCGCGCGTCGACTTCGGGTTCTTCGAGGAGCTGCAGCGCGTCGATGCCGGCTGGCCGGACGTGCGCGTGCCGACGCTCGTCTTCCACGGCACGCGCGACGACGTCGTGCCGATCGCGAATTCGCGCGCGTTCGCCGCGACGCGGCCGCACGTGCGCGTGCGCGAGCTCGACGACGGCCACGAGCTCGCCGCGTCGCTGCCGACGCTGCTCGCCGAGTCGGAGCAGTTCCTCGCGACCTACTACGGCAAGTGAATGCGATTGCCCGCGACGTGACAGCCGGTGGCGTTGCATCCGACCGTCGTCGTGCCGGTGACCGAGGCGGCCATCGGCTGGATGTTCGGGCAGCTCGTCGCGAGCACCGTGAGCGGAAACGCGACCTGCGTCGACGTGTAGAAGTTGCCGTTGGTCTGGGTGACGATGTCGATCGTCTGTTTGTTCGCGTCGATGACCTGGATCGTCGCGCCGACGACTGGAGTCGTGCTGTTCACCGCTCCGAACAGCGTGCCCGCGACCGTGAAGCCGTGGTTGTGACAGCCGTCCATGCAGTCCATACCGGGGTTGTGATGGCCGTTGCCCGGGCTCGCTTGCATGGCGATGCACCCATTGCCGCCGTCACCCGCGACCGTGCCCGCGTCGGGTCCGACCGCGCCGCCGCCGCCACCGCCGCCGCCGCCGCTGCTCGCGCCGCCATCGGGGAGGGGTCCACTGCTCGACCAGCTGAGATCGCCCGTACACGCCGCCAGCACCACGAGCAGGAAGCACGCGTCGCGCATGGCGAACGCATTTGCAAGGCGAAGACCTACTCGAACCGTGCGCGCAGGTGGTCGGGAATGCGTGTGGGTCTTCCAGTTGGCATCGCGACGAACACCCAGGTCGTGGCGCCCTGTGCAACGACCGCACTACCCCGCCGGATCTCTGTGCGGCGCACGCACGATGCCGCACGCCACGACTCCACCCAGGTCTCGGAGACCAGCTCCTGGCCCGCGGTCACTTGCGCGAGGTAGTCGATCTCGTGGCGGCGCACGATGAAGATCCCGCCGAGCTCACGATACGCGGCGTGATCCCAGCCGCGCGCGGCCGAATGCGCGGTCGCCGTCTCGAGCACCCAGCGCAAGTAGACGAGGTTCGACACGTGGCCGAGGTCGTCGATGTCGGCGTCGGTCGCGAGGATCGGGAGCTCGAAGCGGTCGGGCACGCGACGCGAGTGTAGTACGTTCGCGCGATGGAGACCGATGCTCGCGTGTTGCGCCATCGCCTCGAGCACGGCCAGGCCGCGGCGGCCGATGTCGTGCACGAGCTCGCGGCGGCCGCGGTCGATGCGCCGGCGCGCGCGGCGCGGCTCGACGCGTGCCACCTGCTCGGCGATCTCGCGGGCCGCGCGCTCGGCGCCGAGTGGGAAACCGCCGAGACCGCGGCGTTCGCGCTGCTCGAGGCCGCGCGGGTCGCGGACACCGCCGCCGATCGGCGCGGCGCGATCGAGGCGATGGGCCGCGCGTTTCGCAACCTGTGGCTGTTGCCGTTCGTGCATCGCCGGCTGTCGGATCGCGACGAGACGATCGCCGCGGCGGCGCTGCGCGCGGCGGGCGGGCTCGGCTTTCCCGCGCTCGAAGAAGCGGTCGCCGCGTATGTCGCCGAGACCGCGCCGCCGGCGTTGCGCCGCGCCGCGATCGGCGCGCTCGGCCGGATGGGCGCGACCAGCGCGGCCGCGCGGCTGGTGCCGCTCGTATCGGGCGGCGACGCGCACGACGCGTTCGCCGCGCTCGCCGCGCTCACCGAGATTCGCTCGCCGGCCGGCCGCGATGCCGCGCTCGCCGCCGCGGAGGCCGAGCTCGAGCCCGAGGTGCAGATCGCGGCCGTGCGCTATCTCGCAGAGCTCGGCGCGCTCGAGGTCTTGCCGGTGCTGCGCCGGCTCGCGCGCGCCGGCGACGCCGAGGTGCGCATCGCGGCGAGCCTGGCCTCGCGTGCGCTCAAGGCCGAGCGCAGCCGCGACGCCGCCGAGCGGTTCTTGATCGCGCTCGGCGAGCCCGACCGCGCCGTGCGCGCCGTGCTCGCGCGCCGGCTGCGCACGCTGCCGGTCGCCGACGTGCTCGAGCAGGCCGAGGTGCTGCTCTCCGAAGATGCCGCCGGCGTGATCCAGGTGCTCGGCGAGGTGCGCGAGCCCGAGGTCACTCGCTACTTGATGAACCTGGCCGAGCGCGCGGAGCTGCCGGTCGCGCTGCGCGCGCGCGCGATCGGCGCGATCGAGGCCGATCAGCCGTGGGAGCGCGACGAGCTCGCGAAGCTCGCGCACCGCGACGGCGCCGACGACGCGGTGCGCGCCGCCGCCGTGCAGGCGATGGGCGCGTTCGCGACCAGCGCCGAGCTGATCGAGCGCGTCGGCGGTCTCGCGCGCGCCGAGTCACCCGCGATCCGCGGCGCGCTGCTGTGGGCGCTGCAGATCGCGCGCACCGGCGGCGGCGATGCCGATGCGATCGCGTCGGTCGTCGCGCCCCTGCTCGACGATGCCGATGCGGCCGTGCGCCGCCGCGCGCTCTACGTCGCAGGCAACCTCGGGCTCGCGGCGCTCGCGCCCGCGATCGCGAAGCGCTGCAGCGCCGCGGATCCTGCCGAGCGGCTCGCCGCGTACGTCGCGCTCGGCGAGCTCGGCATGCCGGGCGTGGTCGCCGACGTCGTCGCGGCCGTCAAGCGCGAGGACGATCCGCGCGTGCTCGGCGCGGCGTCGAACGCGCTGATCGCGGCCGGGCCCGACGCCGCCGCGCTCGGCGCGCTCGCCGGCCGCGCCGCGCAGCTCGTGACCGCGCCCGACGCGCGTATGCGCGAGGCCGGCGCCGAGATCGCGGGCCTGCTCGCCGGCGCGGTGCCGGCCGACAAGCTCGCGCCGCTCGCGTCCGACGACTCCGCCTCGGTGCGCGGCGCCGCGGCGTGGGCGCTCGGCCGGCTCGGCGATCCCGCCGGCGAGCGCGCGTTGCTCGCCGCGTTCCGCGACGACGATCCGGCTGTGCACGAGCGCGCCGCCGCCGGCCTCTTGCGGCTCGGCACGCCGGCCGCGCTCGCCCAGGCGATCGCATTCATCGCCGGCGACGGCGACCCGGTCGCGCGCGGCGCGCTCGCCGCCGCGATCCACATCCCGCCCGCGCACGCGCAGCAGCTCGCGCCCGCGATCGACGCCGCGCTCGCGAAGGTCCCCGGCCACGATCCGGCGTTCGAGGCGCTCGTGCGGCTCAAGATCTCGACGCACATCACGCAGTCCAACCCCGGCATGCTCGCGGTCGACATCGATCGCGAGATCGCGGCCGCCGGCTTCGCGTCGTTCGCGCAGCTCGTCAAGCTCAGCGGCTTCGACGGGCTCGTGAAGTCGCTGCGCAGCGCCGAGTCGCTGTTTCAAACGACAGGCTCGGCGACCGACGCCGATCTGTCGCCGCCGATCACGCTGTGGATGAAGGTGCTCGAGAACTACGTGCACGCGTGGCTCGGCCCGCGGCTCGCCGGCTTGCAGCGCGAGCCCGGCGCGCTGTTCGATTACGTCGATCGCGTGATCGGCGGCAGCTGGACCGGCTTCTCGCGCTGGATCGAGCCGAAGTGGCGCGACCCGGCCGAGGTCGGCGGCGCGAAGGTCGAGGTGCCGCTGCGCGCGATCCCGAACGCGGTGCGCGAGCTGCAGGAACATCGCCGCAAGCGGCTCGACTCGCCGCTGTCGATCACCGAGTGGGCGCGCATGCTCGTCTTGTTCGCGGTCGATCATCCATCGACGGGCTTTCGCAACCTGATGAAGCTCGGCGGGCAAGCGAAGCCGTCGCCCGAGCGCACGATCGCGCTCGCCCATCGCCTGCACACGCTCGCCGCCGTGCGCAACCTGGTCACGCATCGCGCGAGCGCGGGCGCGGCGACGCTCGCCGCGTTTCGCCGCGGATACTACGCCGCGTTCGAGGACGTCGTCGCGCTCGCCTAAGGTCAGGGCTGCGGCGGCGTGCTGGTGGTGCCGCCCGCGATCGAGAAGCTGTTCTGGAGCGCGGTGCGAAACGCCGGCATCTGCGAGTCGAGCGTGTCGAGATCGAGGTCGTCGTCGTCGGTGTCGAGCGTCGCGAAGTCGACGACGCCGATCGCAGCCGTGAAGTCGACATGGATCGTGACATCGACCGTGCCACCGGGCTGCAGCGTGTTGGCGATGTCGAGCGAGATGTTCATCGGCGCGAGGTCGTGAATGTGGAACGACTTGGTCCCCGCGCTACCGCCGAGATCGACGCTGCCCTTGATGTCGTACGACGAGTTGATGACCAGGCCGTCGAGCGCGACCGCGAGCTTCGAGTACAGACCGCTCGGCGCATCCTTGAACTGGTCGTACGGCGGACCGCCGGTGTCATCCCAGTAGATATGGCCGGGGTCGGTCGTCGTGCGGTCGTCGCCGGGATCGGCGTCGCCGATCACGCGCAGGCTGGTCAACCAGAAGTCGGCGCTCGTGACCGTCGCGTTGTTGCCGACGGCGCCGGGCAGCTTGGGGTCGCTCCACCAGTGGACGAAGAACCCGCCGGTGCCACTGCCCGAGCCGGAATCATCGCTGCCCATCGCCGACGCGTCGGGGGTCGCATGCGGGCTCGATCCGCACGCCGCGAGAACGCTCGCGACGAGTGCTGTACGGATCACGCCCTGCATGCCCGCGGAATGTGCAACGGGGGGACCAGCCAAAGGAAGGTCGAACTTCGCGAATTCGCGCGAAGCTTGGTGCGCGAGGCTTGCCTAGTGTGCACAGATCGTACAGCTGAATGGCAACGGAACCACAGACCCTTGATGCCGGAACCGCTCTGGCCGACCACGCCGGCCCTCGCGCGTTCCTCGTGATCCACATCGAAGACGACGACCGCGGCTCGCGCGTCGTCGACCTGCCCGAGGCGGTCGACGTCACGTTCGGGCGCTCGCGCGGCGCCACCGTGAATGTCGAGAGCGAAAAGGTCTCGCGCATGCACGCTCGCGTCCGGCGGACCGGCGATGCGATCGAGGTCGAGGACCTCGGCTCGCGCAACGGCACGCGCGTCAACGGCGACAAGATCGAAGGCGTGCGCCGCGTCGGCAGCGGCGACGAGATCTCGATCGGGCCGATCCTCGCGGTCGTCGGCGTCACGAGCGGCCTGCGCCACGCGAGCCTGGTCGCCGATGCCGCCGCCGGCGAGGCGCGGCTCGCGGCCGAGGTCGACCGCTCGGTGCGCTACCACCGGCCGCTCACGCTCGGGCTCGTGCGTGTCGCGAACGACACCGTGATCGACGCGATCGCGCACGCGCTGCGCCCGATGGATCTGATCGCCGAGGATGCGGGCGACGACTTCATCATCATCCTGCCCGAGCTCGGCCGCAGCGAAGGCGAGACCGCGCTCGCCCGCCTGCTCGATTTCGCGCGCGCCGCGAACGTCGAGGTGCGCTCGGCGAGCGTCGTCAGCCCGGAAGACGGCACGACGGTCGAGGCGCTCGTCGGCCTGTTGCGCGCCGGCATTCGCACCGGCCACGTGCCGCGCGAGGTCGCGGAGGCGCCGCGCTCGGAGAGCGATCCGATCGTCGTCGATCCCGCGATGCGCCGCGTGTACACGCTCGTCGATCGCATCGCCGACACGCCGATGACGGTGCTGATCCTCGGCGAGACCGGCGTCGGCAAGGAGCTCGTCGCCGAGGCGATCCATCGCGGCTCGGCGCGCAAGAACGAGCCGCTGATCAAGCTCAACTGTGCCGCGCTGCCCGAGACGCTGCTCGAGAGCGAGCTGTTCGGCTACGAGCGCGGCGCGTTCACCGGCGCCGAGCGGCGCAAGGTCGGCTTCTTCGAAGCGGCGGCCGGCGGCACGCTGTTCCTCGACGAGATCGGCGAGATGCCGCTCGCGCTGCAGGCCAAGCTCCTGCGCGTGCTCGAGCGCAAGGTGATCACGCGCGTCGGCGGCACGACCGAGGTCCCGACCGATGCGCGCGTGATCGCGGCGACCCACCGCGATCTCGAGTCCGAGGTCCGCGCCGGGCGGTTCCGCCAGGATCTGCTGTTCCGCATCGGCGGGTTCACGCTCGTCGTGCCCCCGCTGCGCGATCGCCCGACCGAGATCGTGCCGCTCGCCGAGCGCTTCGCGCGGCTGACCGCAGCCGAGCAAGGTCGCTCGACGCCGTCGTTCGCCGACGACGCGCGCGACGCGCTCGCCGGCTACGCCTGGCCCGGTAACGTGCGCGAGCTCAAGAACGCGATCGAGCGCGCGCTCGTCCTGTGCGGCGACCGCATCACCGCCGCCGACCTGCCGGATCGCCTGCGCGACGCCGCCCAGCGCGTCCGCCCGGTGACCACGGCCTCGGACGTGCGCGGCCACCTCGCCGAGGTCGAGCGCGCCGCGATCGTCGCCGCGCTCGAGGCCGAGGATCAAAACCAGACGCGCGCCGCCCGCCGGCTCGGCCTGTCGCGCCGCGCGTTGATCTACAAGATGGAGAAGTACGGGCTGAAACCGCCGCCGTTGCGCGGGATCGGCGGCTCGTCGTGACGTCGGGCGATTGTCGGTCGTGAGCGGGAGCGCCAAGTCGTGAACGCCGCGCTGGTCGGCGGCATGTGCGCGGTCATCGCGGTCCTCGCGGTCGGGTTGCTGTCGCCGCAGCGCAAGTGCCCGGAGTGCGCGACGCCGCTGCCGAAGGTTCGCAAGCCGATGAACCGGCAGCAGGCGCTGTGGGGCGGCTGGACCTGCCCGAAGTGCGGCATCGACGTCGATCGCAAGGGCCGCAAGCGCAGCTAGCACCGCCCCCGATCGCCAGCACCCACCACAGCCTGCGCGTCACGTCTTGCGTTTCTAACGCAGCGGCGTGCGATCCAGCCGCGACCGCGCGAATCGACTATGGCGTCGGTGCGCAGCGCGCGTTATGAACCCGGCGTGACTCGCACCACCTCGCTCGTCGTCGTCATCGTCGCCGCCGCGTGCGGCTCGCACTCGCCCACGCCTGCGCCGATGCCGCGGCCCGGTCCGGTCGAGCCGGTCCAGCCGCCGCCGCCGCCGGGCCCGCCGCAACCGCCTCCGGCGCCGCCGAACCCGTTCTCGTCGGCGAGCACGCTGCCGTTCGAGCTGCCTCCGTTCGACAAGATTCACGATGCCGATTACGCGCCGGCGTTCGAGGCGGGCATGGCGGAGCAGCGCAAGGAGATGGATGCGATCGCGCACTCGTCAGAGCCGCCGACCTTCGAGAACACGATCGTCGCGATGGAGCGCTCGGGCCGGCTGTTGACGCGCGTCGAGAAGACGTTCTTCAACCTCAACTCGTCGAACACCGACCCCGAGATGGAGAAGGTCGAGGCCGACATGGCGCCGAAGCTGTCGGCGCACAACGACGCGATCATGCTCGACTCGGCGCTGTTCGCGCGCGTCGACGCGGTGTACCAGCAGCGTACCAAGCTCGGCCTCGATCCCGAGTCGGCGCAGCTGCTCGACCGCTACGAGACCACGTTCGTGCGTTCCGGCGCGCGGCTGGCCGACGCCGACAAGAAGAAGCTCGTCGAGCTCAACGTCGAGCTGTCGTCGCTGATGACGAAGTTCCGGCAGAACGTGCTCGAGGCGACCAAGCAGGGTGCGGTCGTCGTCGACGACATCAAGCAACTCGACGGCCTGGCGCCCGAGGAGATCGGCGCCGCGGCCGAGGCGGCGAAGGAGCGCGGCCTCGACGGCAAGTGGGTGATCACGCTGCAGAACACGACCGGTCAGCCGGCGCTCGAGCAGCTCACGAATCGCGACCTGCGCAAGCGCATCTACGATGCGTCGATCTCTCGCGCGCGCGGCGGGTCGTCGGACAACACCGCGGTCGTCGCGAAGATCGTCGAGCTGCGCGCGAGCAAGGCGAAGCTGCTCGGGTTCCACGACTTCGCGGCGTACGCGCTGTCCGAGGAGACCGCGAGCACGCCGGCTGCCGTCAACAAGATCCTGAGGGACCTCGTGCCGCCGGCGCTCGCGAAGGCCAAGGAAGAAGCCGCCGCGATCCAGAAGCAGATCGACGCCGACGCGAGGGCGGCGCACACCAAGCCGTTCAAGCTCGAGGCGTGGGACTGGGACCTCTACTCGGCGCGCGTGCGCAAGGCGCGCTACGCCTTCGACGAAGCCGAGGTGAAGCCGTACTTCGAGCTCGAGCACGTGCTGAAAGACGGCGTGTTCTACGCTGCGCACGAGCTCTACGGGCTGACGTTCACCGAGCGCAAGGATCTGCCGCTGTATCGCCCGGACGTGCGCGCGTTCGAAGTGCACGATGGCGACGGTTCGACGATCGGTTTGATCCTGCTCGACTACTTCAGGCGCGACAACAAGCAGGGCGGCGCGTGGATGGATTCGTTCGTCGACCAGTCGTATCTCCTGGCCGAGAAGCCGCTCGTCGCGAACAACCTCAACATCGCACCGCGCAAGCCCGGCGAGCCGGTCCTGCTCACGTTCGACGAAGTGACGACGATGTTCCACGAGTTCGGACACGGCCTGCACGGCCTGCTCTCGGCCGCGAAGTACCCGATGCTCTCCGGCACGGCCGTGCCGCCGGACTTCGTCGAGTTTCCGTCGCAGTTCAACGAGATGTGGGCGCGTGACCCGGCGGTCGTCGCGCACTTCGCGAAGCACTACCAGACCGGCGAGCCGATGCCGAAGCCGCTGCTCGACAAGGTGCTCGCCGCGAAGACCTGGGGCTCTGGCTACGCGACGCTCGAGTATCTCGAGGCCGCGATGCTCGATCAGTCGTGGCATCAGATCGGGCTCGACAAGGTCCCGGCCGCGGCGAGCGTGACCGCGTTCGAGGACGCCGCGCTCGCGCGCGACGGAGTCGCGTTCGCGCCGGTGCCGCCGCGATACCACACGACGTACTTCTCGCACGCGTTCTCGGGCGGCTACGAAGCGGGCTACTACGCGTACCTGTGGTCCGAGGTCCTCGCCCGCGATTCGGGCGCGTGGTTCACCGCGCACGGCGGACTGAGGGCGGAAAACGGCGCGGTGTTCCGCGCGAAGATCTTGTCGCGTGGTCGCACGAAGGAGCCGAACGTGCTGTTCCACGACTTCTACGGCAAGGCGCCGGAGCTCGGGCCGCTGCTCGAGTACCGGGGGCTGACGAAGAAGTAGCGGCGGCGTCAGAACCCGCGCCGCGCCTTCACCGCCAGCAACCACGGCTTCGACTCGCCCGCCATGCGCCCGATCAGGTATGCCGGATCGCCGCGCAGCGGTGCGGCGAGCACGAAGCCGAGCGGCGTCGGCGTCATCTCGACCGGCACCGGATCGGGCAGGTCGTCGTAGATCGCGGCGACGTGCAGGTCGGCGGGCTCGCGGTGGCCGCCCGGCGCCAGCCACGTGCGGCCGTCGGGCAGGAGCGTACCGAGCTCGCTGCGAAATACGCCGTGCTCGCGGGCGCCGGGGGGTAGATCGAGCTCGCCGACGATCGCGAGATCGATGCGATCGAGCCGCGCCGGCTCGGGATACGCCGGTGCCTGGAACACCGACAGCCACAACCGGATGCCGGTGACGTGCGCGTCGGGCCAACCCCGGCGCGTCTCGGCGAGCACGGTGTCGAGCATCGCCGGCAGCTTCACCGGATCGCGCTCGCGCCACAGCCAGCGATACGTCGCGCGTTGCGACACCCACGCCGCGACCGCCGGGTTGCCGTCGGCGCCGAGCGGCTCGAGGTCGCCGCCGATCATCTCGTAGCTCTGGTGCTCGCTGTACGGTCGCTTCGCGCGGATCACCGCGAACATCGGAAAGCTCGAGAACGGAAACGCGTGGAGGCGCTGGTTGAGCCACAGCCCCTGGAGCGCGAAGAACGCGACGAACGCGGTGACGAACGCGAGCGCGCCGCGCGAACGCACCGGCTCGCGCGTGTCCCGCGGCACGCCGATGCGCGCGGCAAGCGCATCCCAGTCGACGAACGCCGCGGCGAGCGGCAGCCAGTGCAGGTTCCACAGGTTCATCACGTGGCCGAGCCCGACGACCTCCGCGCACCACAACGTGCCGACGACCGCACGCAGCCACGGCCGGCGCACGAAGAACACCGCGAGGATCGGCGCGCTTTGCGAGATCATGCTCGCGCACGCGGCGAGCTCGTAGTGCCACGGCGCCGCGAGCAGCCAGCTCGCGACCGCGGTGCGCTCGGCGCCGATCCAGTCGAAGCGCGTGAGCAGCTGGTTGCGCAGGTTGTCGGAGAGCGCCCAGCCGAGCCCGAAGCCACCCGACTTGAGCTTCTCGTACGCGGCGAGCGCGAACACGGCCGCGACCGCGAGCTGCACGAGCCGCACCGAGCGCTGGTACCCCGCGCCGATCGGCAGCTCGACGCCGCGCCGCTTGCGCCACCACGCGTCGAGCGACAGCGCGTCGCCCGAGCGCGCGCCGAGCAGCGCGAAGCTGGCGAGGATCGGCGGCACGTCGGTGTGGGACCACGTCGGCGAATCCGAGACGCCGTACGCGGCGATCGCCATCGTCGCGACCAGGCTGACCGCGTGCGACGCTCGCGTGCACAGCCCGAGCAGCATCGCGGCGGTCGCGACCCACGCGACGTCGGTGAGCGCCGCGAGCACGGCCGCGCTCGGCCGACCCGGGTACAGCATCCAGATGCCTTGCTTGTAATAGAGCTGCGACGGCAGCGACGTATCCGACCCGATCCGCCACAACATCCACAACAGCGACGTCGCGACTGCGATCCGGATCGCGGCCGCCGCGATCCTGCCGCCGGGCGCGAACCAGTAACGCTGCCACCACCCGAACAAGGCCCGACTATAGTAGCTTGCCGACGTGCGGACGGTGGTCGCGCTGGCCATGGCGCTCGCTGCGTGCGGCGACAACGCGAAGGAGCCGGACTACCTCGGCTACGACTGGGACGATCGCCGCGTGCTGTGCAGCGCGCCGATCGACGATCTCGGCGTGACGCCGCAGGAAGCCGTCGTTCCCGCGTTCATCCACGCGCAGATCGACGCGGCCGCCCGCGGCGGCTGGGCGCTCGTGCTGCACGCGCATCAGCCGACGGTCGGCATCAGCCTGGCATGGCTCGATCAAGTGCTGACGTGGGCCGACGAGGACGGCCTCACGTCGTACACGTTCGACGAGCTCGTGCCCGGCGGCTCGCGCGGCCCCGGGCTCGCGATCGGCTTCGACGACTGCACCCCCGACAACTGGATGCAGGCGCGCGCGACGCTGATGAGCCACGACGCGCACGTCACGCTGTTCGTGTCGCAGTGGCAGGATCTGACGCCGCTCGGCCTCGCGGAGCTCGAGGTCTTGCACGAGGACGGCGACGCGATCGAAGCCCACTCGGTGAATCACTTGCACGTCGTGCAGTACGTCGACGCGAACGGCATCGACGCGTACGTCGCGAACGAGATGATGCCGTCGCTGGAGGCGGTCGCGAACGCGGGATATCCCTATCCGGCCGCGTTCGCGTACCCGTTCGGCGAGCACACACCGGCGCTCGACCGAGCGGCGCTGGAGCACGTCGGGCTCGTGCGCGCGACGCGCGGCGAATGTCCGTGGTCCGGCTGGGGCCTGTAACAGCTCTACGTAGGCGAACTGCTCTCGGCGGCGCGCGGACTGCAGTGGATCTCGCTGCGGAATTTCCGCACGGAGGTTGTCATGACCAGCAAAACTCGCGCTCTCGCGAGCTCGATCTTCGCGACAGCATGTTTCGTGGCCGGCTGCGCCGACAACGACACCGTCGCACCGGGAACCGGCGTCGGTTCCGGCAGCGGCAGCGGCGCCGGTGGCGGCAGCGGCAGCGGCAGCGGCAGCGGCATGGGGAGCGGCAGCGGCAGTGGCAGCGCGGCCGTCTCGTACGCCGTGGTCGGGCTCGCGAGCGACAAGCCGATCGCCGGCATTCCGCACACCGATCCGGATCTCGTGAACGCGTGGGGCCTGGTTCCGTTCGAGGATTCGTTCTGGATCGCGAACAACGGCACCGGGCTCGTCGCGATCTACGACGGCACCGGCGCGCCGGTGAAGAAGAGCGGCGGCCTCGATCTGAGGTCCGACATCGACGGCATCGCGATCAATCCGTCGCACAACCCGACCGACCTGATGATGCAGAACGGCACTCCGTGCACGACCGCGCGCCTGCTGTTCGCGAGCGAGGACGGCGTGATCATCGGCGTGAACCCCGATCTGTCGCCGGCGGTGATCCAGACCGTCGTCGATCGCACCGCGATCGGCGCGGTGTTCAAGGGCGTCGCGATCGCGACCGAGCCCGACGGCTCGCTGCTCGTGCTCGCGGCCGACTTCCACAACGGCACGGTCGATCTGTTCGACACCAGCTTCCAGCCGGTCACGAAGCTCGGCACGTCGGCATTCGTCGATCCGAAGATTCCCAGCACGATGGCTCCGTTCAACGTCGCCGTGATCGACGACGCCGTGTTCGTCACGTACGCGACGCAGGACGCGGCCAGGCACGACGACGTGCCCGGCGCCGGTGCGATCGCGAAGTTCGATCTGTCGGGCAAGCTCCTCGCCGATCTCGTCGGCGGTCCGTTCAGCTCGCCGTGGGGCATGACGATCGCGCCCGCCAGCTTCTGCGCGGCGTCGGGCAAGACGACGTCGAGCGAGCTGATCGTCGGCAATTTCGGCGACGGCACGGTCAACATGGTCGATCCGGTCGCGCTGACATCGATCGGCAAGCTCGACGACAAGGCCGGCAACCCGATCGCGATCGACGGCCTGTGGGGTCTGTCGGTCGCGGAAGGCGTGACGAACGCGATGGCCGGCTCGCTCTACTTCACGGCGGGTCCGAACGCGGAGGCCGATGGCCTGTTCGGGCGCATCGACCCGGTGCAGTGAGCGCCGCGGTCACCGGCGGTCGAGCGAAGGCGGGTTGTACCGCTCGGCCGCTGCGGTCGGATCGTCGGTGCCGCCGCTGATCAACACGGTGCCGTCGCAGAGCAGCGTGGCCTGGTGGCCGGCGCGCGGCGTCGACAGCGAGTCGGTCGCGATCACCTCGACCGAGCCGTCGACCGCGTCGAGCTGCGCGATGAACGCGGTCGCCAGCGGCGGACCACCGACGGTCGTGCGGCCACCGGTGAGCAGCACGCGGCCGTCGGGGAGCGTGGTGGCGGCGAAGTCGACGAGGCCCGCGTTCGACGGCAACCCGCCGACGTCCGCGAAGCCGGCGTCCTGGGTGAACAGCTCGAGCCGGGTCGTCGCGGTGCCGCTGGTGTCGACGATCCCGCCGATGAACAGCACGCTGCCATCGGGCATCAACACGGCCTGGTGCTGTGCACGCGGATACTTCATCTGATACGTGAAGCCCGGCAGGAAGCCCATGCTGAGCGGCTTGAACAGCTCGGCCTGCGCGACCGGGCTGCCGGTCGCATCGACGCCACCCGTGACGAGCACGGCCGCACCGAGGTCGTCGCCGAGCCGCGTCGCGGTGTGGCCGTATCGTGCAAACGCGAGCCCCGCGTTCAGCGGGTGGACCTCCGCCGTGCCGTTGGCGAGCTGGATCTCGTCGACCGCCGACGATGCGCCCATCGTGGGATCGTCGCCGCCGATCACGATCACGCTGCCGTCGGTGAGCGTCGTCGCCGTGAGCCCGGTGCGCGACATGTTCGTATCCGCGACCGTGTCGACCCGCGTCGCGGGCGGGTTGTCGGCCTCGATCAGCTCGACGATCTGCGCGCCGACGCCGCCCGCATCGATCCCGCCGATCACCGCGACCTGGGCATCGCCGCCGGTGCCGACCTGCGTGACGACCGCGCCGGTGCGCGGCGCGAGCGTGGCGAGCACCGCGAGCGTGTCGGTGCGCGGATCGAAGCGCTCGACGTCGGTGACCGCGTTGCCGTCGCCGTCGGTGCCGCCGATGAACAGACCCGAGCCGTCGTGATACGTCACCGCGATGCCGCCTTCGCGGATCTCGGGTACCTGCGCGAGCTGCGCGAACTTGACCTCGCTCGCGAAGAACAGATGCGTTACCGGCGGCGGGGTCTCGGCCGCCATCGCGAAGCCGCACGTGCGGCCGTACGCGACCTCTTGCGTGCTGACGAAGCCGGTCAGGTGCACGACGAGGTCGTCGCCGAACGGCACGTGCGTGAGCTCCACGGTCTGGCCGTGGGTGAATGTGGCCGAGACGAGATCGTCGGCGGCGCCTTCGTTCGCGACCGACATCGTGAGCTGATCGAGCGTCGGTGGCTGCGCGCTCGCGTTCTCCGGCAAGTCGATGATCGGCGCGAACAGCTGGGGCGAGTCGTTACAGGCCGCCAGCAACGCGAGCACGACCCACTTCATAGCGGCGGCAGCCCTTTCGGCTTCAGCGTCCACGTCGTCGCCGGGCTCTCGCTCGCGATCGCCGCCGTGAGCGGTACGAGCACCGCCGCCGCGAACACCGCGGCGCCGGCGGCCCACGCCCACCGCGATTGATACCAGTGCGTGACGGCGACCTTCGGCACGAGCAGCTCGGCAACAGCAGCCGCGAGCGGCGCGAGGTCGCTCGTGATCGCGACCGTGCGGCGATCGCGTTCGCGGCCGTCGAGACCGACGAGCCGCGCGCTGCCGACCTGGCCGTTGACCTCGGCGACGATCATCGCGCGTGCGCCGGCGACGCGCGCCTGCACGAGCAGCTCGGCATCCGACGGCGGCGCGTACGGCGACGGATCGGGCGCGAGGTGCATGCCGAGCGCGGTCACGTCGACGCGCTGGCCCCATGGCAGGCGATCCGGACACGCGACGCGGATCCAGTGCGGACCGGCGAGCAGGTGCGCCTTGCCCGAGCTGGCGGCGCCGTCGACGAACGCGGTGCAGCCGGCCGGCACGTCGAGCTGGAGATCGGCGGCGGGGTGGTCGTGCAGCACCGCGTCGTGCGCGCGCTGGAACTGCTCGACGATCTTCGGCGGAAACCGCGCCGGGTCGAGCTCGCGCGATGGATCGATCACGATCGACGTGACGAGCTCGTCCCACGCGCCGGTCTCGTCGCCGTTGGTCGCGCGCACGAGCCCGCGATAGAGAAAGAGATCGCTGAGCTGCGCGGTCGTGAGCCCGGCGGCGCCGGTGCGGTCGGCGAGATCGCGCGTCTGATCGAGCACGGCGCGCGCTTCGTCGAGGCGCGCCTTGTCGAACGCGTCCATCGCGCGCGCGAGCAGCTTGCCGGTCTCGGCGGCCGGTGGCGGCGCCGGTGAGCGATCGATCGCGGCCGCGCCATGTGCCCGCGCGACATCCTCGACCGGTGCGACCTTCGCTCCCGGCGCCCACACGACCACCACGTCGGCCGCAGGCGCCGCGCCGGCGGCGACCGGTGCCGCCATGCAGGCAGCCAGGAGCGGCAACAGGCGCACTCCGCGGCAGTTTCGGACGGTTCGGGCGAACAATCAACTCGCGGATATAATGATGCGGTGAGGTCGCTGTGAGCCGCGCCCTGGGCCGCTACGAGCTGTTACGCCCGCTCGCGCGTGGCGGAATGGCCGAGGTCTTCCTCGCGAGGCGGCGTGCGGCCGGCGTCGAAAAATGGTTGGTGGTCAAACGCATGCGGCCGGAGCGCGCCGGGGACGTGCGGTTCCTGGATCTGTTCGTGCGCGAGGCGCGGCTGTCGATGAGCCTCGCGCACCAGAACATCGTGCCGGTGTTCGACTTCGGCCGCATCGACGACCAGGTCTTCATCGCGATGGAGCGGATCGAGGGCCGCGACCTCGGCTCGAGCCTCGGCCGCGCCGGGCGCGAGCGCCGGCTGCCCGCGCTGCTCGCCGCGTTCGTCGCCGCCGAGTGCTGCCAGGCGCTCGACTACGCGCACCGGCGCAAGGGCCCCGACGGCGCGCCGCTCGGCATCGTCCACCGCGACGTCACGCCGCGCAACGTGCTGCTGTCGTGGTCGGGCGAGGTCAAGCTGACCGATTTCGGAATCGCCGCGCTCGCGGGCGACGACTCGGCGCGCGCGGCTCGCGTCACCGATCCGAACACGCGCGCCGCCTCGCCGCGCGTGATCGGCACGCCGGCGTACATGGCGCCCGAGCAGGCGCGCGGCGAGCCGCTCGACGCGCGCGCCGACGTCTACGCCGTCGGGCTCGTGCTGCGCGAGGCGATGACCGGCGTGCGCGCGCGCAGCGGCGAGGAGCGCGAGTCGACGATGGCCGCCGCGCGCTCCGGCGAGCTCGCGCCGTGGCCTTCCGATCTCGAGGTCGATGCCCGGCTGCGGGCGATCGCCGACCGAGCGACCGCGCAGGCGCGCGAGGATCGCTACGACGGCGCGCACGCGATGCTCGAGGAGCTCGACGCGTTCATCGTCGCCGAGCGCGCGGGCAAGAAGGTCGACGCGCCGGCGCGCCAGCTCGCGGCGTGGCTCGGCGAGATCTGGAAGGACGAGCGCGACGATCCGAGCGAGAGCGGCGAGATCGGCGGCGATCACCTCGTCAGCTACATGGACGACGGCGAGCTCGACGTGATCGGGACCGGCACGGTGCGATCGCTCGCGGTCACGGAGGCGGAAGCGGAGGACAACAAGGCGCCTGCGCCTGCGCCTGCGCCGACGCGATCGCCGGAGCCGGTGGACGTCGAGCCGCCGCGCCGCGCGAACTGGTGGGTGCCGGCGATCGTGTTCGGGGTCGCGGGGATCGTCGCGTTCGTGTTCGCGACCGGCGACGACACGCGGCCGAAGCAGTCCGACGTGACGCCGCCGACGCGACCGCAGCCGCAGCCGCAGCCGCCACCGCTACCGATCGCCGCTGCCGCTGCCGGTTCCGGTTCCGCTGCCGCGACTCCGCTGCCGCAGCCCGCTGCCGAAAAGCCGCAACCGCAGCCGCAGCCGCAGCCGCAGCCGCAACCGCCGCCGAAGCCACCTCCGAAGGTGGTCGTGAAGGCTCCGCCGATCCCCGCGCCCGCGCCGCCGACCCCACCGGCGCCCGCGACGAAGAGCTACCGCATCACGATCAACACCACGCCGTGGTCCAACTTCACGATCGACGGCGACGCCACGACGAAGCACCAAACGCCGGAGCAGCTCTACCTCTCGCCTGGCCCGCACCAGTTCCACTTCTGGAACGACGACGCGCACGTGCAGAAGGACGAGACGATCGAGGTTCCGGAGCACGAGTTGAACTGGTCGCAGGTGCTTCCAAGCTCGCCTCGTTGACCGGTGGCAGCTTGCCGATCGGCCCCGTGATCAGCCGCGACCCGCGCTGATACGTCAGCCATGACCACGCCCAGTGGAACATCATGATCACGCGGTTGCGAAAGCCGACGAGAAAATAGATGTGCACGACCCACCAGACCAGCCACGCGAACAAGCCGGACTTCGCGAACCGCTTCGTCGCGATCACGGCCTCGGCGCGGCCGATCGTCGCCATGTTGCCCTTGTCGTGATAGCGAAACGGCGTGCGCTCGGCGCCAGCGATCATCTTCGCGACGTGCCGGCCCTCCTGGATCGCGCCCTGCGCGACGCCGGGCACCTCGACGCCGTCGGCCGTGACCTTCGCGAGATCACCGATCACGAACACCTCGGGATGGCCCGCGATCGAAAGATCGGGTTCGACCTCGACGCGCCCGCTGCGATCGCGCTTCGCCGGCAAGCTCGCCGCGAGCGGCGAGGCCGCGACGCCCGCGGCCCACAGCACGGTGCGCGCGCCGATGCGTTGTTCGCCGTCCTTGCCCGTCACGGTGACGCCGTGGTCGTCGATCTCGGTCACGAGCGTGTCGACGCGGACGTCGACGTGGCGCTTCTCGAGCGCGCGCTTCGCGTCCTCCGACAGCTTCTCGGGATACGTGACGAGCACGCGGTCCTTGCTCTCGCATAGCACGACGCGCACCGCGGTCGAATCGATCGCGCGAAAGTCCTTCTTGAGCGTGTGCAGCCCGATCTCGCCGAGCGCACCGGCGAGCTCGACCCCGGTGGGGCCACCGCCGACGACGACGAACGTCAGCCACTCCTGCTCGGCCGCGGGATCGGTCTCGCGCTCGGCCGCCTCGTACGCGAGGAAGATCCGGCGGCGGATCTCGAGCGCTTCCTCGATGCTCTTCAGGCCCGGCGCGAGCTCGCTCCATCCGTCGTGCCCGAAGTACGAGTGCGTCGCGCCGGTCGCGACGATCAGGTAGTCGTAGTCGACCTCACCGGCGTCGAGCACGACCTTCTTGGTCGCGACATCGATCGCGCGTGCGTCGGCGAGCAGCACGCGCGTGTTGCGCTGCCGCGCGAGCACCGAGCGGATCGGATACGCGATATCGGCCGGATTCAGCGCCGCGGTCGCGACCTGATAGAGCAGCGGCTGGAACAGGTGATAGTTGCGGCGATCGAGGACCGTGACCCGCACCGGCGCATCCGCGAGCGCCCGCGCCGCGGTGAGCCCGCCGAAACCACCGCCGATGATCACGACATGCTTCTCGCTCACGGCTGCACGCCCGTTCGATGATGGCATGCCCTAAAGCGATGCAAGCAGCGCTTCGCACACGCGATCGACTTGGGCGGCCGCCAGATCCGGATACATCGGCAGCGAGATCATCTCGCGCGCGGCGCGCTCGGCGACTGGGCACGGCGCCTGGCGCAGGTGCGCGTACGCGCGCTGCTGGTGGATCGGCGTCGGGTAGTGGATCGCGGTCGCGATGCCGGCCTTGCCCATCGCGTCGCGGATCGCGTCGCGGCGCGACGCATCGACCCGCACGATCATCAGATGGTAGACCGGCGCGCTGCCGGGAGCCTCGGCGACCAGCCGCACGCGGGAGTCGCCGGCGAGCCGCTCGCGATAGCGCGCGGCGAGCGCGCGGCGCTTGGCGTTGGCCTCGTCGAGCCGGCGCAGCTCGATCGCGAGGCACGCGCACTGGATCGAATCGAGCCGCGCGTTGTAGCCGATCTCGGCGTGGTCGTGACGCGCGGCCTGGCCGTGATCGCGCAGGCGGCGCACGTGATCGGCGAGCTCGGCGTCGTTCGTCGTGACCGCGCCGCCCTCGCCGAGCGCGCCGAGGTTCTTCGTCGGGTAGAAGCTGAACGCGGCGGCGAGCCCGCACGAGCCCGCGCGGTGGCTTCCGCGCGTCGCGCCGTGCGCTTGCGCTGCGTCTTCGAGCACGCGCACGCCGAGCGCGCGCACGCGATCGATGTCGGCGAGCTGTCCGAACAGGTGGACCGGCACGATGCACTGCGTGCGCGGCGTGATGCGGTGCACGGCGTCGTCGACATCGATGAGGAGCGTCGCGTCGTCGACGTCGCACAGGACCGGCGTCGCGCCGACGAGCGAGATCGCCTCGGCGGTCGCGAAGAACGAGTTGGCCGGCGCGATCACCTCGTCGCCACCGCCGATGCCGAGCGCGCGTAGCGCGAGCACGAGCGCGTCGGTGCCGGTCTTGACCGCGACCGCGTGCGAGGCGCCGCAATACTTCGCGAACGCCGCCTCGAAGTCGCCGACCTGCGGCCCGCCGACGTACGCGCCGGCATCGATGATCTTCGCGAACGCGTCGAGATAGTCCTGGCGCGACGGCGCGTGCCACGCGACGAGATCGACGAACGGGACCTTGCCGCCGCCCCCGCTCACAACGCGACCCTCGCGCCGTTCTGCTCGAGCGATCGCTGCGCGGCCGCGAGCATCTTGACGATGCGCACGCCGACCGCGCCGTCGCTCGGCGACGGTGCGCCGTCGAGGCACGCCGCGGCGAACGTCTGCGCCATCGTCGCGAGCGCCTCGCGGCCGTCGAGCTTCGGCGAGTGCACGTCGCCGGACCGATACTGGACGTTCAGCTTGTACGCCGACTCCTTGTCGATGTGCTGGAAGTCGACCGAGCTCTCGTAGATCTTGACCGGCTCGACCGGCGACGTGTCGTCCCAGAGCAGCATCTTCTTCGCGCCCGCGATGATCGTGCGCCGCGTCTTGACCGGCGCGACCCAGTTGACGTGGACGTGACCGAGCAGGCCGTCGTCGAAGCCGATCGTGACGTACGCGAGATTTTCCTGGCGCCCGTAGTGCGAGACGCCGATCGCCGACACCCAGCGCGCGGTCGTGCCGAGCGTCTGCGACAGCACGAAGTCCATGATCGTGAGGTCGTGCGGCGCGAGGTCCCAGATCACGTTGAAGTCGGGCTGGAACAGGCCGAGGTTGATGCGCACCGAATCGAAGTACAGGACGCGGCCGAGCTCGCCGGCCGCGATCAGGTCGCGGATCTTCTTCGCCGCGCCCGTGTACACGAACGTGTGATCGACCATCAGCACGCGGTGCGCGTCGGCGGCGAGCCGCTGCAGCTCCTCGGCCTCGGCCACGCTCGGCGCGAGCGGCTTCTCGACGAGCACGTGCTTGCCGGCGCGCAGCGCCTTCGCCGCGAGCTCGTGGTGCGTGAAGATCGGCGTCGCGATCGCGACCGCATCGACCTCGGCGTCCGCGATCACCGCGGCCGCATCGTCGACGACGCGGATGTACGGATACTGCGCGGCCGCGAGCGCGCGCCG
>DATJXL010000087.1:0-17961 GCA_035500135.1 Kofleriaceae bacterium
ATGCTCTTTGAAGAACCGGCGAACCGGGCGGGAGAGGTCTGCGCTTGACACGACCGCCACTACATAGTCGTGGCTGCCACGAACGCGAGCGCCGAGCATCGCGAGGATCCGCTTATCCGGATCGAGCTCGCGGCTCGCCGCCTCCTTGACGGGGTCGGGCCACTCGCGCGCGTGCGACTCGGCGACGTGTACGTACAACATCGTCTCGTCGATGCGCTTGTGACCGAGCCAGGCCTGGAGCCGCCACGGGTTCACGCCGAACAACGCGGCGTGCGTCCCGAAGGTGTGACGGAGCGTGTGCCAGAGCCGTTCCGGCAGCCCAAAGGCGCGGGCGATTCGGACAGTGGCAGTGCCAACACAAAGACACACGGACACGGCGGAGACGACAAGGATGTCGGCAGCGCATCGGGACACGACAAGTCGAAGAAGAAGAAGGAAGCGCAACCCGGCGACGACGACGGCGTCCCGCTGAGCGAGTTCACGCATCTACAGCCCTCGATGGCACAGCAGTACGTCCGCATCGACGCGAGGGCGGGGACCGTCACGCTGGACCAGGAGAAGGCGAATCACGACCTGATCGGCAAGCCGTTCCACAACGGACGCCACGAGGTGCGCATCCTGGCCATGTCAGCCGGGCAGGTGCAGCAGGACGCAGGCGTCATCGAGTACACGATCTTCATGAAGGTCCAGAGCGATGACCAGCGGCTGCCGATAACCGTCGAGCATCGCTACGTCTTCCAGACCGAGACCGGAGAAAGCACGGAATTCGGCGGAATCGACGGAATGGACCTGATGAAAAAGGTCAACGCCGCAGTCTCCGTGCACGGCGACACCGCGAGCCTCACGTCGAACACGACGTTCACGACCGGGCCCTACACGATCACGATCATGGGAGCCAACGACGTTCGTGACGAACCGGCCGAGCATGGCGCTAAACCGATGACGCTCGTCACGCTGGACGTGAAGTTCGACAAGATCACCACATCCAACGGCAAGGGAATCGTCCACACAGTGGACGGGATCAAGCTCGTACATGAGGGGTCTCGCGCGTTCATGCGCGTGCCCGTGGAGCGAAAGTAATCAGTGCGCGCAGCGGAAGCCGTCGATAACGCCGGACGCGGTATCACGGCTGATCGTTCGAAGCTGTTGCGCGTCGCTCATGCCGCCGCTACGCGTGATCGGTTTGCACCACGGGGCGTACTTCGGCTGGGGGCCATGAGGCGCAGGATCCTTGCACGGTGCCGTGCCACACGGCGTGTAGTCGTATAGGCAGTCCGCTACGATCTCGGTGACATTGCCTGCCATGTCGTATAAGCCCCACGGCGAGCTGCCGTCCGCGTGGCCGTGCGAGCCGTCGTAGGTGCCGACGAGCGCGGGTTCGTCGTTATCGGGACCGTCGCTGCAGAGATCGTGCATGCAGCGCGCGCGCTTTCCGTCGAACTCGTCTCCCCACGGATAGAGAAGCTCTTTACCGCTCGTCGGGTCGTGTCGAGCGGCGAACTCCCATTGCGGCTCCGTCGGCAGACTCTTGCCAGCCCACTTGCAGTAGTTCATGGCCCCCATGCGGCTCGCACCCTGATACGGGAAGCGTTCCGTCCCCGGTTCCGGCTGAAAGGTGCCGTCCGCGAGCTTGCGAACAAACAGGCCGCGCTTGCGCTCGCCTTCCGGCTTCGCCACGGCGAAGCATGGAGGATGGCTAGGCATGTCGGGCTCGGTACACGCCTCCCCGTGCGTCGCGTTCAAATAGAAGGCGACCTGCGCGACAGTCACCTCGAATTGGTCAATGTAGTACGGCGAGAGCGTGACGGTCATGCTCGGCGGATCTTTGCCGTACGTCGGATCCGTCATCACGAACGTCCCACCCGCGACCTTGCACATCGGATTTGGATCGCGCTTCGGGCGCGGCGCATAGTCCGTCTTGCAGTCGCCCTTGGATGATGTCTTTACCGTCGGTGGCGGCGGCGGTCCCTTCGGATCGTCATCCGTCTTCTCGCCGGATCCCGACCCGCCGCTGCCCCCCGTCGAGTGGTCGTCGGGCCGCTTTCCGCACGCGCTCACGGCGAGCATTGCAGCCAGGCACATCACCATTCTCATCGCGCGGAGCATAGCAACACCGATGGCGCTGCGGGTCCTTGTCAGGGCTCGCGCAGCACCATGAGGTCACCGGACTGCCCTGCCATCAACCAAACAACTCCGTCGCGCACGGCAACATCGTCGGAGTCGCCGAAGTCGGGGATGTTCACCCAGTCCGTCGTATGGCCGCGCTTGACCTCGAGCCCGGTCGCGCCCCGGTAACGCATCCCGGCGATGAAGGTGGCGGAATTCGTGAGCGCGACGGCCGTGACTCCCTGGAGATCGTCCACCTCCGAGGAATGGGCTGGCGCGGTGTCGTCGGGCTGCCATTCCGCGATGCCATGCGAGCTCCTGAACACCACGTCCCGGTCGTTGCGGATCGCGAGCCCCTTCGCGTCATCGTCAACGGGCGCGAGCCTCACGAACGATCGTCCGTCGAACCGCGCTAGCTCGACCGGCGCGTTGGCACCGCGCTTGACCAACGCGAAGATCTCGTGGCCGGGTGATGCCGCGCAGGCGCGGATCTCGATGCCTGCGAGCGTCGGCACTATCATCCAGCGCCCCTGTGTGCCGTGCGCGATTTGACCCGATGCATTCGCGATCCAGATATCGTCGTCGGAAAGCACGACGAGGAACTCTGCATCTCTTAGCCCAGTATCTTCGCGTCTCCAGGATCCCGAATTGCGGCGCCACAGACCGCCTTTGCTGTCCAGGATGACCGGGCTGTCGACTCCACCTATGGCAAGCGCTGTACCCGGTCCGAGGGACTCGTTCGTCCACTGGCTTCCGTCGAAGCGAGCTACCGCGATCGAAAAGTCCGCATGGAGCCTCGGTCGGCCGATCTCCCAGACTGCATCGGGCCCTACCCAGAAACCGTCGGCGCGGATCCCGGAGCCGGCATTCGGAATCGCGGTGCTCTTGCCGGCGCGGTCGATCAGCAGATAGTTGCTGGTCGCGACGAGTCCGGCGCCGACCGCGATCTCGTGAACGAAATCGAGGCCAGGGGTCACGTCCCAGGCTTTTCCGTTCCAGCGCGAAAACCCGTGCTGCCCCGAGACGATCACGTCATCGCGGCCGCTCGTCGAAACCGACTGCGGGTACGAAGGATAAGGCACGGCCATCCAACGCACGCCATCCCAATGATACATGTCATCGGCGAACGCCCACACATCGCGGTCGCTCGTGCCGGCGATGGATGCCACCGGGCTGACTGGATGCGTAGTGCCTGGCAGGCTCGTGTCGAGCCACCGCTTGCCGTCATAGCGGCCGACGCGCCAACGCAGCTCGGTGCCAACAGTTTCGGAACCAACAGCCCACACATCGGTTGCCGAAGCCGCCCAGATTCCGTCGAAGGAAACACGGCGCCATCCTCCAGCCTTCGAGACCGCCCCTGATTCATCGACGTGGTACAGCGCGCCTTCGCTGGTGAACCACGCACCACCGTCCGCTACTCCCGAGACCGAGGTGAGCGAATTGCTTGCGACATGGATCTGCGACGACCATGTTCCTGAACGGAAGCGAACAGCCGTGCCATCGAGGGTGGCAACCCACACCTCGGCGTCGGTGCCCCAGATCGCTCGCGGGTGCAGATCCGGCAACCACCAGTGCGCGAGCTTCGCGCCATCCCATCGCACGACGAGGTTCGTCGACGTTCCCCAAAACCGGTTTGGACCGTCGCTGTACATCGCGACGAGCGATTCGGCTGGCGTGGTCCCCGCGAGACGGCACAGGTGCTGCGGCGTGCAGTCCGTGAACTTCGCCGCAAGTAATGAAGCGGCTGCTGCAGGTAAGCTTGGTTTGCGCTCCGCCTGAGGGGGCACGGAAGCAGGTAGCTGCGCTGTCCGCCCTTCGTCGCAGCACATGAGGCCGCACAAAAGCATCAGGGCCCGGCCGAAAAACTTGGGCGTAGAAGTGACCAAGTTGCGCTCCGTGTCGGGCGATTGTGATCGGGCCGCGCTCTCGAGTCAACGCGCGCCAGGCGCTGACCGAGATGCATGTATCATGCACCTGCAGCTTGATTGCGACTTCGCTGCCGCGTGGCTGCCACGCTGATCGAAAACAAAGCCGGGCGGAACGTGCACGGCGACTGTCGTTTTCCACGGCAACGTCAACAACGACTCATCCGACGACGGCGCGACTTCTGCGGTGCTCGCGGTCTCTCCCGGCGTCGGAACGGGTGGCACCTCGACGGCAACGATGACGGGCACGGTCGTTGACCTCTTTGAATCGGAGCTCGACGGTGCTACGGCGGATGACCCTCAGAGCTTCGGGACCGTTCCGGTCGGAACGACCGGCTCCGACGTCCAGCTCACGTACGGCGGCAGCGGGACGCTCGGCACCATCGATCAAACGATCTTCACGGGCACCGATGGGTCCGAGTTCTCTATCGATCCGGTAGGCACGACGTGCACGACGGGTCTGGTCTTGCCGGACGACGGGATCTGCGTCGTGAACGTCCGCTTCTCGCCGTCGGCGGCAGGCTACCAGCAAACGGAAATGGCCATTCCGGCCCAACAGTTCGGCACGACCTTCTACACGACCCTGCTGTTGTACGGTACGGGACAGTGAAGCGTGGGCAGCGGCTTGACGCATGAACGAGCCGTGCTCTCGCACGCGCGCGAGCTCGCCGTCCTGCCGGTCGCTGGAACCGGTTGGAGCGACTGGGGGGTCGCCGATGCGCGTGTCCGCAGCTCGGACAGCGGCCACGGCATCAGCCAGAGATAGCTCTCGTCGGCACCCGACTGGTTGAAGTCGACCCGGCCGCAGCCGAGGGCCACGAAGCCGAGCACGCCGAGCCAACGCACCGAACCAGTTTAGCCGCGCGGCGAGACCGCGCGCACGAGATCGCGCGAGCTCATGCAACCTCGCGCAGCAGCTCGCGCGCGATCACGAGTCGCTGGATCTCGCTCGTGCCTTCGTAGATCCGCGTCACGCGCGCGTCGCGGTACAGACGCTCGATCGTGTAATCGCGCGAGTACCCGTATCCGCCGTGCAGCTGGACCATGCGGTCGACGACGCGCCCGCATGCTTCCGACGCGAACAGCTTGGCCATGCTGGTCTCCGCGGCCGCCTTGTGACCCTCGTCGAGCGCTCGCGCCGCGCGCAGCGCGAGTAGCCAGGCGGCGTCGAGCTCGGTGCGGCAGTCGGCGATCGCGAACTGCGTGTTCTGGAAGTCGGTGACCGCGCGGCCGAACGCGCGCCGCTCGCGTGCATATGCGACGCCGGCGGCTAGCGCGGCCTCGGCGAGCCCGATCGAGAGCGCCGCGATGCCGACGCGGCCGGCGCCGAGCGCCGACAACGCGATCGTGTAGCCCGCGCCGCGCGCCCCGAGGAGGTGGTCCGCGCGGATCCGGCAGTCGTCGAAGTGCAGCGCGACCGTGCCCGACGCGCGCTGGCCCATCTTGTCCTCTTCCTTGCCGATCGCGAGCCCGGGCGTGTCGCGCTCGACGATGAAGCAGCTGATACCAGCCGGACCCGGCCCGTCGGTGCGCGCGAACACGAGGTGCAACCCGGCGTGCGCGCCGCTCGTGATCCACATCTTCGAACCCGACAGCACCCAGCCGTCGCCGTCGGGCAGCGCGGTCGTCGTCAGTGCGGCGGCGTCCGAGCCGCAGTCCGGTTCGCTGAGCGCGAAGCTCGCCGGGCCGAGTCGCCCGGCCGCGTACGGCGCGAGCCAGCGTTGCTTCTGTGCGATCGTGCCGTGATCGGCGAGCAACTTCGCCGCGAGGTTGCTCGATGCCAGTACGACAGCGGTCGAGGCGCAAGCCTCGGCGATCGCTTCCATCGCGAGCACGTAGCCGACGTTGTCGGTGCCGCCCCCGCCGTCTTCACCCGGCACCTTCATCGCGAGCAAACCGAGCTCGCCGAGCGCGCCGATGTCCTCGCTCGGGAACTCGCCATCGCGATCGCGCGCGGCCGCGCGCGGGGCGAGTCGCCACGCCGCAAAGGTGCGTGCGACCGAAGCGATCAAGGCCTGCTCGTCGGTGATTGCGGGGTCGACCTGCCATGGCTTGCGTTCGATCGATGACGTGATGTCCATGGCGGTATCTGGTCCGACCGAAAGGCGCGAGGGAAGCCCTCCGCGTTCGAACTTGACAGGTGACCTGTCATTATCGTCGGATGCGGACGTGCGCTCCCGGGCCCCTCGCAAGCTGCGCAAGCGGCACGTACGCGGCGAGCTGCGCGCGGTCGTCGACGAGACGATCGCGCTGTTCCACCGCGTGAGGTATGTCGCCGAGCAAATCTATGGTCCGGACGGGCGTTCGACCGCGCGGCGCGGGCTGTTGCGCGGCCTGGTGCGCTACGGGCCGCGCACGGTCCCGCAGCTCGCGCTCGCGCGGAGGGTGACACGCCAGCACACGCAGGAGGTCGTCGATCGTCTCGCGGCCGATGGCCTGGTCGAGCTGATCGCCAACCCCGCACACGCGCGCTCGCGGTTGGTGCGCGCGACCCGGCGCGGCGAATCGCTCGTCGAGCGGATGGACGAAACCGACGCCCGCGTACTGGTCGCGATCGGAGGTGGGCTCTCGATCCGCGATCTCGCGGTGACCGCGCGGACGCTGCGCGTGGTCTGCGTGTGCTTCGAGGACGAGCCCCGGTGGCGCAGCGCGATCGCGAGCGGCGAGGATCCAGCGCGCGGCTGATCGAGAAGGTGGGCCGTGGACGCGATCGCGTGTGCGTTGGCAATCGCGGCTGGCTGCGGGCGGCTGCACTTCGATCGATCGGAGGACGCCGGAGCGGGAGACGCCGGAGCGACCGACGCCGGTGGTGATCGATATCAACTCGAACACCGATCACATCGCCAGCGTCGTCGACGACGTCGGGGACGACTTCGTGTCGGCCGGCACATCGTCGACGTCCACCGCGAATCCGGGCGGCAGGGGCGGCGCCACCGGCGATCACGACAACTCAGCCCGACGATGTCATCGCGGTGGTCAACTCGACGACGATGGCGTGCGGCGATTACAACGTCAGCGCGGTCGCGTTCAAGGCTGCGCAGCCGCAAGGCGATCGCCTCGTTCGACCGCGACGTTCAGCGTGCGGTCGACACGCTCGCCTCGATCGCGGGCGGCGCCGACGGCTCGGGGCGCGTGGAGCAATCGACGAGCTGCAGCTTGTCGACGCACAGGCCCAGGCCGGCCCGCAGCGAGTCGTCGTAGGTGGCGAACGCCGAGCGGGTCTCGCGCCCGGCCTCGTTCCCGTTCACCACCGCACCGATCGTGCCGACGAGCGCGCCGGTGGTGGTGACGCCCGTTCCGATCCAAAACCACGACGGGATCCCTGCTGTGCTTCCGGTGCGCGACGACTGGTACATGGACGCGCCCAACACGGCAAACTCACCTGCCAGCGCGCCGTACGCGATCGCCCACCAGACGTGCGCGCGGTGGCGCGCGGCCTCGGCACGGCGCGCGCTGCCCGCCGTGGGGCTCTCCGCAGGCACGACCGGGATGAGATCCTCGGCGGCCTCGACCGTTTGGCCATCCCCGAGGACGAGCGATTGCGACACGCCGACGACCGCACCGTGTCTGTTGATCGTCACCAACGTGTCCTGAGCCGTCGGACGCAGACGCGTGTACGCCTGCATGCGTTGCTCGGCGGTGGCGCCCGGAGCGGGCGCCGCGAGATCGGCGTGGTGGACGCAAGCAGCTGCCAACAGCGACGTGCTCGCGACGGCGACGAGCAGGCTGGTGATCCTGGACTTCATGATGGCCTCCTGCCACCAATGTCGTATGGCGTGTGCGGTTCTCCGACCTCAGACCGACCTCACGGCTCGGCCGGCCAGCGAGTCTCGACGGTTAGCTAAGGGCCCGCGAACCGACAAGTCGAGCGTACTCGACGTACGTGAGCACCGGAGCGCAGACGCAACGACGTCAGCCGGGATGGATCGGCCGTGAGAACGAGCGAGTTGTCGGTTCGCGGGCCCTAACTCGCGACCTCGACGCGCGCGCCCGGTGCGAGCCGCAGGCGCGTGCCGCCACCGCTCGGCGCGCGCTCGAGCAGGCGCGGGCCGGCGAGACCGGCCTGGACGAAGTCGCGGCGACAGCGGCTGATGAGCGTATTGATCTCCGGACGCGAGACCTCCGGGTTGCGGGGCCACACGACGGCGCGCACGACGTCGTCGGGGATGAACTCGCCCGGTTGGTAGCCGGCCGGTGGACGCAGCAACGCGATCACGAGATCGAGGCGACGGTCGGACAGCACCACCGCGTGCTCGCCGTCGGGCATCGCGAACACGACGCGACCGCCGCGAGGCAGCATCTCGATCGCGACGCACGTCGGTAGCGCATGCGAATCGCCGACCGTGGTCTTCGAGCGCCCGCGCGTCACCTCGACGACAAACGTCTCCTCGCGAACCACGAGCTCGTCGCCGATCACTAGTGGCTCGACGGCTTCGCGTGCGAGCTCGAGCCCGTTCAGCTTCGCCGTGCCGGCGGCGAGCTCGACGAACAGCTCGCCACCCGCGACGTGAAACGCCAGCGCGTGCTCGGGCCAGCCCTTCACGATCAGGTCGTCACCGCTGCCGCCGCCGAGCACGAACGGGCTATGCGTGATCCCGAAGCTGCCGCCCCTCGCGCGCGACAACCGGTACAGCATCCGTGCGGCCGGTGCGGGCGACTCGGCGGCAAGCTCGACGGTGAGCTCGAGGCCGGGCACCGCGATCACGTCGCCGTGCGCGAGAGCGCGCGCGGCTGCCACCGGCTTGCCGTTGACCTCGACCGGCGCGCGACCGAGCGGCACGACCTCGGCGCCGTCGCTCGTCAAACGCACGAGTGCATGGCGGCGGCTCGCGCGCGGATCGCCGGCCACGAGGTCGCAGTCCTCGCGGCGGCCGATCAGCACGCCGTTCGCGCCGACTCGGCGCGATGGCCCGTCGGTGACCACCAGCATGCAGTGCACGCGCGAAACCTCCATACCGCTATCGTATGCGACGGGCCGCCGACTTCGCGAGAGCATCGCGCGCTTGACGGCCGAGCTCGTCCACCGGATCGGGGCGCAGCGAGGCCAGCCGCTGCCACGTCGCGCGCGCGGCGTCGCGCTGGCCGAGCGCGTCCTGCGCAGCGGCCGTCCACGCCAGGCATGGCCCGACCGCGGCGCCCCACGAGCCCATGAAGATGCGCGGGCGGATGACCTCGTCGCACGCAGCGATCACGCCGGCGTGATCGCCGAGCGCCCTCAGGTCGTCGGCGAGGCGCGCCCACTGCACGATCAGGAACCGGCCGTCGCCGGTCGCGTCGATCGAGCGGCGCATGGCGGCTGCGGCGGCCGTGCGGTCGCCGCGCGCGCGTGCGACCGCAGCCTTCGCTGCCTCGGCCACCTCGGGGAACGGGCTATCGACGAACGTGCGGACGCGTTCGAGGTCGCCTCGTGCCTCCGCGAGCATCGTCTGCCCGAGGTTGAGGTTCAGGCCCGTGCCGTAGTCAGGCACGATCGTCTCGTCGAGCTCGCGCGCCAGGTCGTCGAGTCGTGCGCGCGGCGCGCCGAGCACGGCCGAAACGACCGCGAACTGGAGGTTGATGTTGCGCGGCGGGCCTTCCGGCATCATCTCAGCGGCGTGCACCGTGACGTCGAGCCAGTGATCGCGATCCGCGGTATCGCCGCGCGCCATCGCGAACCCGGCGAGCTCCGCCCCGACCGACGGCGGAGTCTGTTCGGAGAGCCCACGCTCGATCTGCACCGCTAGGTCGAGCTGAAACGTCAGCGCGTATGCGTCCGCGAGCGCGAGCTTTAGCTCGTACACCCACGGGCCGGGATCGTCGAGCATGCGCGACAATCGCTCGATCGTCGATGCGTACTCGCGATGAGCGATCGCGACGCGCGCCTCCCACGCGCGCTGCTCGGGCACTGCCGGATTGCTGAGCGACAGCGTCCAGGCCATGCCGGCATCGTCGGCGCGAGCCGTGTAGAACGTGAAGGGGTGGGCGAGCGCGAGCCGAAACCGCGGCGCGATCGCGATGATGCGGCGATACACGCTCATCGCCTCGGCCGGGTGACCGGAGTGGAACAGCCCTTCGAACAGCACGTACAGGATGTCGCGGTCGGTGGGGTACTTCTCGGCGAGCGGGCGCAGCTGCGCGAGCCCGCCGTTGTAGTCCTGCACGACGAGCGCGCGCAGCGCCCGCAACATGCTCCCCCGCGCATCGTCGAGGCCGAGCGCGAGTGCGCGATCGATCTCGGCGAGCGCCGGCGCGGCCGGTGGCGAGTTCCAGTAGAGATCGAGCGCGAGGTAGTAATGGGGGAGCGCGAGCTCGGGCGCCTCGTGGACGGCGGCCCTCAGGTGCTCGGTTGCTCCCTGCAGGTTCTCGCGCTCGAGGTCGGCGATTCCGAGCTGCAGCTCGCGATCGGCCTGAAACGAAACGTGCGCGCTGGCCGGAGTCTCGGCCTCGCGGCCCACCACCGCGCGAGCGATCGGCCGGGCAGCCCCCCGCACGCGCTCGGGGACGTCGGACACGCGTCCTTCGCTCGTCAGCTCCTCGACGGACGCGCCCGCGATCGTCGCGACGTGGATCGCGACTTGGACATGGTCTGCGGCGCCGGTCAGCTCGCCGCGCACGACGACATCGGCCCCGAGCTGCTTCGCCGCCGCGATCCAGCCTTCGAGTGGCCCATCCGGGTCGCGGACGTTCGAGACGAGCTGGTAGTAACCGATCACCTTGACACCTGGCACGGCGTGCAGCTCGATCCCGAGCAGGTTGGGCAGCCCGGCGGAGGCGAAATCGAGCTGCGGGTCATGAGTGCGATCGACGAACGGCAGCATCGCGATCGTGCGCGTACTGGTCGCGGGTGGGCTGGCAGCAGGCGGGCCGGCGGCGGTCGTATCGGCCGGCGGCGCACCGGTGTTCGCGTGCCAGCGGTAGACGGCACCGGCTCCAGCCGTGGCGGCGACGATCCCGGCCAGCGCGAACCCGGCGCGCCGCCGCGGCACGCGCGCGCTCGCCGCCGTCGAGCTGGCGTCGAGCGCGGCGGCAAATGCGCGCCCGTCGGCGAAGCGGTCGCGAGGCTGCTCGCAGACCGCGCGGCCGATCGCTGTAGCGAGCACGCGATCGCCGGACGCCGCGGCGACCGCGCCTGCGACGTCGAATGGCACTTCCTGGGCGTTCAGCTGCTGTCCGGTCGCCGCCTCGAACAGCGTCGCACCGGCCGCATAGACATCGGCGCGAGCGTCGATCTCCTTCGCGCGCAGCTGCTCGGGCGCCATGTACATCGGTGTGCCGATGCACGCACCCGGACGCGTCAGCTCGCTGTCGGCGAAGTACGCCACGCCGAAATCGGCGAGCTTGACCTCGCCGCCGTCGCCGAGTAGCACATTCGCGGGCTTGACGTCGCGGTGCACGATGCCCGCATCGTGCGCCGCGCCGAGCGCTCCGAGCAGCGCGCGAGCGATGCGCTGCACCTCGGCGGCATCGAGACAGCCCTCACGCGCCAATCGCGCCGACAGCGCCTCGCCGCGCACGAGCTCCATGACGATGAACCCGTGCACGGCATCGATGTCGTAGACCTGCACGATGCTGTCGTGCCGGAGCTGGGCGGCCGCGCGCGCCTCGCGCAAGAAGCGCTCGCCCACGAGCGGATCGGCGAGCGGATCGCGGCGCAGGATCTTGATCGCGACGTCGCGGCCGAGCACCTGGTCGTAGGCTTCGACGACGACTCCCATTCCGCCCGCACCGAGGTCGCCACGGACCGCAAACCGCATCGGTAACGCCGAGGACCTGGGATCGCGAGAGCGTGGCTTGTCTCCGATCGTCGCGCGATCGCGCTCCGCGCCGGTCCCCACTTCGGTCGGCGCTTCCCGGTCGTCCGGTTCGCCCAGCGACACGACTTCCATTGTACCCAGAGACGGCTGTGGCAGGTCGAGGTTGCGTCTCGCTGAAGCTGGAACTTCGACGGTCGGTAACTATTAATGTCGTAGAAAGGCTCTTCCAAGTGCGATCTTGCGCGCCATGAGGTCGTTGTGAGGTCGGAGATCTGCGGCCCGCGTCCGACACTCGAGACATGAAGGACAATCTGATCGTAGCGATCGCTCTCGCTGGAACCGCAGCATGTGTCGTCGGAGAAGCGGATCCCGGAACCCGAGAAGTCGCGGCGCTGAGCGGTTCCGGCTCGGGCTCCGGTTCCGGCTCGGGCTCCGGTACCGTGACGGTCTGCCCGAACCCGGTCGGGTTCCAGGGCTCGCCGAGCGCGACCGGGACCAGCTACGACGTGCTGCAAGTGCTCGGCGATGACTGGCGCGTCTACGCGCGCGGTACCGATAACGTGTTTCGGTGGTGGAGCGGCACCGCGCGTCCGGTGAACGCCACCGTGCTGTCGTTCCAGGTCCTGAACTGGGATGGCAGTTACGCGGTTCTCGCGTCGAACAACCATCGCTACGATTGGAGCGGTACCCAACATCGCTGGACGGATGACGGCGTGCCGGTGAAGCTGGCGCCCGGGCGAACGTTGGTCGACATGGCGATCGAGTGGGGCGAAGACGACGACAGTTGGGTCAGCTACCTCGACTCGACGGGGCTGATGCAGACGTTCTTTGTCGACGGTGAGGTTCCCGAGGATCCCCCGCTGTTGACCGGACAACTGCAGGCGCCGCCGGGACAGCTCAGCTCGTTCAAGCTCACCTATACCGATTGGTCCGGCTGGGTGCTCCAAGCGTATGACGGTGCTAACGGGTACGATCAGACATTCGAGGACGTCGGCGGGGCGTGGAACCTCGCGCACCAGGCCAACGCGCTCTACACCGGGACGCTCAAGAGCAGCGCGGTTCCCCTCGGCGACATCTGGCAGGCACCGGGCGCGCCGAGTCAGTACATGCCGGCGCCGATCGTCGGCATGGTCGGCCGTTCGTTCTTCTTCTACAACCCGTACGACGGCTACGGAGCAGCAGTCGGTGGCTGGGACGTCATTGCCGGCGTACCGGCGGTCGAGCTGCCTTGTAATAACGAGTAGTACCGTGCTCTCGCATGGATGACCTGGTTCTCCGTCGCGCCGCGCGCGGTCGTTCCTGCGCGGCCTGTGGCAAGGGGCAGGAGAGCTCCCAGGCCTGGTTAGGACACTTGGCCAAATGCTCGAGCAGATCTGCGGCTCGCTCACACTAGACCATGACGCGCGCTGATCGTCCGCGGGCGATTCGCGCCCGCGCGTCGGCGTTTAAGCGGCGAAGCGTGCGCGATCGTCTGCACGGCGCGGACGACGATGATGAACTTCGCTGCATCAGGAATCTCGCGAGCTTGAAGACGCGATTCGTTCCGCAGCTCCGGTTTGTCGTCGAGGATTCTGCGGAACGATTGGCCTCGTCCATCGTCGACGACAGACCGCAACCGGCCGGTCGCCGTACGATACTATCGTCGAGATGATAAGCCGTGTGTGCGCGTTCTGCGTGGCGGCGCTCGCGGTGGCCGACTGCAAGGGCAAACCGGCGACGAAGCTGACGCTGACCGGCGCGGGCACGCCATCGGCCGCGGTGGCAAGCGACGTCGCGGCGCTATTCGAGCAGCTGGGGCTCGGCAAAGCCACCGCACGCGACGATCGCGGTGCGCAGCTGGTCGTGCAGCTGGCGTATGAGCTTCCGCCCGACGATCGCGGGCGCCTAGATCGCGTGCTGTCGAAGCTAGGTCGCGGCAAAGTGCGACGGGAGCGCGTATCGTTCACCGTCGACGTCGACCCGGCAGCTGGCGACGAGGCCGGCAAGCCCGAGCACATCGCCGTCACGCTCGATCCGTCACGTGCCGAGCGAACGCTGCGCAGCACCGGCGAGGTGGGCGGCGAGGAGCTGTGCAGCTGGGAAGTCGCGACCAGCGTGTCGTTGCCGGATCGCATCACGTCCGCGCTGGCGAATTCGCAGTTCGTGCCCGAGCGCCCGTACCACATCTCGACTGACGATCCCGAGCTGCGGCCGCTCGTGGAGCAGATGCGCTTCCTGCAGCGTGATCGCGTGTCGTTCGTCTTCCACCAAGGCGTCGACGCGACGCCACGCGAATTCTCGGGAACGGCATCGCCAGACGAGTTTCGGAACTGCTCGAACGAGATCTTCGAATACGCCGAGCCGTGGTTCTTGTGCGCGCTCGTGGTTCCGAGCTTGTGCGGCTGGATGAAGTCGCACGAGCTCGTCGATGACTGAAGGGGTCCTTCGGACGCGTTGGGGCCGGGCTCGGTGCGCGACGGAACACACGACCGAGACCGCGTCTGATGCCGTGGCCGCTGTCCGAGCTGCGGACACGGCGGATCGGAACGTCGCGATCGCACGTGCCGTGATCGCGGCGCGGAAAATCCATTCCGGGCGGGCGTGCTCGCAGGCGGCTTGTACGAACGTTCGTCCGGCGCGGCCGGACAGCCGCTGGCCGGATATCGTCGTCGGACACCAGAGCGCAGCGTGCTGCACGAGCTGGTCGCGCGAAGCAGCGCGGCAAGCTGCGCGCGCTCGTGCCCGCGCCCGCCGATGTCGGCGCGCCCGCGTGCGTGGCGACCGGTCCGTCCCGCCGTGCGGGCCGGTTGCCGTGGGCCGACCTGTTGCGCCGCGTGTTCGCCGAGGAGGTCTTGCGGTGCCCGTGCGGCGGTCGCCGCAGCGTGGTCGCGGTCGTCACCGATGCGGCCGTCGTACGCACGCTGCTCGCCGTGCTCGGACTCCCGCACGAGCCGGTGGCGTTCGCGCCAGCGCGCGACCCGCCGCAGGTCGAGCTCGAGTCCGTCGAATCCCCATAGTCCGCGGACCTCGAAATCGATCGAGCAGGGAATGCGCTCGCGCCGGAGCGGCGTGCGCGGCCTTACAGCTTCTTCGCCGTCCCACGAACCTCGCGGCGACGGTACGAGGGCAGGGCGGTGTGCGGCGACCGCCAAGACGCCGCTTGAACCTCCTCGCCACCGCCGGCCGTCACGGACGAGATCGACTGCATCCAGTAGCAACGTCGAGATCGAGCGCTCTGCACCACGCGTCGATGGCGCGGAGAGCTCGCGCTTCGAAGAGACAGGAAGCTCAACGCGAAGCGGTCGTCGACGTTCACGGCGTCCTGGCGCAGCGCACGCCGAAGACGAAGCTACGAGACGTGGGCGAGAAGTTGCCGCGGTCGGCGGCGCGCTGGTTGGTCGCATCAGCGTTGAAGAGCCCGCCGCGGATCACCCGGGACGCGGAAGGTGTGAGGTTCGCGCAGTCGAAGCACGGATTCTGCGAGTATGGGCTCGTGTACCAGTCGAGCGTCCACTCCCACACGTTGCCGGCGAGGTCCGACTGGCCCCATTTGCCGTCGCCTTTCGGCGACTCGCTGCCGACGCGGTTCACGGCGCCGGTCGGCGGATTCACGCAGTAGCTCGTGCCGTTGTAGTAGTTCGCGTACGTACAATCGATGCCAAGAGATCCTGGCGGGCTCGACCAGGGGTAGGCGCGCTGCTCGTTGCCGCCCGTGGCCGCATAGTTCCATTCGGCTTCCGTCGGCAAGAAGCCGCCGTCCCACGCGCAGAACGCCATCGCCTCGAACCACGTGATGCAGTTCATCGGCAGGCTCTCGTTGGCTACCGGCGTGTCGGTCCACGTCTGGTACGTCGCGTTGCACTTCACGTCCGCGACGAGGGTCGTCGTGTCGGCGATCAGGCTTCCGTTCCAACTCGGGTCCCACCCGCTGTTCGCGATGTTCGGGTGCGCCCCCCCGCCCGACAGCGGCGGGCTCGCCTGCGTCCCCTCTCCCGCCACGACGAACAGCCTGAACCGCCCCACCGTCACTTCGTACTGGTCGAGCCGGAAGTTGCTTACCGTCGCGGTGAAGCTCGAATCCGCGTACATTCCGTCGCCGGAGACGTCGTAGCTCCGCGCGTACGTCCCGCCAAGCACGACCGGGCTGTCACAGCAGCTCCCGGTCCCGGTCGGTCCGCACGTGTTCGCCAGCCCGCTGCACGTCGTCGCGGTAGGACCATCGCTGCCGCCGGCGTCGCTGGTTCCGGCCCCATCCAGACGCGCGTCGAAGCCAATCCTCCCGCACCCGACGAGCACGAGCATCACCAGCGCGGTCACCCTGCTCACCGGATCATTCTACGCATGCTGCGACGAGATCGAACACTCATCGCGTACGGGGCAGCGGCCGCCCGTGCCACCGACACCGCCGTTCACTTCGGCCTCAGCACGAGCGCGACGTTTCCGCGGAACGCTTCACCACACGCTGCAGGGCTTGCCGGTGTTCATCGGCGTGCCGACGGAGCACGAGAAGGCCGGGCCGAAGCCGGGTTGATTCACGATCACGCCGTTGGTGCGCCACTTTGCCGGCAAGTGCGGGTTGGTATGCGCCATCGTCGCCAGCGACTCGGGTGTGTCCTTCTGGCACCACGACTGCGCGTACGACAAGAAATACAGCTGGTCGTCGGTGTAGCCCTCGATGTCGTGTTGCGGCGACGGTGATCCCGTCGGGACTGTCGCAGCCGTGTACGCGTCGAGGACGTTCAAGAGCCGTTTGCGGGTCGCGCCGCCGGAACGATGCCCGGCGTCGGCGACGATGGTCGCCTGCAGAGCGGCGGCGAGGTGTAAGCCGAAGCAGCGTCGTCCCAGTCGAGCTCGGCCTGAGGCGGAGCACGCGCGGGCGCGAGCGCGGGATCGGTGACAGGCCGAACACGCTGCGCCGGCCTCCGCACGGGCAGTGCAGCACATCGTCGCAACCGAGGCGGGCAGTGCTTCGGCGCGGAACAGGCGAGACGCGTGCAGCAGCTCGTGGATCGGCGCTGAACCGGTGTGAACTCTAAGGGTGCAGCCGCGGTGCTGTGCGACCCCGTCTACATGCGGCAGTGAGCGTGGCTCGTTCGGCGTCGAGGACGTTCAAGAGCCGTTTGCGGGTCGCGCCGCCGGAACGATGCCCGGCGCCCCGGCGCCCACGACGATCCAAGACTGCGCGCTAGGCGGGACCCGCGTAGTGTCGCTCTGCGGTTCGCTGATGTAGAGCGAATTTCCCGATAGATCGGTAACCGGCTTGCCGTTCATCGTGAGCACTGCTTCGTCGCTGGTCGTGATGTGATCGGTCTCGGGTGAGCGCGTAGTCGCATTATCCTAGCGCCACGTCAGCTCGGCTCGTCGCTGACCAACCGAAACCACAACGCGCGCGGCGTGCCGCATCGCTGGCATCGGACATCGACACGGCGCAGCCCGGACGCTGGCGACGTGTGCTCGACGATACGGTAGGTACCTTCGCACTGCGGACACGTCGAGTTGAGCGCGCGCGTCTCGATCACAGCGGCCGACGTCACCTGAATCGGATGATCGGAGGTCCCGCCACGTGACAGCGCCGCGAGCTTCTCGCGATCGCGCACCAGCTTGCGTGCGGCTCGCTCGTCGGCACGGCGGGACACGCGCCTTCGGACCATCGTCAGCGGCCTCGCGCTGCTGGAGAGCGCTGCTTCGCTTCTGCGAACCGTTCGGCCACGAAGCTCGAGTCGTCGCCACAATGAATGAAGACCCGACCGCGCAGCTTTCCGTCGGTATCCAGCGTCGCCCAACCGCGTCCGCACAGGTCGTCGCGCCCTTCGTCGAGGCCCTGCCACGTCCATTCGACGAGCGGCTTGCCGCCGCGCTCGCCGACGAAGTAGTGGATTCCACCACGGATCGCGATCATCGCGAAGGCGCCTCGGTCTCGACGATGCGCCAGCGACCGACGACGAGCTTGTTGAAGGCCTGCATTGGGCCCGAGAATGCCACTAGTGCGCCGACTGAAGTGAGTGCTGAACGTGTTCGAATGGGCCGACTCGCAGCGGAATCCGCTGCGCTCGCGAGAGTACTCGCTGCGCCGTCGTGATCGCGCTCGATACCACGCGCCGGATGCGCGCGAACGTGTCGAGTGCGAGCGCGAGCTGGCCTTGGTCCTCTGCGCATGCGGCGAACTGAAATAGCCCGCGCACGCGAAACTCCACCGGCGCAGCCAGGCGCGGGCGACC
>DATJXL010000088.1:0-14086 GCA_035500135.1 Kofleriaceae bacterium
CGCGAGCCGCGACGCGGCGGCCGCGTCGAGCAGCGCGACCGGTGGCCGCTCGCCGAGCGCGAGCACCTCGCCGGCGCAGGTGTCGAACCCGGCGGTCGTCAGCGCGCAATCGGCGACCGGCACCTGATACGGCCCGACGAACGGATCGCGCGCGACGTGGCCGCCGACCGTGCGGTCGCCGATCGCGATCAGGAACGTCTTGTCGGCGACGGTCGGGTGGCCGAGCACGCGGTCGAGCGCCTCCTCGATCGACGCTTCGATCGCGAGCCGCGCGCGGCCCGGCGTCGCGGTCTCGACCTTCCGGTGCATGCGCGGCGGCTTGCCGAGGATCATCTCGAGCGGAACGTCGACCGGCTTGGTGTCGCGGTCGGCGAGCACGAGCCGGCCGTCCTCGTGTGCGGTGCCGACCTGCGCGAACGGCGCACGCTCGCGCGCGCACAGCGCCGCGAATTCGCCGACTCGCTCGGGTGCGATCGCGAGCACGTAGCGCTCCTGCGCCTCGTTGCACCACAGCTCGAGCGGCGACAGATCGGGCTCGCCGGTCGGGATCGCGCGCAGGTCGAGCCGCGCGCCGAGGCCGGCGTCATTCACGAGCTCCGGGAGCGCGTTCGACAGGCCGCCGGCGCCGACGTCGTGGATCGACAGGATCGGGTTGCGATCGCCCTGCGCGACGCAGCGGTCGATCACTTCCTGGCAGCGCCGCTCGATCTCGGCGTTGTCGCGCTGAACGCTCGCGAAGTCGAGATCCTCGTGGGATGCGCCCTGCGCGAGCGAGCTCGCGGCGCCGCCGCCCAGGCCGATCAGGAACGCCGGGCCACCGAGCACTACGAGCGCGGCGCCGGCCGGCACCGGCGCCTTCGCGACGTGCGCGGGCCGCACCGCGCCGATGCCGCCGGCGAGCATCACGGGCTTGTGGTAGCCGCGGACGACCGCGCCGGCGGTCTCCGGCAGCTCGAACGCGCGGAAGTAGCCGGCGATCGCGGGCCGGCCGAACTCGTTGTTGTACGCGGCGCCGCCGAGCGGGCCCTCGATCATGATGTCGAGCGCGGACGCGATGCGCCCCGGCTTGCCCGCCCATTCGCCTCGCTCCCACGGCTCGAGCGCGCCGGGCAGGCGCAGGTTCGAGACCGTGAACCCGGTGAGCCCGGCCTTCGGCTTGCCGCCGCGGCCGGTCGCGCCCTCGTCGCGCAGCTCGCCGCCCGAGCCGGTCGCGGCGCCCGGAAACGGCGAGATCGCGGTCGGATGGTTGTGGGTCTCGACCTTGCCGAGCACGTGCACCGGCTCGCGCGTCGCGCGGTAGATGCCGTGGTCGTCGGGCCAGAACCGCTCGGCGACGTGGCCTTCGACCACCGCCGCGTTGTCGCGATACGCGCTGAGCACGCCGTCGGGCGTGGTCTCGGTCGTGCGCTTGATCCACGCGAACAGCGAGCGCTCCTGCTTCGCGCCGTCGATCGTCCACTCGGCGTTGAAGATCTTGTGGCGGCAGTGCTCGCTGTTCGCCTGCGCGAACATCATCAGCTCGACGTCGGTCGGGTCGCGCCCGAGCTCGCGATAGCGCGCGGTCAAGTACTCGATCTCGTCGTCGGCGAGCGCGAGCCCGAGCTTGGTGTTGGCCGCGCGCAGCTCGCCGATCGGGATCGTGCGCAGCGGGCGGGGCTCGCCGGGCTCCGCGAGCACCTCGAGCAGCTCGGTGCGAAGGACGACGCTCTCCGTCATGCGGTCGGCGAGCGCCTTGCCGATCGCCTCCTGCGAGCCGGCGCCCGTGAAGCTCCACTCCGTGCCGCGCTCGATCCGCTGCACGAGCGGGAGCCCGCATACGTGCGCGATGTCGGTCGCCTTCGACGACCACGGTGAGATCGTGCCGATGCGCGGCACGATCCAGAACACGCCGGGTGGGGGCGTCACGTGCTCGACCTGCAGCATGTCGTCGAGCAGCCGGTGGTAGCGCAGCTTCTCGTCGTTGCTGATCGCGACGAACGCCTTCACGTCGCGCTTCACGAAGTACACCCAGCGCGCATCGATCGACTCGACGGCCGGGCACACCGCGCGTGCCTTCGCGAGCGCAGCCGCCTGCCGCGAGGCGCTCAGCGCCTTGCGACCGGCGAGGACTGTCACGGCGTCGCCTCCAGCACGCTCGCGATCCGCGCGATCGGCTCGCGCGTGTCGGGTGCGAACTTCCTGCCCGTGACGAGCTCGAAGCTGGCGATGTAGCGCTTCGCGGCCTCGACGCGGATCTCCGGCGGCATGACCGGCGGTGGGCCGTCGCCGGTCCACTTCGCCTCGTTCGCGAGCCAGCGCCGCACGAACTCCTTGTCGAGCGAGCGCGGCTCTTCGCCGCTCGCGAGGCGCGCCTCGTAGTCGGCGGCGTACCAGTAGCGCGACGAATCCGGCGTGTGGATCTCGTCGATCACCACGAGCTGCCCGCCCGCGTCGACGCCCATCTCGTACTTGGTGTCGGCGAGGATCAGGCCCTGCTTCGCCGCGTGCGCCTGCCCCGCCGCGAACAGCTTCGCCGCGAGCGCGGCCGCGCGATCGAACAAGCCAGCCTCGATCCTCCCCATCGCGAGCAGCTCGTCGCGGCTCACCGACACGTCGTGATCGCCCTTGCCGGCCTTGGTCGACGGCGTGAGGATCGGATGCGGCAGCGGCTGGTTCTTCGTCATGCCATCGGGCAGCGCGTGGCCGCAGAACGTCCGCGCGCCCGCCTCGTACGCCTTCCAGATCGACGTCGACGTGACGCCGGTCAGGTACGCGCGCATCACCAGCTCGACCGGCAGCGGCGTGCACTCCTTCACGATCATCACGTTCGGGTCGGGCACGCGCAGCATGTGGTTCGCGGCGAGCGACTTGGTGTGCTCGAACCAGAACTCGGCGAGCTGGTTCAGCACCTGGCCCTTGAACGGGATCGTGCCGACGACCGCGTCGAACGCGCTCAGTCGATCGGTCACGACGATCACGCGCTCGCCGCGCGCCGCGTCGATGAAGCAGTCGCGCACCTTGCCGTCGTAGCGCGGCAGCGCGCGGCCGCCGAGCTTCGTCCATGGCGTCTTGTCCAGCGTGTGCGCGAGCTGCGCGCGCAGGATCCCGTCGTCGATCATGATGCGCTCCCCAGCGCGCGCTCGAGGATCGCCGGCGCGTGCCGCAAGTGGTGGTCGAGGTCGAAGCAGCGGTCGAGCGTGGCGGCATCGAGCCGGCTCGCGACGTCGGGGTCGGCGCCGAGCAGCTCGCGGAACCGCCCCGGCAGCGCGCCGATCGCGCCCATCGACGCCGCCTCGCTGATCGCCTTGAGCGCCGAGCGCTGCACCATCTCGTACGCCTGCTGGCGCGGCAGCCCGGTCTTGACGAGCGCGAGCAGCACGGCCTCGGAGAAGTACAGCCCGCCGGTGCGATCGAGGTTCGCGCGCATGCGCCGCTCGTGGACGATCAAGCCCGTCACGAGCCCGGTCGCGCGCACCGTCATGAAGTCGGCGAGGATGGTCGCGTCGGGCAGCGCGACGCGCTCGACGCTCGAGTGCGAGATGTCGCGCTCGTGCCACAGCGCGACGTCCTCGAAGCCGGCCTGCGCGTACGACCGCAGCAGCCGCGCGAGCCCGGTCAGGTTCTCCGAGAGGATCGGATTCTTCTTGTGCGGCATCGCGGAAGAGCCCTTTTGCCCGGCTCCGAACCCTTCTTCCGCTTCTCCGACCTCGGTGCGCTGCCAGTGCCGCACGCCGAGCGCGATCTGCTCGATCGCGGTGCCGAGCAGCGCGAGCGCGCACAACACCTCGGCGTGGCGGTCGCGCGCGACGATCTGTGTCGCCACCGTCTCGGGCTCGAGCCCGAGCTTGCCGAGCGCGGCGCGCTCGATCGCGGGATCGAGATTCCCGTAGACGCCGACCGCGCCGGCGATCTTGCCGACCGCGATCGCGTGGCGCGCGCGGATCAAGCGGCCCGACGCGCGGATCACCTCGGCATGCCAGCGCGCGAACACCAGGCCCGCCGTGATCGGCTCGGCGTGAATGCCGTGCGAGCGCCCGATCGTCGGCGTCTTCGCGTGCTCTCTCGCGCGCGCCGCGAGCGCGGTCGCGAGCTCCATCACGCGCGCGAGGATCTGGTCGAGCGCGCGCCCGGTCTGGATCGCGAGCGAGCTGTCGAGGACATCCGACGACGTCATCCCGAGGTGCAGCCAGCGCGCCGGCTCGCCCGCGAGCTCCTCGACGTGGGTCAGAAACGCGATGACGTCGTGGCGCGTGGTCTGCTCGATCGCGAGGATGCGCGCCGGATCGAGCTTGCCGGCCGCGGCCGCGCGCACCTTGGCTGCGGTCCCCGCCGGCACGCTGCCGGCTGCTTCCATCGCCTCGCACGCCGCGAGCTCGATCTCGAGCCACAGCTCGAAGCGCGCGCGATCCTCCCAGATCGCGGCGAGCTCGGGACGCGAGTAACGCGAGATCATCGTCGGCGAACCGCTTGTACCACGCCGGTGTGACCTAGCGAGCGACGAACCAGATCACGAGCGCGATGACCGAGGCCACGATGATCGAACACGACACCACGAGCGTGAGGTCGCGCGCGCGGCGGCGGCGCAAGTGGCGTGGATCCGCGGGCGGCGCGAAGTAACCGAGCTGCTGGTTCTCGGTCGGCGTGACCTCCGACATCGCGCGCAGCTTCGGGCGCTTGAGCGCCGGCTCGGCGACCATCTCGTCGGCCGCGATCTTCGCGGCGCCCGGCGTCTTCATCGAGATCGCCTGCATGATCGGCGCACCGGTCTTCGGCTTCTTGCGCTTCTGGCTGTCGTAGATCGACGTCTTCTCGTCGGTGTCGCGCTTCGGGATCGGCGGCGGCCTGGTCTTGCGCGCGCTCATGTTATCGACCGGTCGATCCGAATCCGCCCGCGCCGCGCTCGCTCGCCGGCAACTCGTCGACCTCGACGAGCTCGGCGCGCACGAGCGGCGCGATCACGAGCTGCGCGATGCGATGGCCGGGCTCGACCGCGAATGGCTCGCGGCCGTGGTTGATGAGGAGCACCATGCACTCGCCGCGGTAGTCGGCGTCGATCGTGCCCGGCGCGTTCACGACCGTCACCCGATGCTTGCTCGCGAGCCCCGAGCGCGGCCGGACCTGGCCCTCGAAGCCGGGCGGAATCGCGAGCGCGATGCCGGTCGCGATCATCGCCGCATCGCCGGGCGCGATGATCACGGGGGTCGCGATCGCGGCGTGGAGATCCACGCCGGAGGCGTGCTCCGTCATGTAGCGCGGCACGATCGCGTCGGGCCGCAGCTTGCGAATCGGCACGCGCGGCGTCATCGCGACCATCGTACCGGATTTCGGTCGCGTCGGTCAGTGCGTCGACGCGTCTGGCTTCTCGTCTGGCTTCTTGTCGTGGTCGACCTTGCCGTCGAGGTGATCGCCTTCGGTCTGTCGCGCGTAGTCCCACGTCGCGGTGCGCCAGCTCGCGTTGTACTTGGCGCTCTGCCCGTTCGGTTTGCCTTTGTACGGCTCCTTCCAGTAGTCGATGCCGTGTTGCTTGAGCAGCTTCTTGGCCGTGCCGGCGCCGCCGTTGTAGCAAACGGTCGTCCAGAAGAACCACGCCTCCTCCGACAGGCTGCTCGTGTCGACGCCTTCCGCCGCGCAGACCTTCGCGAACTCGGCGCGCGCGCCCGCGAACATCACCGCGTTCGCCTCGACGCCTTGCGGGATGTCCCGGATCATCATCGAATGCGCGGTCTGGCCCTTCTCGTTGACCGAGGTCTCGCCATGCTTCGGATCGGCCGACCAGCTCGCGAGATCCTTGCTCATCCACGGCTTCAGCTGCGCGCGGCGCGACGCGAACGTGTCGATGCCGAGGTAGCTGAACCCGTCGATCTCCCCGCCCGCTTCGATGCTCGCGCGCGGCTGCCCGGTCATCAGCAGCACGCCGCCCTCGGCGAGGAAGTTCGTGGCGAGCTCGGCCTCGGTGAAGCGGAACGGCAGCTTGCGCTCCGCCGCGACCTCGTTGAGCCGCGCGGTGACGCCCGGGAGCGCCGCCCGCATCTGCTGCTCGAGCTTGTTGCGCCCCATCATGACCTTGTTGAAATCGTGGACGTCGGTGCCGTACTGCGCCTTCAGCTTGGCCTTGAGCTTGGCCTGTGCCGCCGCGCCCTCGGCGCTCGGTTGCTTGCCGGTGACGTGCGCCGCGAACGCGAGCGCCTCGTGTCCGCCGTACGCCTGCTCGCTCGCGGTCGGCCCGGCCGGTGCACCGTTACCGGTCGCGACCGGCGGCACGGGACCGTTCACGAACGTCTGGTGCCCGCCGGCCTCGGCCGCCGGGGCCGCTTGGGGCTCCGGTCCCGCGGTCGCGGTCGCGGTCACGGGCGCGGGCGGCTCGGTCAACGGAGAGGCTGCCACGGCATCCGATGATACGCCGCGCCCGCCTCGGTCACCCCTCGCAAAGGGTGCACCCCGTCAGATCACGAAGTTGTGGACTTCTTCCGGTGCCGGATTCGCCGTGAGCGCCTCGCGGCGCGACAGCCGGATCTTGCCGTCGCGGTCGACCTTGATGCACTTGACGATGACCTCGTCGCCCTCGCTCAGCACGTCCTCGACCGCGCGGATGCGCTCGTTCGCGACCTCGCTGATGTGGAGCAAGCCGTCGGTGCCGGGCATGATCTCGACGAACGCGCCGATCTCGACGATCTTCTTGACGATGCCATTGTAGAACTGGCCGACCTCGGGCTCCATCGTGAGGCCCGAGATGAGCGCCTGGGCCTGCTCGATCGCCTTGGCGTCGGCCGATGCGATCGACACCGTGCCGTTGTCGGCGATGTCGATCTGCGCGCCGGTCTGCTCCTGGATCGCGCGGATCGTCTTGCCGCCGGGGCCGATGATGTCGCGAACCTTGTCGGGCTTGACCTGGATCGTCACGATGCGCGGCGCGTACACGCTGACCTCGTCGCGCGGCACGCTGATCGCGGCGTCCATCTTGTCGAGGATGTGGACGCGGCCGCGCCGTGCCTGGTCGAGCGCCTCCTCGAGGATCTTGCGCGACAGACCTTCGATCTTGATGTCCATCTGCAGCGCGCACACGCCGCGGCGCGTGCCGGTGACCTTGAAGTCCATGTCGCCGAGGTGGTCCTCGTCGCCGAGGATGTCGGACAGGACGACGTAGTCGTCGCCTTCCTTCATGAGGCCCATCGCGATGCCCGCGACCTGCGACTTGGTCGGCACGCCGGCGTCCATCAGCGCGAGCGAGCCGCCGCACACCGACGCCATCGACGAGCTGCCGTTCGACTCGAGGATGTCCGACACGACCCGGATCGTGTACGGGAAGTCCTCGTACACCGGCACGATCGACTCGACCGAGCGCTCCGCCAGGAAGCCGTGACCGACCTCGCGCCGGCTCTGGCCGCGCAGCGGCTTGACCTCACCCGTCGAGAACGGCGGGAAGTTGTAGTCCATGTAGAACGTCTTCTTGAAGTCGCCCGCGATCGTGTCGAGCTTCTTCTCGTCGTACTTGGTGCCGAGCGTCACGGCGACCAGCGCTTGCGTCTCGCCGCGCGTGAACAGCGCCGAGCCGTGCGCGCGCGGCAGCACGCCGACCTCCACGCTGATCTGGCGAATCTCGTCCGGCTTGCGGCCATCGATGCGCGAGCGCGTCGACAGCGTGTGCCCGCGCGCCCACTTCTTGTGCAGCTTGCCGAACGCCGCCTCGTACGCCTTCGCGTCGGCGACGTTGCCCGCGGCGCCACCGCCGGCGGAGCCGGCGGATTTGATCAAGCCCTCGGCGACGAGCAGGTTGAGCGTCTCGGCCTTGACCGCGGCGGTCTCGGCGTAACGCTTCTTCTTGTCCTTGATCTGGAGCGCGGTGCCGAGCTTGTCCCACGCGAGCTCCTTGACGCGCGCGGCGAGCGCCTCGTCGGTCACGGGCGGCGTGAACGGGCGCTTCTCCTTGCCGGCGGCGGCGCGCAGGCGCTCCTGGAGCTCGATCAGCGGCTGGCAGGCCTGATGAGCGAACAGCAGCGCGTCGATCACGACGTCTTCGCCGAGCTCCTTCATCTCGCCTTCGACCATCACGATCGCGTCCTTGCTCGCCGACACGACGATGTCCATGTCGGACTTCTCGCGCTCGGCGAACGTCGGGTTCGCGATCAGCTGGCCGTCGACGCGGCCGACGCGGACGGCCGCGAGCGGGCCGGCCCACACCAGGTCGGAGATGTGCAGCGCGGCGGACGCGCCGGTCATCGCGAGCACGTCGGAGGCGTTGACCTTGTCGAACGACACCACGTTCGCGATGATCTGGGTGTCGATGAACCAGCCCTTGGGGAACAACGGGCGCACCGGGCGATCCATCAGCCGGCAGATCAGGATCTCCGCGTTGGTCGTACGGCCTTCGCGGCGGAAGAAGCTGCCCGGGATCCGGCCCGACGAGTAGAACTTCTCCTGGTACTCGCAGGTCAGCGGCATGAAGTCGATGTCGCGCGGCTGAGCCGAGCCGGCCGCCGTCACGAGGACCATGCTGTCGCCGCAGCGCACGACGACCGAGCCAGAGGCCTGCTTGGCCCACTTGCCGGTCTCGATGGTGATTTCCTTGCCGCCGACGATGGCGGACTCGCGTACAAATGCCATGACGTGTCCTTCTTTGCGAAAGTCACGTCGCCGGTGGCGCCCGTCAGCCTGAACCCTCGGTCCAGCCTCTCGAACGCGTGCTCGAGGGGCTCGACTGAACGATCAAACCAACGCGACTCCGATTCCTGCGACGCTACGATAGATTGTTACGGGGCGCGTTATGGCATAGCCGCTCCGGAAGGGCAACCGTGAAGACCGACACGCCGGGGTTCCTGGACGTCAAGGTGACGGTGATCGCGAAGGACGGCGAGCCATGGCTCGCCGCGCTGGCCGCGCTGGGCGAGATCGAGCACGCCGAAGCGGCTTCGGGCTGGGAGCACCGCCGGGTGAAGACCTCGGCCGTGCTGCGCGAGCTGGCGATCCGCGTGCTCGGCTACGTCGGCCCGCCGACCGCGGACATGCTGGTCGGCCTGGTCGGCGCCGACCGCCTCGTCAGCGATGGTACGACGGAGATTCCCGACGTCTCGCTCGCCGACGTGCCGCGCGTCGTCGGCCCGCCGAGCAAGGACACCCTGCTCGGAGCGCTCAAGGACACGCTGCGCGGAGCCGCGAGCAAGTAGCGTCGGCGCGCTAGCGGCGGAGGCCGAGCGTGTCGATCAGCTTCTTGTACCGATCGAGGCTGCTGCGCTTCAGGTAGTCGAGCAGCGCGCGGCGCTGGCCGACCATCTTCAGGAGACCACGGCGGCTGTGGTGGTCCTTGTGGTTGTTCTTGAGGTGCTCGGTCAGGTGCGAGATGCGCTCGGACAGCAGCGCGACCTGAACTTCGGGCGAACCGGTGTCGCCCTCGTGCTGCTGGTGCTTCTTGATCGTTTCCTGCTTGCGAACCGTCGAGACCGACATGCTGTACCTCAGTCGCCAGCGGCCGCGTCCGAATTGAACGAGTGCCGTGGTCACCGCGCAGATTGGGGGAGCGCGGCCACCACGTCAAGGCAAAACCCAAGAGTTCGCCTGCCCTGCCCCGCCTCGCGGCGGCAGGCCGTGCGATGCCTCGATGCTGGGTCACGGCAGGCGAACTCTAGGGTTTGAAGACGCGGTCGTACACGACCTTGCCGCGCTCGAGACGCGCGATCGCGACCAGCCGATCGCCCTCTGCAACCAGCTGGAATCGCTGTCCTTCGGCAGGTAGTCCGGCGAGCTCGCCGGCAATCGTCTGGAGGCCGTCGCGAATTTTTCGCTCGAGCGCGGCCGGCATCGCGACGATCGGCAGCCGGGTCGCGGCGACCATCCCGATCGGCCGCGTGCTCGCGACGTCGTCGAGCGCGCACGCCTGCGCGATCGCGAACGTGCCCGAGCGCGTCCGGCGCAGCTCGGCGAGGTGCGCCCCGCAACCGAGATCGCGGCCGAGGTCGGCGACCACGCTGCGCACGTACGTGCCCTTGCTGCACGCGAGCGCGATCTTCACGCGCGGCGGCGTCCACGCGACCAGCTCGAGCCGATCGATCCGGATCGCGCGCGGCGCGCGCTCGATCTCCTCGCCGGCGCGGGCGCGCTCGTGCAAGCGCACGCCGCCGAGCTTGACCGCGGAGTACATCGGTGGAATCTGCTGCTGCGGCCCGATGCGCGCGGCGAGCGCCGCGATCATCGCCTCGCGCGTGACGCCGGAGGGGTCGCGGGTCGCGGTCACCGCGCCGGTGCGATCGAGCGTGTCGGTCTCGACGCCGAGCACGAGCTCGGCGTCGTACTCCTTGTCGTCGGCGAGCAAGTACGGCGCGAGCTTGGTCGCCTCGTCGAGGCAGATCGGCAGGACGCCGGTCGCGATCGGATCGAGCGTGCCGCCGTGCCCGGCGCGCGCGGCGCCGACGCGGCGCTTGACCATCTCGACCGCGCCCGCCGAGGTCAGCCCGGCCGGCTTGTCGAGCACGATGACGCCACTCACGGCGGCAGGTTCGTGATCCAGGTGCGCAGCGTCGCATCGCCGGTCGGATCCGCGTTCTTCACCATGATCGGCGGCATGCGCACGGCCATGTTCGTCGACTCGAAGCGATAGATCAGCAGCGACTGGTCGGGCATGCCGGGAGCGACGATGTCGGTGAGCCCGCCGGCGGGCATCGTGGCCGCGATGCCGATCGCGGTCTGATACGTCGGCGTGTCGGCGACCGCGCCGAGCGTTGCGACGGTCAGGCGCAGCTGCAGCGGGATCGCCATCGACTTGTACGTGTCGCTGGTCGGATTGTGGCACTGGCCGCAGTTCGCGTGCAGATAGCCGAGCGCCTCCTGCGCGTCCGTCGTGCCGTCGGTCGGCAGCGGGAAGTACGGCGTGGTCGTGCCGGCCGGCGCCACCGAGAGCCAGTTGTTCGCGATCGCCCCGGCGAGATCGACCTCGCCGGCGGTCGAGTCGGTGTAGTCGAGCTGGAGCGCGCCGAAGCCGAGGATGCGCGTCGGCTGCACGCCCTCGTGACACGACTTGCAGTTCGAGCGCGACGGGATGTCGTGCTGCGTCCCGTTGGCGTCGGTGACGCCGGTCGTCACGCCCATCGTGCCGTCTTCGGTCGCGTTCCACTGGTACGAGATGTAGAACCAGTCCTGGACGGTATCGCCCGCGCCGACCTTCGCGATGTAGCGAGTCTCGACCCGCACCGGGTTGTTGCTGGCATCGGGCGCGGTGAACTCTTTCCAGAACTTGGTGCCCACCGGAAAATTCCAGTGGTCCATGTCCGACGTGTCGATCTGCGTGTCGGGCGGCAAGTACATCCAGCGCCGCTTGGTCGCACCGTCGGCCCAGAGTGCCCAGCGCGGCGTGTAGGGCGTGACGTCGGGGGAGATCTGCGCGCACGCGTCGTCGATGCACAGCCCGGTGCCGGCCAGCGTCGACGGCTCGAGCGGATTGGCATCCGGGGTCGCGTCGATGTCGGCAGCGTCGGGAGACGGCGACGAGTGCGAGTGGGTGCCGCACGCCGCGATCGCGAGCAGCACCCACGCGGATCTCGTGACCGCCACGTGATCATCGTATCACTCGCTACTCGCACCCACATCGACAATCGCGTCGGAACCCGTAAGATGAGACACCGATGCGGCGCACGATCACGCTCGATCTCGCGGTGGACGCGAAGTCTGGCAACGAGCTGGCGGCGCGCGGCGGTGTGTTCGCGGCGGGTGCTCCACTTCGCCTCGACGAAGAATGCAACCTCGTGCTGCGCGCCGGGCAAGAAGAGCTCCGGCTGGTTGCGCGCGCGGTGATCGTGAACGATCACGGCAGCGGGCTCGAGGTGGTCGGGCTCACCAGCGCGCTGCGCGATCAGATCTCGGCATTCGCGCGCGTCGCGAGCTTCATCGCGGTGATGCGCGACACGCCCGCGCACCGGCGCGGCGAGGCCACGATGCCGATGATGCCGGTCCAGCCCCAAGCCACGTTGCCGCCGCCTCCGCGCGGCGCGGTCGTCGAGCGCGTGCGCAACGTCCGCTACGACGACGAGCCACGGTTCGCCGCCGGCTCCACGCCGCCGCTCACCAAGCCGACGCCGAACGTGCCGATCGAGCCGCCGGTCGCCTATGCGCCGACGCAGGACGCGAGCACGCTCGCCGCAGCTGCCGAGGCCGCACGGCGCGCCGCGGCCGACGACGAAAACAAGTAACCCGTCTACGGCGGCTCGATGACGGGTCGGCTGATGCGGTTGAACGCGGTCTCGAGCGCGCGCACGACCTTGTCCTTGGTGGTCGCGAGGTCGGCGTCGATGTGGCAGCCGCCGGCGCCGGGGTGACCGCCGCCGCCGAGCGCCATGCACACGCGGCCGACGTCGATCTTCTCGCTGCGCGAGCGCATCGAGACGCGCACGCCGCCGCCTTTCGCGGTCGTGAGCAACACGCCGACCTGCACGCCCTCGACGTTGCGCGCCCAGTTGACCATGCCCTCGATGTCTTCCCACGACGCGCGCGCGCCATCGACCATCGCGGTCGTCACGCTGAGCACGCCGACGCGACCCGCGCACTGGAGCTCGAGCGTCGCCAGCACGGAGCCGAGCAGGCGCAGCTTGCCCGGGCTCGGCCGCTCCTCGAGGCTCGCCGCGATCGTCGCCGGCACGACGCCGGCGCGGATCAGCTCGGAGCCGACGCGCAGCGCCTCGGCGTTGGTGTTGGCGTGGCGAAAGCCGCCGGTGTCGCTGATCAGCGAGACGTACAGCGGCACCGCGGCCTCCGCCGTGACCGGCCAGCCTTCGCGCACCGCGATGCGATGCACGAGCACGCCGACCGCGGCCGCGGCGGGGTCCCACACCGCGATGTCGCCGAACGGATGCCCGCTCGCGTGGTGATCGAGCGTGATCAGCGTGCCGCGCACCTCGGGCGGCGGCAGGGTGTCGCCGAGCAGCGTGATGTCGGCGCAATCGACGACGATCGTGCAGTCGAAGCGCTCGTCGAACGGGATCGTGTGCACGACCGTGCTGACGAGCGGCAGCCAGCGGTAGCGGCGCGCGATCGCGTCGACCGAGTAGATGACAGCTTCCTTGCCGTGCGCGCGCAAGAGCGACGCGAGCCCGGCCATCGAGCCGGTGCCGTCGCCGTCGGGCCGGCGGTGGCTCGTGAGCAGGATCCGCTTGGCCGCGCGCATTACGTCGCACGCGCGCTCGAGCGCGGCCGCGGGATCGACCGCCGCGACGGGCTCCGTGGTTCGCCCCCGCTCCATCACTTCTTGCCGGGAGTTGGGGTTGGCTCCGGGTCGCGGCCCGCCGCGCGCGCCTTGTCCTCGTCCTCGCGCACGATCGCCGCGAGCTTCTCCGACATGTCGAGCGAGGGATCCGCCGAGAAGCGCAGCTCGGGAGCGTGCTGGAGCCCGACGCGCCGGCCGACCGCGCCGCGCAGGAAGCCGGCGGCCTTGGCGAGGCCTTCGAGCGCCGCGTCCGCCGTCGCGTCGTCGCCGACGATCGACACGTAGCAGCGCGCGACCGACAGATCGACGTTGAGCTCGACCCGCGTGATCGTCAGCATGGTCGGCGCGTGGACGCGCGGATCGCGCACGTCGCTCGCGATCAGCTCGGTCAGCGTCTCGCGGATCGCGTGCTCGACACGCGTCTTGCGCGCGCTACTCATCGCGCTGCCACTCCTCGGGCACCCAGTCATCGCTCGCCGCGGCCGCGGCCTTGTCGCCGGAGCCGGTGCGGTCGTCGACCGCGACGTACGGCGCCGGCGGCGCGTCGAACGTGACGACGTCCTTCGCGATCGTCGCGACCTGCGCGCCACCCGCCGCGACCGCAACGCGCACGACCTCGTCGACCAGCGCGAGCGCCTTGCCGCGATCGCCGCTCGCGATCGCGACGCCGAGCTCCGCGCGATTCCACGAGTCACGGATCTCGGGGTCACCGACCTCGTTCACGACGACGTGCAGCCGCTCGCGCACGCGGTCCTTGATCCGGCGCAGCACCATCCGCTTGTCCTTCAGCGAATGGCTGTCGCCGATCAAGAGGCCGATCTTGGCCAGGCCGACGTACACGCACGAACCCTACCATTGGCGGGCTCGCTTGCGGACTACGGTGGAACACCCCAGCTATCCGACCACAGCCGCGCGATCAGCTGG
>DATJXL010000089.1:0-74724 GCA_035500135.1 Kofleriaceae bacterium
CGAGGTTCGCGGGCTGCGTCAGCACGGCCTGCGTGGAGCCCGCCACGACGCTGCCGAGCGACAACGTCGGCGCGACCATGCTCGGATCGTCGGGCGACGCGACGATCGTGAACGGGCCGGTCACGCCGCTGGCCAGCACGAGATGGAACGTGCCGTCGGTCGTGTACGCGACGGTCGAGACCTCGGCCAGCGGCGTCGTCGGATCCCACTGGCCGAGCGCCGCGACGCGGTACTTCGCGAGCGGCGACAGGCCGTTCGTGATCGTGCCGTCGATCGTTTGCGCATCGGCGCCGCCGAGCACGAACGTGGTCGACGTGTCGGTCATCGCCGTGATCGTCGTGCGCATCGGCGGCGCGAGCGTCGCCGGCGACACGCCGCTCGACGGCGGCGTCGGATCGCGGCCGTCGGGCACGACCGTGACGACGAACGGCGAATCGGTCGCGCCGGTGACCGGCACGGCCGCCGAGAACGAGTTCGTGCTGCGCGCGACGCCGTCGCTCGACGCGATCACGGCCGAGAAGCCGGGACCGCCGGCGAACTCGGACTCGCGCGTGATCGTGATCGTGGCGCCGAGCGAGCTGGTGTCGCAGGCCGAGCCGGCGGGCGCGCAGTAGGCCTCGACGCGTCCCGCGAACTGCACCGGCGCGGCGAGCGAGATCGAGCCGAGCCAGCCGTCCTGCGGGATCGCGAGCTGCGCGATCTCCGAGCCGACGAGGTCCGCGCGGTTGCTCGGCGGGCCGAGCGTGGCCGCGAACATCCCGGTCGGCGGATCCCCCCAGCACACGCCGTCCTGACAGACCTCGCCCGACGCGCAGTCGCTCGTCGCCATGCACATCTGGCCGGGCTTTGGAGGCTCGGCGATGCAGGCGGCGAGGAGCGTTGCGGTCGCGAGGTACTTCATGACGAGCGCGGCTGGCACTTGAGGTAGTAGAAGCGGTCGGTCGACAGCCCGTCGGGCGGGATGTTCTGGTACTGCGGCATGCCGCTGTCGAGCGGCATGCGGTCGAACACGACGACGGTCATGCCGCGCGTCTGGCCGATGTCGGCGGTCTCGCACAGGCCGCTGACGTCGCACGCGGTGACGCGGTCGGGTGACTTCGACGACGCCGGAGCGGGCAAGCAGGTCGCGCGCGGCGGCGTCGGATCCGGGTTGTTGTAGTCGACGAACACGAATGCGTAGAGCGTGTCGCCGAGGTCGGTGTCGCGGAGCTCGAGGTTGAGCGTGCCGGTGCCCTGCTCGAACAGCACCGGGCCGGGCTCGGTCAGCTCGACCTGGTCGCTGAACGCGTGGGTGATCGCGGGCGGCGAGTCGAGGCCGGCATCGATCGTGTTCGACGACAGCGAGGGCGGGATGACGCATCCACCGGCGAACGACCCGAACGAGAAGACAAGCACGCGCACGATCGCACGGCGATCATGCAGCGCACGCGCCAGCATGGATCGCGCCTGTCGTGTCGGGCGGTTAGCTCGCGATCCGGGCGATTGGGGGCGGTGGTGTTCGGACATCTGCGTCATGGCGTACCTCGTGCGTGGATCACACTGCCGGTTCGTCGCTCGGGGGCACGCTGCCGTCCTCGGATTCCTTCTCGAGGTGGCGGAACACCGTGCGCGGATCGACACCGAGGTCGCGCGCGGTCTTCGTGCGGTTGCCGTTGTTGAGCGCGAGCACCTCGTTGATGTAGTCGCGCTGGAACTTGTCCTTGGCATCGGCGAGCGTGAGGATCTGCGGCAGCACGTCGCCGGTGAGCCCGAGGTCGTCGGGCCCGATCACGGTCGACTCGCACAGCACGATCGCCTTCTTGATGCGGTTCTCCATCTCGCGGATGTTGCCGGGCCAGTTGTGCTTGCGGATCGCGACCGCGGCGTTGGGCGACAGGCCCTTGACCTTCGCGTCGTACTCGCGCGAGTAGCGGCTGAGGAGGTAGCGCGCGATCACCAGGAGGTCTTCGCCGCGCACGCGCAGCGGCGGCAGCTCGAGGTTGACGACGTTGAGCCGGTAGAACAGGTCTTCTCGGAAGCGGCCGGCGGCGATCTCCTTCTCGAGATCGCGGTTGGTCGCGGCGAGGATGCGGATGTCGACCGGCTCGGGCCGCGTGTCGCCGACGCGGAACACGATCTTCTCCTGCAGCGCGCGGAGCAACTTCACCTGGAGCTCGATCGGCATCTCGCCGATCTCGTCGAGGAACAGCGTGCCGCCGTCGGCGGCCTGGAAGCGGCCCTGCTTGTTGGCGACCGCGCCGGTGAACGCGCCCTTGACGTGGCCGAACAGCTCGCTCTCGAGCAGGTTCGCCGGGATCGCGCCGCAGTTGATCGTGACGAACGGCTTGCCGGCGCGCGGCGACCGGTTGTGGATCTCGCGCGCGATCAGCTCCTTGCCGGTGCCGGTCTCGCCGGTGACCAGCACGCTGATGTCGGTCGGCGCGATCTTCTCGACCTTGCGGAACACGGCCTGCATCGGCGGCGACGTGCCGACGATCTCGCCGAAGCGGTACAGCTCGAGCCGCTCGTTGAGGCGCTTGTTGTCGTGGCGCAGCTCGTTGACGAGCAGCGCGTTCGCGACGATCAGCGCGGCCTGCGACGCGAACACCGTGAGCACGCGCAGCGTTTGCTCCTGGAACAAGTCGCGGATCGAGTCGTTGCCGACGTAGATGAGGCCGAGCAGGCGGCCGCGGTCGAGCAGGGGCACGCAGATGACCGATGACACCTTGAGGTGCATCACGCTCTTCGCCGACGCGAACTCGTCGTCGTTCATCGCGTCGGAGATGATGACGGGCCGGCGCGAGCGCACGACCTTCGCGATGATCGAGTCGGAGAGCTGCGAGATCGCGTCGGCGATGTTCTCGCGCTTGACGTTGCGCGCGACCTTGATGTCGAGCGAGTCGCCTTCGGCGAGGATCAAGAAGCCCTTGTCGGCGTTCGTGATCTCGACGACCGCGTCCATCAGCGCCTCGAGCAGCTCGCCGAGGTCGCGCGTGTGCATGAGCTTGTCGGAGAACTCGAACAGCTTCGTGTAGGCGTCGAGGTCGGCGATCGTGTTCGCGGCCTCTTCCGGCGGCGGCGCGACGTCGTCGACCATCGCGAACCGGAGGTCGCAGCTGCCGATCACGAGCCGCTCGTCGTGGGTGAGCTTGTGCTTGCTGCGCTTCTTGCCGTTGACGACGAACTCGGTCTTCTTCGGCGCGAACACCGTGTAGGTCTGGCCGTCGAAGTGCACCGCGAACCCGTCGGGCACGAGCGGGTCGGGCAGCACGATGTCGTTGTCGGGCCCCGATCCGATCGACGTGATCTTCTTGTGCAGGTGAAAGATCGTCGCGGGGTGGCCGGGTGCGGTGAGTCGTAACGACGGCATGGATCAGTCCTCCCAGCCAATTCCGATGCCGGCGCCGTGTGCGTTGGCCATCGGGAAGATGTGGATGCGATCGCGGAGCGATTGCTTCTTCGCCGGCGTCGGCACCTGCAGGCTCGGCGGCAGCAGCGACTTGTCGCCCTGGATCTCGGCGCGCGGCTTGTAGTGGTAGAGCGAGTCGACGACGCCGTACGCGTACAGCGCGAAGAACGCGATGCCGGTGCCGATCTCGACCTGCTCGAGGTGCTGCACGCTGGGCACGTCCGCGACCGGCACGCTCTTCGACTCGATGCCGTACTTGCCGGCGAGATAGAGCCAGATGCCGGCCGACGTGAACAGCATCGCGCCCTCGCTCGCCGCGAGCCCGACGCCGAGCCCGACGCGGCGGTCCTGGAACTGGCCCGCGCCGAACGGCACGAAGTTGACGTAGTACGGGTGGCGCTCGACGACGTGCAGGCTCTTCAGGTAGTCCTCCTGCGCGTGCTTGAGCTTGTCGAGCTCGCGCTGGGCGTCGAGCTTGTGCTGGGCGTCCTCGACTTCGGACTTGGTCTCGTCGAACACGCGCACGGCGCTCATCGAGAACATCAATTGATCGATCGTCTTGCCGGGCTCGAGGCGGAGCACCTGCTTGAACATGTCCTTCGCGTCGCCTGCTTGGCCGGTCTCGACGTACGCGACGCCGAGCAAGAGATAAGCCTCGACGAGGTCGCCGGGCAGGGCGAGCTTCTCGCCTTTGAACAGCAGCGGCGTGAGCTTCTCGATCACGTGCTGCCAGTCCTTCGCGGTGAAGTAGTGGCGGGCCTGCGCGAGCGACGTCTGAGGATCCTCGGTACTCGGCTGCGTGCTCTGAGCGAACGCATCGGCACGCGCCGCGAGCGGCGCGACCGCGAGCGCGAAGGCGATCAGCGCAGCGCGCATTCGACCGTGATGTCCTTACCGGCTTCGACTGACCGGATGATCGGCTTGTCATCGACGTCGTCGCCGTTGAATTGGATCACGACCGGCTTGCTCGAGTCGAGGCTCGCGCCGAAAACGATCGGGAACGGCTTGCCGAGGTCGGCGCCCTTGTTATCGACCGTCACCTGCGCCGGCAGCTTGCACGCCGGAATGACGTGGCCGGGGTTGAGCGGCATCGAGACGGTCGCATCGACGCCGGGGTCGATCGTCTTCGTCATCTGCTGCGCGCGTGCGTTCTTCGCGGTGATCCGGACCGGCGCGGTGAGCTCGAGCGTGACGGTATCGTCGGGCGGTACCGGCTGCCACGCGCCGTCGTTGATCTGATACTCGGACCCGTGCGGCAAGAACATCACCTTCGTCTTCACCGCCGCGACCGCCGTCGCGTCTGTGCCGCCGGCATCGATGTGCGGCGTGACCACCGCGACCTGCGCCGCCGCATCCGGCGCGCCGGCGTCGATCTCCACGGCGACCGGCGGCGCCTCGACGTGATTCGTCTGCTCGATCGCCGCCGGATCCGAGCCGACCGTGACGTCGACCTTGGGCGGCGGCTCGGCTGGCGGCGGCTTCAGCGCCTCGCGGGCGGCCCACGCGCCGCCGCCGAGCAGCGCGCAGCCGGCGAGCGCGAGCGCGACGTGCTTCACGCGCGCGCGCCGGTTCAGGCTGCCGAGGATGTCGAGCACGCGCACGTTGCTCGGATCGATCGTCAGCACGCGATCGAACACGTCGAGCGCGCCGGCGCGGTTGCCGTCGTCGAGCAGCTCCTGGCCGCGGCGCGCGAGGTGATCGATCAGCCGCTCCTTGAGCGCTTGCTCGTAGCTCGCGGGCGCCTGGAAGTAGCGCGCGAGCTCGGCCGGCACCTTGTCCTTCGAGATGCCCGATTCCTCGAGGTAGGCCTCGATCGCGAGCACCATCTCCGAGATCGCGGGGTAGCGATCGTTCGGCAGCGCCGCCATCGCGCGCAGGATGATCCGGCCGAGCCGGTTGCCGATGCGCGGGTTCGCCTGGCGCGGATCGACGAACTTGCACTCGGCGATGCGCTTCAACACCTCGTGCGGGTTCTTGCCCTCGAACGGCAGCTTGCCGACGCACAGCTGGTACAGCACGATGCCGGCCGCGAACACGTCGGTCCTGAAATCGAGCGGCCGGCCCTCGACGTGCTCGGGCGCCATGTACGCCGGCGAGCCGAGGAGCTGGCCGGTCACGGTGAGCCGCTCGAGGTCGACCATGTGCGAGATGCCGAAGTCCATCAGCTTCACGACCCCGTCGGAGCGGATCATGATGTTCTCGGGCTTCACGTCGCGATGCAGGATCTGGCCGGCGTGCGCGTGCGCGAGCGCGCGGCAGACCTGGAGGATGATCATCGCGCCGATCTCCGGATACGCGATCGGCCGGTCGGTGACGAACTGCTTGAGCGTCTGACCGTCGATGAACTCGGTGACGATGTAGCTCTCTTCGCCTTCCTTCGCGGCGTAGTCGAAGATCTCGAGGATGTTCTCGTGGCGCAGCTTCGCGACCGCCTGCGCTTCGCGCTCGAAGCGATCGCGCGCCTCCTGGTAATCGCTCAGGTGCTTGTGGAGGATCTTGACCGCGACGGTCCGCTTCAACGACCGATCGAGCCCGCGATACACGACGGCCATCCCGCCCTGGCCGACGCGCTCCAAGAGCTCGTACTTGTCGAGAACCTGACCGACCTGGATCAACGTGTCTCCCCGCTCTGACAATGATGTCAGAGTGGACCACCTACGTTCATCGGACCGACGGCACGCCCGATAAGTTGTCTAAGGTCTCAATGGTACGCCGGTTCTGACGCGGCCAGCAAGGTCCGCATCTGACAGGCGCGCCAGCTTGACGCCACCGGCGCGATCATCTACCTAAACAACCTCCCAGGCACGTAGCTCAGTGGGAGAGCACTACCTTGACACGGTAGGGGTCGGAGGTTCAATCCCTCTCGTGCCTACGACAAGCGCGACGGCGAGGTCGGCTACGGCGACAGCCGCTTGGCGATCGCGGCCGCGGCATCGCGGCAGGCCTGGGCGACGTACTTGTCCTTGGTGGCGAGTGCCTGCTCCTCGAGGAACGCTTTCTCGTCGGCGCCGCCGAGCTTGCCGAGGACGCCGGCGGCGTCTTGACGCCAGCCGCTCCAGTCCGCCATCGAGCCGCGATGCAGCTTCTCGCGCCGGTCCGCGCGCGGGATCGCGGCCTTCCACATCTCGACCACCGCGGCGGCGCTGCGCGGATCGTTCATCGCGCCGTACAGCATCGTCCGCGTCCAGCCCAGGCCGCCCGCGTTCTCGATCGGATCCTCGGGCAGCTTGCCGACCAGCGCGAAGATATCGTGGCCGCCGACCTTCACGAGCCCGCCGGCCGCGACGATGACCACGCATTCGCCCGGGTCGTCGTCGCGGTCGAGCACCTTCGTGCACGCCGCGATCGCGCGCTCGTGCAGGCGGCGCGTCGCGACCTTGTCGTAGTTGCCGGTCGAGCCGTCGATGATGGCGTCGTTGCCCATCGCGAGCTCGACGCACAGCCACGGCTTGTTGCCGTCATCGGGCTGCTTCTGCTTGCCCTTGCGCGCGGCGAACGCCTCGAGCTTGTGGAGGTCGTCGGTGTCGTCCGCGAGGTCGAGACACGCGCCGGCCGCCGCAGGACGGGTCGCAGCCACGAGCGCGAGCGCGATGACGAGCGGACGCGTCACGGGCCGGCCCGATGGTTCAGCCGCTTGCTCGCCTCGTCGACGGCGGTTCGCAGCCACGAGTCGCGCGTGTCGAACGTGTGGGGCGCTTCCCAGTCGAGATGGATCGGCTCGCCTTCCATCGAGACGCCGGCCTGCAGCTCGTTGTGGGAGAGCGCGATGCGGAAGGTGCCGAGCTGATCGACCTCGATCGGCAGCCGCGTCGTCGTGTAGGCGTGGCGCGGCTGCATGCCGACGATCGGTCCGAGATGAAATACCGCCCATTCGGACGAGAACGTGTCGCAACTGGACGCACACTCCGAGCCCGTGATCACCGCGACGGGCGCGCGCGTCACGCGCTCGTCGGATGGCAGCGACACGTTCGTGCACGGCTCCTCCGCGCAGTAGAAGTGCGTGACGTACGACGGCTCGTGCTTCCGCTGGGCCGCGAGATACGTGTCCGCGCCGTGCGAGCCGAGCAGGTGCTGCAGCGTGTTCGCGTCGAGCTCGGGCGACACCTTCGTGACGACGCGGGGAAAGTCGATCGGGCCGCTCGAGAACCACGACAGGAACTTGAACGGCGCGTTGCCGCCCCTGTTCTCGTGCAGATCGAGGATCACGCCGTCGGCGTCGGCGAGCGCCTTCGCCAGCAGGTCGTGATCGATCTTGAGCGAGCGCAGCGAGGAATCGCGATCCCCGCCGGTGTACAGGAACGACAGGTAGCGCACGATCGCGATCCGCGGCCGCGTGCGGCTCGTCGGCCGGTAGACGCACAGGTTGATGCCGACCTCGCTGACCGCATACGCGCCGTAGTCGATCGGATCGCAGCTGATCTCGGCGAGCGGCGGCGCGTGGTCGATGTTGGGATGCGGATGCGTGCTCGCGTGCGTGCCGAACTGCAACGTGATGTCGTGGCGCGCGCCACCGCGCGCCAGCGTCAGCACGCGGCGGTCGCCTTCTCGCCGCGGCGTCCACGGCACGGTGACGTCGGCGACCGTCGCGAGGATGTCGGCGAGCGCGTCGGCCGGCGCGAGCGACCGCGCCTCGAACCGGTTGGCCGCGACCCAGCCCGCTAGCGGCGTGCCGTCGACCGCGACGACCGAGTCGCCGACCGCGATGTCTCCGCCGACGTCGGGGGCGACGGCGACGACGCGCAGCTCGGGCGCTGCGAACGTGCCGCCGGGCCATAGCTCGATGCCGAGCTCGAGCCGCTGCTCCGCGGTTCCCGGCGGTGGATCGACGTAGCAGTGACCGTCGCGCAGGCTGTTTTGCAGGTGAGCGAACGCGACGAGCCTCTGATCTCGGGTCGTGGCGCGCACGAGCTCGTCGCGCAAGCCCGGCACGTCGTCGCGCCAGGGGTGGCCGACGTTTCGCTCGTAGCTCGCCGCGAAGTCGTGGTCGCGCTCGACGCGGGACACGAGCCGGTCGAACGGCGCGAGCTCGGGAGCGGGGGTGGGCGGCGCCGGCGGTGCGCCTGTCTGGTCGCCGACACGGCTGTTGCAGCCCAGCACGAGCGCGAGCGCGACCAGCGAGCGGGCGGGAGCCGCTGGTCGCGAGGGCGTAGCCGAGGATCCCTGCATCCTGCGCTCCTCGATCTTACCCGCTTTCCCAACGCGGACGGACGGTGTAGAACCTAGCCCTCGCAAGGCCAACGACCGGCCAAAGGAAATCATCGCGCACATGCAGCAGAGCCACGTGTACTCATGAACGTTCGACCGCCTGGAGGGCGATTCGATCGCCGCCGCCCGGAGCAGGGCCTTCGTATCAATCAACGGATTCGTGTTCCCGAGGTCCGGGTCATCTCGGACGAGGATCAGCTCGGGGTGATGCCCACCCACGAGGCCTTGCGTCTCGCCGAGGAGAAGGGGCTCGACCTCGTCGAGATCTCGCCTCGCGCGTTCCCGCCGGTCTGCCGGATCATGGATTACGGCAAGTACAAGTACGAGGAAGCGAAGAAGAAGCAGCAAGCTAGAAAGCGTGCTTCGACGGTGGAGACCAAGGAGATCAAGTTCCGCCCGAAGACGGAGGAGCACGATCTCGCCTTCAAGGTGAAGCACGTGCGCCGCTTCCTCGAGGCCGGCAACAAGGTCCGGCTCGCGGTCGTGTTCCGCGGCCGCGAGATCACGCACCCGCAGACCGGCATGGCGATGCTCAACAAGGTGGTCGACCTGTGCAGCGACATCGCGGCGGTCGAGGCCACTCCGAACATGGAAGGCCGGCGCATGATCATGGTCATCGCGCCCAAGCCGGGGGTGGTGCGCAAGGCGCAGGAGGCCAAGAAGGCCCAGGCGGCCGCGCAGGCCGCGGCCGAGGCCGCCAAGCGGACCCAGCAGCCGGGCAAGCCGGCCCCGCAGCCCGAGCCGGAAGAAGACGAGGACTTGGACGAGGACGCGATCAACGCGGACGTCGAAGACGACGAAGACGAATAGGGAATCGGGAACCGGGAACCGGAATTCGGAACTCCTTGTTCCGCTTCCCTATTGCCTATTCGGTCCCGATCAGCCATAAACCCCGTCCTCTGTCATGCCGAAGGTCAAGACTCACTCCGGCGCCAAGAAGCGGTTCAAGAAGACCGCGTCGGGTAAGTTCAAGTTTCAGCGCGTGTTCAAGCGCCACTTGCTGACGAATCGGAGCAAGAAGCGCAAGCGTCAGCTCCGCAACGCGGCGTACGTGCCACCCGCGCACCATCACCAGATCGACGTTCTGCTCCCGTACGGATGAGACCGAGGAAGTAGCCATGCCCCGCGCAAAACGAGGATTCAAGGCCCGCCGCCGCCGCAACCGCGTGCTCAAGTGGGCGAAGGGCTTCCGCGGCAAGCGGAGCAAGTGCCATGCGATCGCGAACGAAGCCGTTCAGCACGCGTGGATGCACATGTATCGCTCGCGCAAGGTGCGCAAGCGCGACTTCCGCGCGCTGTGGATCCAGCGCATCAACGCGGCGTCGCGCAACCTCGGCGTCAGCTACTCCAAGCTGATGGGCAAGCTCGGCAGCGCGAACATCCAGCTCAACCGCAAGATGCTCGCGGAGATCGCGATCAGCGATCCGGTCGCGTTTCAGCAGATCGCCACCGCGTAGGCGAAAACGGCCGCGCACGTCGCGGGCGTCGTTGTCGCTGCGCTTCCGGTCCTCGCGTACAGTCGTACGCTCCGGTCCGGTTCTCGCTCCGCCTCGCCGGCGACGTTCCTCGCTCGGTTTCGCGTCATGAAGGCTCAGCTGATCTCGCAACTCGAAGAGCTTGCTCTGCAGTTCGAGCAGGTCGTCCAGCCGCTCGCCGACGAGCAGGCCATCCGCGCCGCGCAGGCGCAGTTCCTCGGCAAGAAGGGCAAGGTGTCCGAGCTGATGAAGGAGCTCGGCAAGCTGCCCGCCGGCGACCGGCCCGCGGTCGGCGCCGCCGTCAACAAGGTCAAGCAGACGATCGAGGGCCAGGTCGCGGCGCGCCTCGGCGAGCTCGCGGCCGCGGCAGCCCAGGCCGACCTCGCGCGCACGGTCGACGTCACGCTGCCGGCGCGGCCGGTCGGCGGCGGCCACCTGCACTTGCTCACGCTCGTGCGGCAGGAGGCGGTGCAGATCTTCGCCGAGCTCGGCTTCGTGGTCGCCGAAGGCCCGCAGATCGAGACCGACTGGCACAACTTCGAGGCGCTCGGGATCCCCGGCGACCACCCCGCGCGCGACATGCAGGACACGTTCTTCGTGTCCGAGGAGATCGTGCTGCGCACGCACACGAGCCCGGTGCAGATCCGCACGATGCTCACGCACAAGCCGCCGATCCGCATCGTGGCGCCCGGGCTCGTCTACCGCCGCGACGACGACGCGACGCACAGCCCGATGTTCACGCAGATCGAAGGCCTCGCGGTCGACGAGGGCATCTCGTTCGGCGATCTCAAGGGCACGCTGCTCCACTTCGTGCAGCGGTTCTTCCGCAAGGACCTCGGCATCCGGCTGCGGCCGAGCTACTTCCCGTTCACCGAGCCGTCGGCCGAGGTCGACATGCAGTGCAGCTTCTGCGGCGGCTCGGGCTGCCGGCTGTGCAAGCACACCGGCTGGATCGAGATCGGCGGCAGCGGCATGGTCGATCCGGTCGTGTTCGAGCACTGCGGCATCGACGCCGAGCGCTACACCGGCTTCGCGTTCGGCATGGGCATCGAGCGCATGGCGATGCTCCGCCACGGCGTCAACGACATCAAGTTCTACTACGAAGGCGACATCCGGTTCCTGGAGCAGTTCGAACCATGAAGGCCCTGTGGAGCTGGCTCCTCGAGCTGTGTGACCTCGACCGCGTGCCGACGCCCGAGGAGGGTGCGCGTGCGCTCACGCGCGCCGGCATCGAGATCGAGCAGCTCGTCGATCTCGGTGCGGGGTTTCGCGGCGTCGTGGTCGCGGAGGTGGTGGCCACGAAGCCGCATCCGCAGGCCGACAAGCTCACGCTCGTCGACGTGATCACCGAGCGGGGCGGGGCGGCGACGCAGGTCGTGTGCGGCGCGCCGAACGTGCCGGCGCCGGGGCGCAAGGTGCTGTGGGCGCAGGTCGGCGCGACCCTGCCGAACGGGCTCACGCTCGCGCCCAAGCCGGTCAAGGGCATCGTGTCGCCCGGCATGCTGTGCGCCGAGGACGAGCTCGGGCTATCCGAAGATCACGCCGGCATCGTCGTGCTCGACGAGGACGATCGCACGCCGCTCGGCGTGCCGGCGCAGCGCGCGCTCGGCATCGACGACTGGCTGCTCGACGTCAACGCGCCGGCGAATCGCGGCGACTTGCTCGGTCACCTCGGCGTCGCGCGCGAGCTGGTCGCGATGCTGGGCGGCCGGCTCGTGCCGCCCGATGCCGAAGTGAACGCCCGCGGCGAACCGCAGGTCGCGATCGCGATCGCGTCGGCCGAGTCGTGCCCGCGCTACGTCGGCGGCATCGTGGCCGGGCTGCGCGTGCGGCCGTCGCCGCGGCGGATCGCGCAGCGGCTGCGCGCGGTCGGCGTCCGGCCGATCTCGAACCTCGTCGACGTCACGAACTACGTCCTGTTCGAGCTCGGCCAGCCGCTGCACGCGTTCGACGCCGACAAGCTCGCGAACGACATCAGCGTGACGCCGGCGAACGACGGCGAGCGCTTCACCACGCTCGATGGCGCGCAGCGCACGCTCGTGCCCGGCGACCTCGTGATCCGCGATGCCGGCCGCGCGGTCGCGCTCGCCGGCGTGATGGGCGGCCTCGACAGCGAGGTGAGCGACGCGACGACGCGCGTGATGCTCGAGAGCGCGAGCTTCCAGCCGATCGCGATCCGCCGCACCGCGCGCCGGCTCGGCCTGCACTCGGAGGCCTCGCAGCGGTTCGAGCGCGGCGTCGATCCCGAGCTCGCGGGGTTCGCGTGGCGCCGCGCCGCGCGGCTGCTCGTCGAGGTCGGCGGCGGAAACGTCACGCACGCACCGCGCGACGTCTATCCCGGCAAGCGCACGCCCACGTCGATCCACGTCCGGCTCGCGCGCGTGCACGCGCTCACCGGCGTCGCGCTGTCGGAGTCGGCGTGCGCCGACGCGCTCCTGCGGCTCGAGTTCACGGTCGCGCCGCGGCCCGGCGCCATCGAGGTCACGCCGCCGACGGCGCGCGCCGACATCACGCGCGAGGTCGACGCGATCGAGGAGATCCTGCGCGTCACCGGCTACGAGCAGGTGAAGTCGACGCTGCCGGTCATGCGCGAGGCGCCGCCGCTGGCGCCGCCCGATCGTGCCGATCGCGTGCGCTGGGCGCTCGCCGCGGCCGGCGCGAGCGAGGCGATCACGTACGCGTTCCAGTCGGCCGAGCGCTGCGGCGCGCTCGGCTTGCCGGCGACCGATCGCCGCAGCCAGCCGATCGCGATCCGCAACCCGATGTCGGAGGCGCAGGCGGTGATGCGCACGTCGCTGTTGCCGAACCTGGTCGCGGCGGTCGCGCGCAACCACAGCCACGGGCGCCCCGACGTCGCGCTGTTCGAGGTCGGCAGCGTGTTCCTGCGCCGCGGCGAGGGCGCGTCCGAGCAGCCGCTGCGCGAGCTCGCCGACGAGCCGATGCACGCAGCCGGCGTGCTCGCCGGCCGGCGCCCGGCGCAGATCGGCGACGGCACGCCGTACGACGCGTTCGACGCCAAGGCGCTCGCGCTCGAGGCGATCCGCGCCGTCGCCGGCCCGGTCGTGGTCCGCACGCAGGCGACGCCGAACGTGGCGTACCTGCATCCCGGCGTCGCGGGCGAGCTCGTGCTGGTGCGCGAGGTCGTCGGCTGGTTCGGGGAGCTGCATCCTGCCGTGCGCGCGCGGCTCGGCGTCACCGCGCCGGTGTTCGCGTTCGAGGTCGAGCTCGACAAGCTGCCGGTCGCGGACCCGGCGCAGATGCGCGCGATCCCGCGCTTCCCCGGCTCGGCGCGCGACGTGTCGCTGCTGCTCGCGGAGTCGATCCCGGCCGCGCGCATCGCGGACGTGATCGCCGACGCGGCCGAGCCCCTCGTCGTCGGCGTGCGCCTGCTCGAGGACTATCGCGACGCCAAGCTCGGCGCCGGCATGAAGAGCATGCTGTGGTCGATCGCCTATCGTTCGCCCGAGCGCACGCTCACCGACGCCGAGGTCGACCGCGCCCACGAGACGATCGTCGGCCGGCTCGTGGAGAATCTGCCCGCGCAGCGGCGGTAAGATAGCGGCGTGGGCTATCCGTTCGGGCGCTGGGTGATGATCGATCGTCTTCCGGACGAGCCGATCATCGCGTTCGTCTATCTCGATCCGCACGCGGGGCCGTCGGCCAAGGGTGGCCTCGCGAGCGAGCCGACGATCGCGACGATGCCATCGCGTACGGTGCGGCTGTCGCCGCAGTGGCAGCTGACCGAGCTCAGCGACGCCGAGGCCGCCGCGCGCCAGCTGCCGGCGCGCCCGACCTGGCTCGATCACTACGGCCCGCAGCCGCAACCCGAGTCCCCGTGGCACCGCGATCCGCTGCTCGCCGGCAAGTTCCACGCGCAGTACCCCGACGACATCCAGACCCTCGTCCACGACGGCGATCCGCGCCGAACGCGCCGAGGGCCCGAGCTGTGCTGGGTGCGGATCCTGCGCATCGATCGCGCGCCGACGCGCCGGCTCGACGCCAGCGGGATCGAGCCGAGCCGCCACGTCTACGTCGGCGAGCTCATGAACCAGCCGCACACGCTGACGTCGGTGAAGCGCGGCGATCGCGTCAAGCTGATCTCGGTCCACGGCCTGCCGCATCCGCTCCACGTCACCGACGACTACCTGCGCGAGCGCGAGGACTGGACGATCACCCCGTGCGACCGCTGCGGCGCCAGCGAGTGCTTCGACCCGCCGAGCGTGATGGCCCGGGTGCGGTTCCCCGACGCGCCGCCCGGCGCGGTGATCGAGCGATTCACGTCGTTCTGCTCGCACTGCGGGGGGATCCAGCAGCTCCAGCACACGTGATTTTTGAAATCGCGCAAAGACCTGTGTTACTCATGTCTTATGGCGCGAATGACCAAGGCGGACATCATCGAGTCGGTCTACGAGAAAGTAGGCGGCTTCTCGAAGAAGGAAGCCGCCGAGATCGTCGAGACCGTCTTCAACGTGGTGAAGGAGACGCTCGAGCGCGGCGAGAAGATCAAGATCTCCGGATTCGGCAACTTCGTCGTGCGCGACAAGAAGGACCGCATGGGCCGCGACCCGCAGCGCGCCGTGCCGATCCTGATCCCCGCGCGCCGCGTGCTGACGTTCAAGCCCAGCCAGGTATTGAAGAACATACTCAACGGCTTGCCGCCGGTCTGACGATCGAGTACGAAGTCGGTCCCACCCGAGGCGTAGCGCAGCCTGGTAGCGCACCAGACTGGGGGTCTGGGGGTCGCAGGTTCAAATCCTGTCGCCTCGACCGGGACGGACGGCTTCCCCAGCCGTCCACCTTTTCGGCCGGGCGCCGGTGTCGCTCAATAGTAGTGCCACCGGCAGCGATAGCCGTCCCAGTAGTAACCCGTTCGACAGCGGTAGCCGTAGGAGTAGTAGGTCGGGGTATAGGCCGGGTGAGACTCGACGTAGCAGCCGGCGAGCACGCCGGTGAGCGAAGCGACCGCGAGCAGTTTCTTCAGGAGACGCATGATCGCGGATGCAGCATGCGCCGTGCCGGGATCGCATAGACTGCGCCGAGGCAACGATCGATGGCTGCGAAGCAGGCGCGACCGCTCGTACTGTGCTCGAACGACGACGGCGTGCACGCTCCGCACTTGCTCGCGCTCGCGGCGCGGATCGAGGAATTTGCGGACGTGCTGGTCGTCGCACCGGAGCGGCAGCGCTCGGCGGCGTCGCACGCGATCACGCTGCACAAGCCGCTGCGGCTGCACGAGGTCGCGCCGCGGCGGTTCTCGCTGTCGGGGACGCCGGTCGATTGCGTCTACGTCGGGATGCTGAAGCTGGCCGACCGCAAGCCCGCGCTCGTCGTGTCGGGCGTCAACGACGGCTACAACCTCGGCAGCGACGTCTTCTACTCGGGCACGGTCGCGGCCGCGGTCGAAGGTGCGCTGCGCGGCGTCGCGGGCATCGCGCTGTCGCTCGCGCCGCGCGCGAAGCACGCGGAGCAGGCAATCGCCTTCGCCACCGCGGTCGTGCGTGCCGCGATCGCGGAGCCGGCGCCGCCGGGCACCGTCCTCAACGTCAACATGCCGGGCGCCGGCAACGACGAGTATCAATGGACGACGCTCGGGCGGCGCCAGTACTCCGACGACGTGATCGAGCGCCGCGATCCGCACGGCCGGCCGTACTACTGGGTCGGCGGCGGACCGAGCGGGCACGAGCACGTCGACGGCACCGATTGCGTCGCGGTCGCGCGCGGCTGGAACAGCATCACGCCGATGCACCTCGACCTCACCGATCGCGCGCGCGTCGCGCAGCCGCCGTGGACGCTCGACGGCTTTCGCGTGGTGGTAGGCTAACGCCGTGACGAAGATCTGGATCGTGCTCGCGCTCGCCGCATGCGGCGCGCCGAGCAAGCAGCCGCCGGCGCCGATCCCGCCGCAGCCGGTCGCGAGCTGCGACAGCGTGCGCGGCAAGGTCGAGCAGCTGTATCGCGCCGAAGCCGAGGCCAAGGAGCCACGCCGCGTCGACGACGCGGTCGCCGACAACACGCACATGGTCCTGGTCGACTGTGCGAAGGATCCGGCGCGCGAGGTCGAGTGCATCGATCACGTCGCGACCGTCGGCGAGCTCGAGCATCGTTGCCTCGCGCCACTCGATCCCGAAGGCCGCGAAGGGGAGGCGCTCGCGCGATGACCCGACTCGCGCTCGTGGTCGCGCTCGTCGCGTGTGGCGGCTCGCAGCCACCACCGGCGCAGCCGGAGCCGCAACCGCAGGGCCCGACCGACACGCGCAGCCCGATCGAGAAGCGCCGCGACGCTGCGTGCGACGTCGTGGCCAAGCGGACGTCCGCCTGCGCGGCCGAGAGCGAGAAGGCGCTGCTCGCGGCTGGCAAGATCTCGCAGCAGGAGTACGCGGAGGCCACCGATCCGAGGGTCATCGCCAAGGCGGCCGACATGTACGCCGAGAAGTGCAAGTCGCGGGACTACTCGTCCCGACAGATCCGCGTGCTCGAGAAGTGCCCGCAGTACGAATCCGAGTGCACCCCGTTCTTCCAGTGCCTCGATAACGTCCAACCGCAAGCCAAGTAGCGCTACTCTCGCGGCCATGAAATGGCTCTCGCTCGCGCTCGTCACCGTGGCCGCACTCGCCGGCTGCACCAAGAAGAAGGAAGAAGCACCGGCGGGTGGCGGTAGCGCCGGCTCGGCGGCGCCGGCCAAGCCCGCGCAGCGCCCGTCGCAGCTGCCGCTCGCGCAGCTGCCCGCGCTCGACCTGCCGGCCGATGCGAAGCGCGCCGAGAAGGTCGCGCTCGGCCACGTGCTGTTCTTCGACCAGCGACTGTCCGCGAACAACGATCGCTCGTGCTACTCGTGCCACCAGAACGAGGACGGCAACGGCGGCCACGATCCGCTCGCGATCGGCTCGGGCGGAAAGCCGCTCACGCGCCACGCGCCCGTGATCTGGAACGTCGGCTACTTCAAGAGCTCGTTGTACTGGGACGGCCGCGCGGCGTCGCTCGAGGACAACGCGAAGGGCGCGTGGGGCGGCGGCAACATGGGCGTCGGCAAGGACAACCTCGACAAGAAGGCGGCCGAGATCGCCGCGATTCCCGGCTACAAGAAGCTGTTCGAGGCCGCCGGCTTCACCGGCGACATCAAGGCCGATCAGGTCGCGCAGGCGCTCTCGGAGTACGAGCGCACGCTGATCTGCAAGGACACGCGTTACGACAAGTTCGCGGCCGGTGACAAGACCGCGATGAACGACCAGGAGCAGCGCGGGCTCGACGTGTTCCTCGGCAAGGGCAAGTGCTTCATGTGCCACGCGCCGCCGTTCTTCACGCAGGCGATGGGCGTCGACAACGTCGCGTTCTTCAACGTCGGCATCGGCACGTCGGGCGTCGCCGACGACAAGGTCGATGTCGGCCGCATGAAGATCTCGAACAACACCGCCGATTGGGGCGCGTTCAAGCCGCCCAGCCTGCGCAACATCACGAAGAGCGCGCCGTACTTTCACGACGGCTCGGTCGCCAAGCTCGACGACGCGGTCAAGCTGATGGCGAGCGGCGGCATCGCGAACAAGAACAAGACGCCGCTCCTGAGCGACGCCGGCCTCAGCGACGCCGAGCGCGGCGATCTGCTCGCGTTCCTCGCGACGCTCGACTGCCCGGGCAAGCTCGAGCAGCCGGCGAGCATGCCGTAGCCGCTACCGCGCTTTGGCCTGGTTCAGCGCGACCGCGGCGCGCACGAGCGCCACGAGCGCCTGCTCGTCGACTGTTTCGCCCTCGCGGAAGTCGATCGCGCGCCGCGTGTTGCCTTCGAGGCTGGAGTTGAACATGCGCGTCGGATCGGCGAGTGCCGCACCCTTGGCGAACGTCATCTTCACGACCTGCTTGTAGGTCTCGCCCGTGCAGATGATGCCGTCGTGCGACCACACCGGTACGCCGCGCCACTTCCACTCCTCGACGACGTCGGGATCGGCTCGGTGGACGAGCGCGCGGAGCCGGCCGAGCAGCTTGCCGCGCCAGTCGGCGAGCTCGGCGATTCGCGCGTCGATCCGCTTCGAAGCGGAACCAGGTGCAGCAGACTTCGGTTTGGCCGCGCGCTTCTTCTTGCCGGGCATGTCGCTACTCTCGGGGCCTGGAATCTACCTCGTCGACCCGGACCAAGACGTGGATCTCCTGGCCCGGCACGGGTAGCGGAAGGATCCACAGCACGAGCTCGAGCGGGCTCTTGTCGGCGCCGCGATAGACCTTCGCGCGCCGCTCGGCGGGCTTGCCGTCGGCGTGCACCGCGCGCAGCGCACGCTGCAGGCCGGGCACGTACGTCGCGAGCGCGGTGTCGGCGACCGCGAGGCCTTCGAGCTCCTTGGTGTCGTCCTTGCCGACGAGCTTCGCGAACGCGCGGTTCGTCGCGGCGAGCCGGCCCTCGACCGACAGCAGCGCCTGCGGCACGCGCGAACGCTCGAACGCCTGCGCGAGCGCGGCGGCGTGCGTGTTCTCGGCGCGCACCGTGCCGCTCGCCTTCGTGCGACGCCGGCCCATGTCGAGCATGTCCATCACCGTGTTGAGCTCGTAGCGAAATGCGGCCGCGGTCGCATGACGCTCGCCCGGCTCCTTCGCCATCGCGCGCGCGATCAGCCCCTCGATCGCCTCGTCGACCGCCTCGCCGCGCCGCTTCGCGAGCGGCTCGGGCTCGAGCTGGATGTGCGCCATCAGGATGTCCATCACGCTGCCGTCGAACGGCAGCGTGCTCGTGAACAGCAAGTAACCGAGCACGCCGAGCGCGTAGATGTCGGTCGCGACGGTCGCCGGCGCCCCCGCACAACGCTCGGGCGCGAGGTAGTGCGGGCTGCCGCTGACTTGATCCTGATGCGCGTCGTGGCGGTGCGCGAGCCCGAAGTCGAGCAGCCGTACGACGCGGCGGCGGCGCGTCGCGCTATCGGCGGTGGGCTCGGCCGCGAGCAGGATGTTGTCGGCCTTGACGTCGCCGTGGACGATGCCGCGCTTGTGAATGAACTCGAGTGCGTCGGCGACCTGCGCGAGCACGTCGAGCGCGCGGCGCATCGATGGCTTGGCGCTCGAATCCGCGAGGAGCGGCTCGCCGTCGACGAGCTCCATCACCATGTACGCGCCGAACTGCGCGTCCTCGCCGTAGTCGACGACCGAGACGATGTTCGGGTGCGAGATCTCGCTCGCGAGCTTCGCCTCCTGGATGAAGCGAGCGCGCGCGACCGTGTCGTCGGCGAACGCGGGAGCGATGATCTTGAGCGCGAACGCCTTGCCGAGCTGCACGTGCTTGGCGCGATAGACCTGACCCATCCCGCCTTCGCCGAGCCGGCCGTCCAGCACGTACCGACCACCCACCGTCTGCATCGCGATCCAGCGTAACACTACCCAGTTGCGACGCGGGCATAGCCCGAGCCTTACTCCCGCGGTAGATTGGCCGCGGCCGATCCCATAGCTCAGGTGGATCAGAGCGGCGGTTTCCTAAACCGCAGGCCGCAGGTTCGAGCCCTGCTGGGATCACCGTCACGACCGCAGGATCTGCAGCTCGCCCTCACGCGCTCGCGGCAGGACCCCGGCGAGCTTGCGCGCGCAGCCGGTGTAGCCGAGCGCGAGCGAGCGCGTGAACGTGAACGCGAAGTCGTCGCCGACGCAGCCGGTCGCGAGCATGCGGACCAGGGGCCAGCGCACGCGCGGCCGCGAGCCGTGCAGCGCGACGATCTCGAGCCCGTGCGCCAGGCACATCGCGCGCAGCTCGTCGGGTTTGACGAACAGGTGATGGACGTGCAGGTCGCGCGGCGCGTTCGCGACGAACCACGACACGCCCTTGACGACGACCAGGTTCGCGAGCCACGTGCGGTTGAACGTGTGGAAGAACAGCAGGCCGCCGGGCGCGAGCACGCGCGCGGCCTCGGCGACGACCCGCGCCGGCTCGGCGACGTGCTCGAGCAGATCCATCGCGCACACGACATCGAACCGCGCGGGCGGAAACGGCAGCGCGCACGCGTCGCCGCGCACGTACGTCACCGCCTGCGTGCGATCGTACGCGCGTGCGACCGCGAGGCTGTCGTCGCTGGCGTCGACTCCGACGACGCCGTGGCCGCGCTCGGCGAGCGCGTTCGCGAGAAAGCCCGCGCCGCAACCGAGGTCGAGCACGCGCCGAGGTCCCGGCCCGAGCGCCGCGGCGATCTTGTCGGCGATCCACGGATTGCGATGGCGCGCCTCGGCGCGGAGCAGCGCGATCGGCGTGTCGGCGGCCTCGTACCAGCGCGGGCCGAGCTCGGCGTACCAGGTGTTATCGACGACCGGCGAGGCGCTCGGGCGGGCTCGCCGCCACGCGTTCCAGTAGATCGCCTGATACGCACCGAACGCGACCACGCCCGCGAGCTGGACCGCGAGCAGCGTGCCGTGACGGCCGCTCCACCACAGCGCGCCGTACGCGGCGAGCACGACCGGATGCAGCGCGAACAGCATCGCGTGCAGCCAGTGCTCCCACGCGCTGCACAGCTTCGCGTGGATGCCCTCGTCCTTGGTCACGAACAGCGTCGAGGACGTCGCGAGCCCGACGTACACCGGGAGCGCACCCGACCACGTGCGCGGGGCCGCGAGCAGCCACGCGATGCACAGCGCGATCGACAGCGTGTCGAGTGGATGGCCGATGCGCTCCCAGCGCGGGAGCTCGCGCTTGCGATGGAACACGCCTTCGTCGGCGACCATCGCGAGCGCCTGCAGCGCGATCGGCACGGCGGCGAGCGCGAGCGTCATCGCTTCTCGAGCAGCGCGCCGCAGATCGTGAGGCCGGGCCCGAACGAGAGGCTCGCGACCAGCGCGCCGCGCGGGATCCGGCCGTCGGCGATCATGCGCGTCCAGATGTACGGCAGCGTCGCCGACGACATGTTGCCGTGGTCGTGCAGCACCGCGTGGCTGGTCGCGACCTGCGCGGGGTCGAGCTCGAGCATCTCGCGGACGCGCTCGACGATCTTCGGGCCACCCGGGTGGATCGCGAACACCGCGTGCTTCGCCGCGGCCACGCTGCCGCCGGCGCGCCCGAACAGCTCGAGCGTGAAGCCGCGCACCTCGCGCGCGACCAGCTCGGGGACGTCGCGCGCGAGCGTCATCTGCATGCCGCGGTCGCCCGCGATCCACGTCATCGCGTCGCCCGAGTCGGGCACGACGCGTTCGTGCAGCGCGAGCACGCGCAGCCCGGGCTCGACGCCTGCGGCCCGCTCGGGGACGAGCGTGTAGCGGACGAGCCCGTCGCCGAACAGGCTCTGCACGACGAGCTGGCCGGGCGCGTGATCGCGGGGGTCGACGTGCAGCGAGCACAGCTCGGTGTGCGCGATGTCGACGCGGCGCGCGCCGGTCGCGAGGGAGCCCGCCGCGATGCGCAGCGCCGGGACGGCCGCATAGCAGCCCATGTGATAGGCGTGCGTGACCCGCGTCGCCCACCGCCGCGCCGCGACGATCTTCTGCGCGCCGCTCGGCGACGCGTAACCGGTGCACGTGACGTGGACGAGCTCGTCGGGCGGCACGCGCTCGCCCTCGTACGCGCGCGCGAAGTACGCGTCGACGACCTCCTGGAACGCCCGCGTGCGAGCGGCGGTGCCCGCGTCGACGAGGCGCGGCCCGCCCGGCGCGTCGAGATCTTCGATCGAATGGCCGCGCCGCGCGATCTGATCGGGCGAGCACGCGACATGGCGGATCACCGCGCCGATGCGCGCCGCGAGGCGCGCACGCTCGAGCTCGTCGCGTTCGCCGCGCGCGTGCGCCGCGGCGAGCCATGCGAGCGCGCGGTCCTGAGCGATCTCGAAGCGCGGCGGCGTCGCGACGAAGCGAGCGAGCACGGGCGTGGCCATGAGCCGCGCGCGGCTGCACGATTCGCGCCCCCGGGCGCACGCGCGCGGCACGGAGATCCGTTGCCTCCCGAAATGCACTTCGTGCGCAGGCCGCTCGCCGTGCGCGGACGACACGCGAGGAATGTCGAGTCGATACGCTCCCGCAGCACCATGCGCAGGGTTGGGACAGCCGTCATTTTGCGCAGATCTTCAACGAGATTTTGCTTGGCTGCGACCGAAGCGTCGCCATACGGTCCCGGCGTCCATTAGTTGGGAGACCAAGCGATGCGCTCGATGTTCGCGATCGTGATGATGATGTTCGCTGCTTGTGCCAGCCCCGAGATGGGCAATGGCGGCAACGGCTCGGGCTCGGGATCGGGCTCCGGCTCGGGTTCGGGCTCCGGCTCCGGCTCGGGCTCGGCGACCGTGACCGACCTCGTGTTCGCGGTCGTCGGCGACACCCGGCCGTCGTCGATCGACGACACCACGAACTATCCGACGTCGATCATCACGACCATCTACGAGGACATCGAAGCCGAGAACCCCAAGCCCGCGTTCGTGGTCGGCACCGGCGACTACCAGTTCGCGAGCACGTCGGGATCCGAGCAGATGCCGCAGCTCCAGAAGTACATGGGCGCGCGCGCGAGCTACACCGGCCCGTTCTACCCGGCGATGGGTAACCACGAGTGCACCGGCGCCGACGACTCGAACTGCGGCTCGGGCCAGAGCGACGGCATCACCAAGAACATGTCCGACTTCGAGAGCGCGATGCTCCAGCCGATCGGGATGAGCGAACCCTACTACGTGCAGAACGTGAAGGCGATGGACGGCAGCTGGACCGCGAAGTTCGTGTTCGTCGCGTGCAACGCGTGGAGCTCGACGCAGTCGAGCTGGCTGTCGCAGCAGCTCGCGGTCTCGACGACGTACACGTTCGTGGTGCGTCACGAGAGCGTGGCCGACATGTCGACGACGCCGTGCTCGGCCAGCCAGAGCGTCATCGACGCGCACCCGCTGACGCTGCTGATCGTCGGCCACACCCACGAGTACCGCCACGAGTCGTCGGATCACGAGATCATCGTCGGCAACGGCGGCGCGCCGCTCACGAGCGGAGTCAACTACGGCTACGTCATCGTCGCGCTGCAGAGCAACGGCGTCCTCAAGGTCACGGCCAAGGACTACCAGAGCCACGACGTGCTGGACACGTTCAACATCACGGCGTCCGGGGCAGGCGCCTGAGCGCCCGACACGCGCGTATACTCGCGCGCGATGCGTAGGTCGCTCGTCTCGGTCTCGATCCCGCTCCTCCTCGCCGTCGCCGTCCCGGCTCGCGCCGATACCGTCGACGACCTCGTCGCCAAGCACCTGGCCGCGCGCGGCGGCGACAAGCTGCGCGCGCTCAAGTCGCTGCGCCTCACCGGCACGATGGTGTTCGGCACCGGCGACGGCAGCGTCGAGACGCAATGGGGCGAGCTGATCGCTCGGCCCGGCCAGATCCGCGACGAGTTCACCGTCCAGGGCCTCACGCAGACCGTCGCGTACGACGGCAAGGACGCGTGGAACGTGTCGCCGTTCCAGGGCCGCCGCGACCCCGAGCGGTCGTCGGTCGACGACGCCAAGCCGCTCGCGCAGCACGCCGACTTCGACGGCCCGCTGATCGACTACCGCGCGAAGGGTAACCGCGTCGAATACCTCGGCACCGAGGACGTCGACGGCACCGACGCGATCAAGCTGCGCGTCACCCGCAAGGACGGCGACCTCGCGTACATCTACCTCGATCCCGATTCGTACCTCGAGATCCGCGAGCAGGACGTCCATCGCGCGCGCGGCGCCGAGGACATCTCCGAGACCGACTTCGGCAGCTACGGCCAGGTCGCGGGCGTGTGGATCGCGTTCTCGATCGAATCCGGGCCGAAGGGCCAGCCGCGCGGGCTGCACTTCACGATCGAGCGCGCGGAGCCGAACATCGCGCTCGATCCGGGGCTGTTCCGGTTTCCGACCCAGCCGGTGACGCGCGTCGCGGTGGCCGGCCCGCCCGAACCACACGCGGCCGAGGCCGCGACGCCGCCGGCGCCGGCGCGGCCGGCCGTGTTCGACTCCGGCACGATCAGCGGCCTCGGCGCGCGCAACATCGGCTCGGCGGCGATGAGCGGGCGCATCGCGGCGGTCGCGGGCGCTGGCGAGGGCGGCAAGACCACGCTGTACGTCGGCGCGGCGTCGGGCGGGGTATGGCGCTCGTTCGACGGCGGCACGACGTTCAAGCCGGTGTTCGACAAGCAACCGGTGCAGTCGATCGGCGCGATCGCGATCGATCCGTCGAATCCCAAGACCGTCTGGGTCGGCACCGGCGAGGCGTGGACGCGCAACTCGACGTCGATCGGCGACGGCGTGTACCGGTCGACCGACGGCGGCGAGACGTGGACGAACGTCGGCCTGCGCAGCTCCGAGCGCGTCACGCGCATCCTCGTCCATCCCCGCAACGGCAACATCGTGTACGCGTGCGTCCCCGGCAAGCTGTGGAGCGACAGCAACGAGCGCGGCCTGTACCGCACGACCGACGGTGGCACCACCTGGTCGCTGGTGTTGCCCGGCGCGAACGCGTCGACCGGCTGCTCGAGCGTGACGATGGATCCGAAGAATCCCGACGTCCTGATCGCAGGCATGTGGGACTTCCGGCGCAAGGGCTGGACGTTCCGCTCCGGCGGCGAAGGCCCGGACGCGCCGAGCGGCAGCGGCCTCTACCGATCGACCGACGGCGGCAAGACCTGGCGGTCGATCGCGCACGGCAAGGGCCTGCCGGCCGGGCCGTGGGGTCGCGTCGAGACCGTGATCGCGCCGTCGGATTCGCGCGTGGTGTACGCGCTGATCGAGTCGAAGGACTCGGCGCTGTACCGCTCCGACGACGGCGGCGCGACGTGGGAGCAACGCGACAGGAGCAGCAAGATGGTGTGGCGCCCGTTCTACTTCGCGCGCCTCGTCGTCGATCCGACCAACCCGAACCGGCTGTTCAAGCCCGACCTCGGGTTGATCGTCAGCGAGGACGGCGGCCGCAGCTTCTCCGACACCGGCGGCGGCTCGCACGGCGACTGGCACGACCTGTGGATCGATCCGCAGAATCCCAAGCGCGTGGTCGGCGGCGACGACGGCGGCCTGTGGATCTCGCAGGACGGCGGCAACCGCTGGCTGCACGCGATGAACCTGCCGGTGTCGCAGTTCTATCACGTCAGCGTCGACGACCAGGACCCGTATCAGGTCTACGGCGGCCTGCAGGACAACAGCTCGTGGGTCGGCGACAGCGCGTACCCCGGCGGCATCACGAACTCGCGGTGGACGAACCTGTGCAACAGCGACGGGTTCTGGACGATCGTCGACCCGACCGATCCGCACGCGGTGTACTGCGAAGGGCAGGGCGGCTATATCTCGCGCGTCGACCGCCGCACGATGGTGTCGCGCGACATCCAGCCCAAGGCCGGCTACCACGAGAAGCTGCGCTTCAACTGGAACACGCCGATCTACGTGAGCCCGACGCAGAAGGGCACGATCTACCTCGGCTCGCAGTTCCTGTTCCGCTCGCGCGACCGCGGCGACAGCTGGGATCGCATCTCGCCGGATCTGTCGACGAACGATCCCGAGAAGCAGAAGCAGGAGCTGTCGGGCGGCATCACGGTCGACAACTCGTCGGCCGAGATGCACACCACGATCTATTCGATCAGCGAGTCGCCGAAGAACGCGAGTGTGATCTGGGTCGGCACCGACGACGGCAACGTCCAGCTCACACGCGACGGCGGCAAGTCGTGGACGAACCTGGTCAAGAACGTGCCGGGCCTGCCGGCGAGCTCGTGGGTGAGCTGGATCGAGGCGAGCCGCTTCGATGCCGCGACCGCGTACGCCGCGTTCGATCGCCACACGTTCGGCGACATGACGCCGTGGGTGTACGTCACGAAGGATTTCGGCAAGACGTGGACGCGCATCGTCGCGCCCGAATCGGGCGTGCGCGGCTACGCGCACGTGATCAAGGAGGACGCGGTCAAGGCGAACCTCCTGTTCTGCGGCACCGAGCTCGGCCTGTGGATCTCGGCCGACGCCGGCGCGCACTGGGCGCGGTTCACCGGCGGCGGCTTTCCGTCGGTCGCGGTGCGCGAGGTCCAGGTGCACGCGCGCGACCACGACCTGGTCATCGCGACGCACGGCCGCGGCATCTGGATCATCGACGACCTGACGCCGCTGCGCGCGCTGTCCGACGAGCTGCTCGCGAAGCCGGTCGCGTTCCTGCCGACGCGTCCGCCGCAGCAGCGCATGCAAGCCAGCGGCGGCTGGGTCGAGGGCGACGCGACGTTCGTGGGTGACAATCCACCGAACGGGCTCGTCGTCACGTACTACCTGCGCGCCCGCCACGTCTACGGCCCGATCGAGCTGCAGATCCTCGACTCGGCGGGCAAGCTCGTCGACACGCTCACGCCGACGAAGCATCGCGGCATCAACCGCGTGGTGTGGAGCATGCGCGTCAAACCGCCGCGGGTGCCGCGGGCCGCGCAGATCGCGGGCGGCTCGACGCAAGGGCCGCGCGTCGTGCCGGGCACGTACACGCTGCGCATCGTGCGCGGCAAGGAGGTCGTCGATCAGAAGGTGGTGATCGGGCTCGACCGCCGCGCGCCGTACACGGTGGCCGACCGCAAGGCGCAGTTCGACACCGTGATGCGCGCGCGTGCCGTGTTCGAGGACATGAGCAAGGTCGTCGACAAGATCGAGGCGACGCGCGAGACGCTCGAGGAGCGCACGCGGAAGCTCGCCGCGTCGGATCCACTCGGCGCGCAGCTGAAGGGCGCGCTCGCGAAGCTCGCCGACATCAAGCAGAGGATCGTCGCGACCAAGGAAGGCGGCGCGATCACCGGCGAGGAGCGCATCCGCGAGCACCTCGACTACGTGTACGGCGCGGTCAACGGCTGGGAGGGCCGTCCCGGCAAGTACCAGGTCGATCGCATCGCGGTGCTCGCGCACGAGCTCGCCGATGCGAGCAAGGACCTCGACGCGTTCCTCGCGAAGGACGCGCACGCCTACGACAGCGACCTGCGCGGCCGCGGCCTCGATCCGATCCCCGGCATCGCCGACATGGAAGAGGATTACGAGCGCGACCACGAGGGCAAGCTCGACGATCTCGAGCTCGAGTGCATCAAGTCGCGCGGCCGCGACTGCCAGGCGAGCGTGCAGGCGGCTGCCGAGAACGACTGACGTCACGGCCCCGGCGCCGCCGTCGTCACGAGCGCGCGAAGATCACCGGCCTGGTGTCGCGGCAGCCGGCCCACAGCCGCTCGTACAGCCGCTGGTACTCGGCCGGCCGGCGCAGCGGATGCGAGAACCGGTGCAGGTCCTGGAAGATGTCGAAGCTCAGCCGCGACGGCAGCGCGTTCCACACGCGCGCGCGGCCGAACGTGAGCGCGATCGGGCCGAGCTCGGCGTCGAGCACGGCGAGCAGGTCGCTCGCCCAGCACTCGAGGCCGGCGATCGTGCGCCCCGTGTCACCGTCCGGCGCGTCGACGAACGCGCATGCCTCGGGCGAGTGCTCGAACACGCGGCGCGCGTCGCCGTCGCGGAGCGCGAAGCAGAACGTCGGTCGGCGCTCGCCGCACTCGCTGACCAGGAGCGACGCCAGCCCGCGGAACACCGCACCGCCGACCAGCGAGCCCGCGAGCTCGTGCAGGCGCGCGCGCAAGCGCTCGAGCTCGCCGGCGCGCAGCTCGCGCCGGCCGGTCGCGGGCGCGTAGTCCTTGACGTCGACCGCCGCCTTCGCGCGCGACGGCCAGCTCTCGCGCGGCGCGGTCGCGAGCCACGGCTGCGCCGCGTCGACCTTGTGCAGCTTGCCCGCGCGCATCGTCCACGTCTGCCCCGGCACGCCGCTGTAGAACTTCTCCTTCGCGTACACCTTGGCCATCTGCGCGCACACGGCCTCGGTATCGACACAGAACACGCGCTGGTTCAGCCACGCGCGCTCGCCGGTGAACGAGAACCCGCCCGCGCACGTGATCATCGCGGCCGGCGTGCCCCACGCGGTCGTGATCAACTTGTGGCCGACGCCCATGTTCACGAACACCTGCTGGGTGTGCTCGACGCGCTCCTTCAGGTAGTCGGCCATGTGGCTCCAGTCGAGCGCGTTGTTCGTCCACGTCACGAGGCCCGGGCGCATCGCGCGCGCGGCCGCCCACTCGACGTGGCGCTGCGTGAGCGGGATGTCGACCATCGAGAACAAGCTGCCGTGCCCGTCGGTCGACCGGACGAGGTACGGCAGCGTGTCCCACTCGTCACCGCAGTTGGTGGTGACGTGATCGCCCGCGAACGGGATGACCTCGAGATCGCCGAACCGCGCCGGTACGCCGGCCACGAGCGGGTGCACGGTGAAGCCCATCTCGGCGAGAATCGCGCGCGCGGCGGTCGAGCTGCGCGACGACAGCCAGATCGGGATCGCGCGGTCGAGCTTCGCGAGCGACGGGATATCGAAGTGATCGTCGTGCTCGTGGGACAGCACGACCGCGTCGAGCCTGGGGAACTGCGCCGCCTCGAGCCGGCGCGGCGGCCACACCCGGTACTCGAGCGCGTGCGATGCGCCGAAGTCTTCGCACAGAAGGCCGTCGACGAGCACCGCGGCGCGCTCGCTCTGGAACAGCCAGCCCTGGTGGCCGAAGAACGTGGTCGCGAACATGGGGACGATGATACGGTCGGAGACGTGCCGCGAAGGGTCCACGAACCGATAAGTCGCTCGAAGATCGCGGCCGAGGCGCCGGCGTGGCGAGGCGCGGCGAGAACCGGAGCGGCGCGTACTCGCCGTACGCAAGCACCGGAAGCGCAGCCGCAACGAAGCCACGGCGGATGGATCGGCCGCGAGCACGAGCGAGATCTCGGTTCGCGGGCCCTCACGCGCCGTGATCTGTTCCGCCTCGTCGGCGGCGCCGCCGTGCTCGCGAAGCTGCCCGCGTGCGGCGACAACGCCGGCGATCGCGTGTTCACGTCGGCCGAGCTGACCATGCTGTACGACCTCGCGAACGTGATCATCCCGCCCGACGACACGCCGGGCGGCGCCGAGCTCGGCGCGATCGCGTTCATCGAGGCGCTCGTCACCGCCTACGACCACGATCCGCCGATGATCTACGCGGGCGGGCCGTTCTCCGACCGTGCCGGCGCGAGCGACGACGGCTTCGCGAATTTCATCGAGCTCGATCGCGTCAGCGATGCGGCGTGGCGGCTCGACACCGCGAGCATCAAGCAGCAGCTCGTCGCCGGGCTCGCCGCCGCGCGCGCGCTCGGCATCAGCGATCCGGCCAAGCTCTACGACGCGCTCGACGCCGACTTCCAGGCGCTCCTGTTCGAGCTCGTGACCGAGGCCGCGTGGGCGGCGCCCGAGTACGGCGGCAACCCGAACCTCGCCGGCTGGGCGATGATCCACTTCGAAGGCGACAGCCTGCCGATGGGCTACAGCCAGTGGAACGGCAGCGGCTACGACGAGCGCGGCGACGCGCCGATGTCGACGCCGAACCCGAGCGATCCCGAGCCGCTGACCGACGACGTCCGCCAGGTCATCATGGAGGTCGTGGCGGTGCTCGGCGGGCAGACGTTTCCATGAGACGTACGGTGTTCGGCAACACGTCGCTGTCGCAGTTCGACGCGATCGTGATCGGCTCGGGCGCGGGCGGCAACCCGGTGACGTACGTGTTGACCGCGAACGGCATGAAGGTGCTCGTGCTCGAGGCCGGGCCGTGCCACCTCGACTACCTCGACGATCCGACGCAGGCGCCGGTGCCGCGGTTCTCCAACGACGAGCTCAAGATCGAGCACCGCAACTTCATCGAGATGCACTCGGAGGTCGAGCCGCGCACGTGGCGCAACTCGCCCGCCGACGGCGATCGGATCGACTCGCTCACCGGCAACGTGCAGAACCTGCCGAAGACGGTCGGCGGCGGCGGCCTGCACGCGGATCTGAAGATGCCGCGCTTCCAGTCGACCGACCTCCAGCTCGGCACGCTGCTCGACATCCCGGGCACGACGTTCGCCGACTGGCCGGTGCAGTACGACGAGCTCGAGCCGTTCTACGCGTGGGGCGAGCGGCTGTGCGGCGTGCAAGGCAGGGCCGGCGCCGATCCGTTCGCGAGCGCGCGCTCGAGCGACTACCCGATGCCGCCCGGCAACCCGATGTACGGCTCGATGCTCGTCGGCACCGGCCTGTCCGCGCTCGGCTACACCATGTTTCCGTATCCGACCGCGGTGAACTCGGTCCCGTACGGCGGGCGGCCGGCGTGCGTCGATTGCGGGTTTTGCTCGGGCTATCCGTGCCCGACCAACGCGAAGGGCTCGACCGCGATCACGATGCTGCGCAGCGCGCTGCTCACGAACAACTGCCAGCTGCGCGCCGAGACGCGCGTCGCGAAGCTCGTCCCGAGCGCGACCGGCACCGCGATCGCGAGCGTGCAGACGATCGAGCCCGACGGCTCGCAGGGCTCGTACACGGCCGATCGCATCGTGCTCGCGGCCAGCCCGATCGAGGACGCGCGGCTGCTCCTGCTCTCGGGCGGCCTGGGCAACTCGAGCGGCCTCGTCGGTCGCAACCTCATGTTCCACTACCAGACGATCTGCCTCGGGATCTTCGATGACCGCGTGCACGGCTATCGCGGACGCACGGTCGATCACGGCTTCGCCGATTTTCGCGGCGTGCCGAACGATTCGAATCATCCGCTCGCGGGCATCGTCGAGATCTCCGGCGGCGGCCTGCCGATCGGCGAGGCCGCGTTCTACAAGCGGATCCTCGATCAGCTCGGCGCGGGCCGCTGGAACGGCGCGCTGTTCAAGAAGCTGATGCGCCAGTCGCCCGGGCGCGACCGCGTGATGGTGATGGTGATCCAGGCCGAGGACGCGCCGCAGGCGACGAACATCGTCGATCTCGATCCATCGATCACCGACCTCGACGGGCTGCCGGTGCCGCGCATCACCTACCAGAACCACACGTTCGAGGTCAGCGCCGGGCAGTTCTACGAGCCGAAGCTGATCCAGATCTTCGGCGCGGCCGGCGCGCGCTACGCCGCGATCGCGCCGCGCGATCCGCTGCCCGGCTCGCAGCACGTGATGGGCACGCTGCGCTCGGGTGTGGACTCGTCGACGAGCGTCACCGATCCGAACGGCAAGTTCTGGGACCTCGGCAACCTGTGGGCGAGCGACGGCGCGCTGTTCCCGACGTCGTCGGGCTACAACCCGACGATGACGATCGTCGCGCTGGCTTTGCGCGTCGGCGCCGCGATCGTGAACCCGACGTCGCCCGAGAGCGTGATCACGTCGTAATATCGGCGATCGATGAGCAAGGTCGTCGCGTGTCTACTGGCGCTCGCGGTCGCGTGCGGAAAATCGGGCTCGGACTCGGGCTCGAGCTCGGGCTCGAAGGACCGGCCGAAGGTCGCGGTCTCGATCTTCCCGCTGTACGACCTGGTACGGCGGGTCGCGGGAGATCGCGTCGAGGTGCTGCTCGTGCTGCCGCCCGGCCGCAGCGAGCACGAATACGATCCGACGCCGAAGGACATCGCGCGGCTCGACGGCGCGAAGCTCGCGATCGCGATCGGCCTCGACATGGACACGTGGGTCGAGACGATCGTGAAGGGCGCGGGCGGGGCGCCGATCTTTCACGTCGGCGACAAGATCAAGACCATGCCGATCGCGGTCGAGCCGATCGGCGAGGCCGAGGCGCACGCCGGCGAGGCCCCGGATTCCGACGACAAGCCGGGCGCGCCCGATCCGCACGTGTGGCTCGATCCCGAGCGGATGAAGTTGGTCGTCGACTCGATCGCCGAGCAACTCACGGCGATCGATCCCGAGGGCAAGACCGCGTTCGCGGCCGCCGCGGACAAGCTGAAGGGTGAGCTGCAGACGTTGGACGCGAAGATCGCCGCGCGCGCGAAGACGTGGTCGAAGACCACGATCGTGACGTTCCACGGCTCGATGTCGTACTACGCGAAGCACTACGGGCTGCGCATCGCGGCCGTCGTCGAGCCGCTCGCCGGCAAGGAGCCGACCGCGGCGTACATCGCCGAGGTGCTCGGCGCGATCAAGGCCGGCCACGCGGCGGCGCTGTTCTCCGAGCCGCAGTTCGACAAGGCTCCGGCCGAGACGATCGCCAAGGAGGCCGGCGTGCCGCTCGGCGAGCTCGATCCCGTCGGCGGCGTGACCGGGCGCGACAGCTACGAGGCCCTCCTGCTGTGGAACACCGACCAGCTCGACAAGGTGCTCAAGTAGATGACGACGACGGTCCCGCCGCCGATGAAGTCGCTCGAGCGCCGCAACAGCGCGCGCGCGCTCGGCCAGACGCGGCCGGATCCGGCGATGGCGCACGTGCTCGACGTCGAGCACGTGAAGATCGCGATCCGCGGCAGGACGATCATCGATGGCATGTCGTTCTGGGTGCCGAAGGGCGAGTTCGTCTGCTTGTGCGGGCCGAACGGCGCCGGCAAGTCGACCCTGCTCAAGGCGATCATGGGGCTCGTGCCGATCACGAGCGGCCGCATCACGATCCGCGGCGAAGAGGTCGCGGCCGGCCATCGCCACGTCGGCTACGTGCCGCAGCGCAAGGGCTTCGACCGCGACTTTCCGGCGCGCGCGGTCGATCTCATCGTCGCCGCGCTCCGCGGCAAGTGGCCGGCGCACATCCGCGACGACGAGCGCGAGCACGCGCGCCGCGCGCTCGCGAAGATCGGCGGCGAGCGCCTGCTCGACAAGCCGCTCGCCGGGCTGTCGGGCGGCGAGACCCAGCGCGTGTTCCTCGCACGCGCGCTGATCACCGAGCCGTCGCTGCTGATCTTCGACGAGCCGACCGCGGGCGTCGACGCGCGTGGCCGCGCCGAGCTGATCGAGCTGATGATGCAGATCTCGCGCTCCGACGAGCTCGCCGCGATCCTCGTCACCCACAACCTCGCCGCGGTCGCGGCCACCGCCGAGCGCATCGTGTACATCGAGGCCGGCCAGCTCCTGTGCTGGGGCCTGCCGGAGGAGCTGCTCGGCCAGCGATCGCTGACCGCGCTCGCCGCGTTCCAGGCGACCGATCATCACGCCGCGGCGGCCGACGAAGAGTGACCGCCGGATGATCCACTTCTTCGCCGACCCGCTGCACTTCGCGTTCATGCAGCGCGCGCTCGTCGCCGGCCTCGCGGTGGCGGCGGTGTGCGCGGTGATCGGCGTGTTCATCGTGCAGCGCGGGCTCGCGTTTCTCGGCGACGGGCTCGCGCACGCCGCGTTCGGCGGCATCGCGATCGGCTTGTTCCTCGGCGCGTCGGTCGAGCACGCGGTGTGGATCGCGATCCCGTTCACCGCGGCGGTCGCGCTCGGCATCGGGTTCGTGCTGCGGCGCACGTCGCTGCGCGGCGACGTCGCGACCGGCGTGTTCTTCTCGTTCAGCTTCGCGCTCGGCGTGTTGTTCCTCGGGCTCAGGACCGCGAGCGATCGCCAGATCGACGTCGAGAGCCTCTTGTTCGGCAACATGCTCGCGGTCGCGCCGGAGGTCCTCGAGGTCGTCGTCGCGGTTGCCGTGCTCGCGCTCGTGCTCACGGTCGCGCTGTGGTCGCGACTCGCGTACGCGATCTTCGATCCCGAGCTCGCCGCGATCTCCGGCGTGCCGGTCGCCGTGCTCGAGTACCTCTTGCTCGCCGAGACCGCGGTCGTCGTCGTCGTCGCGGTCAAGACGGTCGGGGTCGTGCTGGTGTCGAGCTTCGTCGTGATCCCGGCGGCGACCGCGCGCCTGGTCGGCTCGACGCTCGCGCGCGCCACCGCGCTCGCGCTCGCGATCGGAATGCTCGGCGCCGCGGTGGGGCTGTTCGTCAGCTTCCACCTCGACACGCCGACCGCCGCGACGATCATCCTCATCCATTGCGCGGGCTTCGCCACCGCGCTGGCGTGGTCACGCCTGCGCCGATAGCACGCGCTGTCTCACCCGCTTTTCGTGCGACATCGCGCGCGAGCTTCCTCGTACAATGGGACCATGCGCTACCTCGCGATCGTGCTCGTCTTGATCGGCTGTGGTACGGACTCGATGCCCGGCGGCGGCGGCGGGGGCGGCGGTGGTGGCTCCGCGACCATGGTCTCCGGCACGATCTCCACCGCCACGACGTGGTCGGGTACGATCGAGGTCACGGGCGCGGTGACGATCGCGGCCGGTGTCACGGTCACGGTCGATGCCGGCGCGATGATCGAGACCGGCTCCGCGATCACGATCGACGGCACCCTCGACATCGAAGGTACGAGCGGCTCGACGGTCTCGGTCGGTCCCGCGGGCACGACGGCGCACTGGCCCGGCTTCACGGTCGCGAGCGGCGGCACGCTGACCGCGCACTACATGGACGAGGTCGGTGGCGCCGTGAACATGGCCGACGGCAGCACGGTGACGATCTACGATTCGCACCTATCGCAAGCGAGTCACGATCTCGTCGTGGTCGAGGGTGGCACGCTCGACATCGAGTACTCGTCGATCGGCGTCGAGTCCGGCCAGACCGACACCACGCACTGCGACACGCACTTCGACGGCGCGACCGCGATCACGATCACGCACACGAACATCAGCTCGTCGGCATACGGCTCGATGTTCTACGCCGGCTCGAGCGTCGACTGGACCTACGACAACTGGTTCGACAACGCCACCGACGTCGCGACCTCGCCCGGCGTCACCGGCACGTTCAGCTACGGCTGGTTCCAGAAGGGCGACGCGCCGAGCGGCAGCGGGATCGTCGCGCAGAACATGTCGAGCACGCGCGTCACCGACGCCGGGCCGCGGCCCTGAGGCTTCCGCTACCCACCGTCTGAGGCACATTGCCTCGGGCCGCTTCGGCCACCGAAGCTTGTACGCGGGGCGTGGTGGTGCTTCCATGGGTCGAACACATGGGTTGCTTGTGCTGTGGTGCATCGGCGGAGGTGGGAACGCTGTGTCGGCCGTGCGCGCACGACGTCGCGCCGTGCGACGGCTTGATTCCGGATCACGTGCGCTCGAACGTCGACTCGACGGAAGCGGCGGCGTGGATGGTCGACGGCTTCGGCACCGCACACGCGATCGGGCCCAAGACGGCGATCGGCCGCAACCACGAGGGCGAGCTCGTGGTGCTCGCGAGCTCGGTGTCGCGCGAGCACGCCGAGCTGCGCAAGACCGACGCCGGCTGGCACGTGCGCGACCTCGGCAGCCGCAACGGCACGTTCGTCGATGGCGTTCGCGCGCAAGGCCGGCAGCAGCTCGGCGCGCGCTCGCTCGTGAAGGTCGGCGACGTCGGGCTGTGGTTCCTCGCCGAGGTCATGGACGAGCCGCTGCCGCCGCCGTCGATGGCGACCGCGAGCGCCGGATCGGGCCTCGTGCGCTACCACCTGTCGGCGGGCTCGCTCGAGCTGTGCCTGGTCGGCGCGAACGACGGCGCGGCGGGCGGCGCCCTGCTGTCGCGTGCGGCCGGCACCGAGACGTGGAGCGAGCGCGGGCTCGCGCCGCTCGAGTACCAGCTGTTGCGCGCGCTGTGCGCGCGCGCGACCGAGGAGGCCGAATCGCCGTCGGCAGTGCGGGGCTGCGTGCAGACCCGCCAGCTCGCACGCGACCTGCCGTTCCAGTCGAAGTACGCGAACGAGGAGAACGTGCGCCAGGTCGTGCGGCGCCTGCGCGCCGTCCTCGGCGAGCTCGCGGTCGACGGCATCCTCGCGGTCGCGCCCGGCCGCGGCTATTACCTGTCGTGCAAGGTCTCGGCGCTCACCGGCGCTTCGACAGATCGATGACGATCTTCTGCGTGGAGATCTCGCGCTCGTCACGCGGCGAGCGCGGTGGGCGGCGTTCGTCGAGGCGAGCGATCGCGTCGATCGCGACCGCCGCGATCACGAGCCCGAGGAAGATGTAGATCGCCAGCTGCATGATGCCTTCCTACGCTTGCGATCTACCGTGGATCTCCGGTCCGACCCTTTGCTTCACGCGTTCCTCACGCCTCGCGCGCCGCCCTCGGCTTGGTGACGGGCCGCGACCGCGTCACGCTCGCCGAGATCGACGGTGATCGTCATCGTCGGCGTGCTCGCGGCAACGACCTCCGCCGCGGCCTGGACGTGGATCTCGCGCCACCAGCGGCGCGCCTCGGCGTCGCTCCAGTCCTTCGCGGCAGGCACCGCGCGCAGCGCGGCCGCGAGGTCCGCCGCGGTGCGGTAGCGGTCCTCCGGGGTCTTGGCGAGGCACTTCATCACGATCGCCTCGAGCTCCGGCTGCACGTACGTCGCGATCACCTTCGACGGCGGCACCGGCGCCGACGTCATCGTCTTCATGCAGATGTCGATCGCGGTCTTGCCCTGGAACACCTGCGTGCCGGTCATCAAGTAGTAGCCGACCGCGCCGATGCCGTAGAGATCGGCCGCGCGGCCGATCTTCGTCGGATCGACGATGACCTCGGGCGCGATGTAGCCCGGCGTGCCGAGCACGACCTGGGTCGAGACGTCGGTGTTCGCGGTCAGCTCCTTCGCGAGCCCGTAGTCGAGCACCTTCGCGACGTCGGGCATCGCGCCGCGCTCGCACAGGATGATGTTCGCCGGCTTGACGTCGCGGTGGATGATGCCGCGGTCGTGCGCCTCCTGCAGCGCACCGCACACCTGCTCGAGCACCTTCGCGATGCGCGCGCTCGGTTGCGGCCCGTAGCGGCGCACCAGCCGCGACAGGTCGATGCCGTCGAGGTACTCCATCGCGTAATAGAACACGCCGTCGCTCGACCGCCCGTAGTCGAACACCGCGACCGTGTTCGGGTGCGTGAGCTCGCTCATCTCCTGGACCTCGCGCTCGAAGCGCTCGAGATCCTCGGGCCGATCCGACGGCAAGAGCTTGACCGCGGTCGGCCGGCGCAGCATCAGGTGCTTCGCGAGGTAGACCTCGCCCATGCCGCCCGCGCCGATCTTGCGGACGAGCGTGTACTGGCCGACCTGCTGCGCGGCGCTGACCTGCTTGCGCAGGCCGTAGATCGTCTGCGAGCCGGCGCTCGACAGCCAGATCGGCATGCTCGCGAGCAGTAAGAACGACAGGAAAAACGCGCTGGGCGGCAGGCTCGGGTCTTGCCAATGCTTGTATGCGAGTGCCGCCGCCGAGATCATCATCGGCACGAACGTCGAGAAGCTCGTGACGGCCGTGCGCAGCCCGCTGCTGGGTACGATCAGCGCGCGCGCGTAGACCGTGAACGCGTAGTAGAGCAGCGACGCGTACGAGGCCGGGGTCAGGTCGTGCTGCACGAACGCGCTCGCGCCGAACGCGGTGCCGATGCCGACCGAGTAGATGAGGTCGGCGCGATGGAGCGCCCGGAGCGACAGCTTCGTGCGCACGAGCAGCACCCACACGAACGCCATCGTGCCGAGCCCGACGCCCGAGCCCGCGAACACCTCGCGGTAGTACTTCGGCGCGACCTCGTCCGGATACACGGTGTACAAGCCCCACAGAAATCCGATCAGCGCGGCGAGGCTCCAGAACATCAGCTTGAACAGGTAGGCGAGCCGCTCCTGCAGATACTCGCGGGCCTGCTCGTCCGCGCTCTCGCGCGGCTTCTTGCGCGCGATCTTCACGCCGCTTCCTCGCCGCGCTGGCCGATGTCGACCGTGATCGTGGAGTCGGCGTGCTCGGGCGCGTCGAGCAGCTCGACCGGCTTGGCGTGCTCGGCCCACCATTCGCGCGCGCGCTCGATCTCCCAGCGCGGCACGGCGGCGAGCGCGGCCGCGAGCTCGCTGGCGTCGCCGAAGCGATCGGCCGGCTTCTTGGCGAGGCAGCGCAGCACGATCGCCTCGAGCGTCGGATCGACCGCGACGTGCGTGGACGGCGGCACCGGTGTCGCCTCGACGTGCTGGCGGCACACGTCGATCGAGCTCTCGCCTGCGAACACCGGCTTGCCGGTCAGCATGAAGTAGCCGACCGCGCCGAGCGAGTAGAGATCGACCGCCGGACCGACGCGATCGGGATCGGTCATGCGCTCGGGCGCGACGTAATCCGGCGTGCCGAACACGATCTGCGACGACGCTCCGGTGCCGGCCGTGAAGTCCTTGACGAGGCCGTAATCGAGCACCTTCGCGACGTCGGGCTGGCCGCCGCGCTGGCACAGGATGATGTTCGCGGGCTTGATGTCCTGGTGGACGATGCCGCGCCCGTGCGCTTCGGCGAGCGCGCCGCACACCTGCTCGAGGATCCACGCGACGCGCCCGCTCGGCTGCACGCCGTGCACGCGCACGAGCTGGTCGAGCGTCCAGCCGTCGCCGAGATACTCCATCGCGTAGTAGAAGACGCCGTTGTCGCTGCGGCCGTAGTCGAACACGACGACCGTGTTCGGGTGCGTGAGCTCGCTCATGTGCTGCACCTCGCGCTCGAAGCGCTCGAGGTGCGCGCCGACGCGATCCGGCATCAGCATCTTCACCGCGGTGTGGCGGCGCAGCATCAGGTGGCGCGCGATCCACACCTCGCCCATGCCGCCGGTGCCGATGCGGCGCACGAGCGTGTACTGGCCGAGCTGCTGCGCCTCGCGGACCTGGCGGTTAAGATCGTAGATGATGTTCGAGCCCGCCGCCGACAGCAGGATCGCGACGCCGGCTAGCACGAGGAACCCGACGACGAATGCCGGCCCGGGCAGGGCCTGCCGCGACGACAGCGCGACCGCGGCGACCGCGAGCGGCGCGAATGCGAGCCCACCGGCGAGCGCGGTGCGGCGGCCCGTGCTCGGCACGATCAAGCCGCGCGTGAGCACCGCGAAGCACTGGTAGCACAGGCAGCAATAGGCAGCCGGGCGAAAGTTGTACGCGATCAGCGCCGACCCCGCGAACACGCAGCCGGTGCCGAACGCGTAGAACAGATCGATGCCGTACAGCGACGCGAAGCTGAGGTTCGGCCGGCGCACGAGCAACAGGCGCCAGATCGACGCCATGATCGCGAGCCCGACCGCCGACAGCGCGTAGACATACTTCTGATACGTCGGCTCGATCGACGGAAAGCTCGCGTAGAGCACGAACAGGAACGCGATCAACGCCACGAACGTCCAGAACATCAGCTTGAACAGGACGGTCAGGCGCGCCTGCAAGTACGACCGCGACTCCGCCTTGCCGGAGGTCGACCACGGAACGCGCAGGTTCCGCCGAGATCGTGCCGCATCTGCCACCACTTCCACGTTCATCGGAATCTTGCCAGATCCGTCCCTCGTTCACGCGGATCTAACGCGCCACGCTACTCGTAGCTCACGTCGTGGCGATGGGGACCTCACGCGCGGCCGGGCGACAAGGGATTCATGCAGTGGCGACTCGTCTCCGGTCTGCTCGTCGCGACCACGTCGGTCGCGTCGGCCGACGACCCGTCGCCCGATGCCACGCCGACGACACCGACGACACCGGTGCGGCGCGAGGACGCCACGTTCGGTCAGATCTTCGGCGGGCCGTTCCAGTCGTCGCGGCTGTTCGCGATGCCGACCGCCGACACGGTCGGCCCGTACATGCTCGCGCTATCGGGCGAGGGCAGCCTGCTCGAGCAGCCGGGCTTGCTCACGTCGGCCGGCGTGGTCGCGATCGGGTTCGGCGATCTCGCGCAGCTCGAGTACCGCCACACCGAAGCGATCAGCGTGACCGGCGTCAACGCGCCGGTGCCCGCGGTCGGCGCGCAGTTCCGGCTGCCGATCCCCGAGCAGCCGAACGTGCCGGCGATCGGGATCGCATATCGCCAGGGTTTGCCGCGTGACGAGCAGGTCGGCATGGCGACGGTCGAGGAGTCGGTCACCGACATCTACATGGTCGCGCGCGAGCGGCTGTCGGTCGCGCCGTGGCTGACGCTCCACGCCGGCCTGCGCTACTCGCCGTCGCACGTGACGGTGACCGGCCTGCCGGCCAAGAGCGCCGACCTCTGGCTGCCGGCCGCCGGTTTCGAGCTCGCGGTCAACCGCGAGGCGCGCGTCGTCGGCGAGACCGAGCTCGTCCCGCAGTTTCATTTCGACCCGGGCGACACCGCGCCGCGCATCACGACGGGCGCCGAAGCCCGGCTCGGCCTGCGCTGGGCGCTGTTTCACGCGGTGACGCTCGACGCCAGCTTTGGTTACCAGCTCGACGAAGCGATGGGCTCCATCGGGGGCCCGCGCGACGTCGTGCAGGAGTGGGACATCCGGCTCGGTGCCGAGGTGTTCGTGCCCTGGGGTGCGCTGGCCTGCCGCGCCGCCGGGGTGTTCTGCGACTAACGCGGCCCGAGGAGAGGAGTCAGTGATGAAGAAGCTATGGATCGTCGCTCTCGTCGCCGGCATCGCCGCGACCGCGGACGCACAGCCGAGCGACCCGTACAACCACGATGCGGGTGGCAACGGCAGCGCGCAAGCGCCGCCGCAGGAACCGCAACCACCGCCGCCACCGCAGCCAGGGCCGGAGCAACCACCGCCGCAGCAGCACACCGTGCGCGTGCTCGGACGCACGCGCATGTACGAGCTGCCGAACGAGGCGAGCGCGGTGATGACCTACGTCGAGCCGAACGAGCAGCTCGTGCCGGTGCGCACCGAAGGCGAGTGGACGTACGTCGAGAACTGGCGCGGCCAGGCCGGCTGGATCAAGACGTCGCGGGTCGCGGCGGCACAGGCGCCGGCCTCGCCCGACGACGCCGCGGCCGAGGAGGCGAAGCAGGAGCCACCGAAGAAGCCGGAAAAGCCGCGGCCACCCGATCCGCCGGTCGATCTGCCGATGCTGATCGCGGCGCCGACCGGCTGGCTGTTGCCGGCGGCGGTCCTGTACTCGCGCACCGGCCTCGACACCGGCGGCGGGTTCACGTCGGATAACCGCGTCGGCCTCGGCGACGTCGCCGAGTTCGGCGTGAAGACGCTCGATCAAGTTCGTTCGTGCTCGGGCCCGACGACGCTCTCGGACTGCGCGAACTCGGCCAGCGCGATCCAGCCGTATTTCACCGCGATCTTCCGCATGGGTGTCGGCGAGGACCGCTTGTTCGACGGCCAGCCCGGCCTCGTGCTCGGCTTCGAGAAGTCGTTCGAGCGCGACGACGGCGACAACGCGACGCGCATCGCCGAGCTCACGCTGGTCGCGAGCAAGAAGCTCGGCGATCGTGCGTCGATTCACGTCGGCGCCGCGTTCTGGGATGCCGAGTTCACCAACTCGACGTCGGACACCACGGTCGCGCTGCACAACCTCGACGGCGGCTTCGCGAACCAGATCCGTCCGTTTGCCGGCCTCGCCGCCAGCCCGATCGCGAAGTCCGAGCTCCTCGTCGACCTCAGCTGGGCGCCGCAGTTCTGCTACGCCTGCAACACGTCGGGGCCGACCGACAACCAGCAGATCCGGTTGCGGCCCGAGCTCGCGTGGGGCGTGCGCTACAAGGTCGCCGACTGGATGCTGCTCGAATCCGGCGTGCGCGTGCCCGACATCGGAAACGCGAACCTGCTCGACGCGCAGATCTACGGCGCGGTGACATTCGTGACGTGGGGCCTCCGCCACGCGGTGGACAGCGTGAAGTGACGTGCGTCGATTCGCGATCATATGGATCGCGTTGGCCGCGCGGGCGGCTGCCGCCGACCCTCCAACCGTCGACCACGTGGTCACGGCGCCGACCGCGTGGCTGCCGGCCGCCGGCACGGCGATCGGCAGCGCGTCGCTCGACCAGCACGGCACATCGTCGATCGTCGTCGGCTATGGCCTCGGCGGGATCGCCGAGGTCGAGCTCGGCGGCGACGGCGACGTCGACCAGTGCGACAGCGTGGCGTGCAAGTCGCGGCTCTACCAGGCGCGCGCCACGTTCCGCGTCGGCGCGCGCCAGGACGAGTGGTTCGACGGCCAGCCGGCGCTCGTGTTCGGCGTGCAGGAGTCGTTGCCCGGCACGCGTCGCGTCGGCGAGGCGTACGTGGTGGCGAGCCGCACGCTCGGCACCGGATTCGGCTCGTGGCGCCTGCACGCCGGCGCGATCGCGCTCGACGCGACCGCGGACGATGGCTCGCGGCTCGGCTTCACCGTGCGGCCGATCGGCGCGATCGAGCTCGTGCCCGCGCAGTATCCGAAGACCACGATGATGCTCGACGTGACGTGGTTGCCCGAGCTGCACGCGCCCGGCTCGATGACCGCGCCGGTGCAGGCGGCGTGGCTCGGTGGCTTCGGCGTGCGCTATCAGGCCTTGTCGTGGGGATCGATCGAGCTCGCGATCCGCGCGAGCTCGGTCGAGGACCGCGGAGTGATGGTGCGCATCAACGGCGTGCTCGGGCAGTAGCTGGGGTAAGCTGCCGCTCGATGCATGGGGGCATCGAGTGGTTGATCGACGCGCATGGCTGCGCGCCGGCCCGGCTGCGCGATCGCGACGCCGTGGTCGCGCTGCTCGAGCGCATCGTCGCCGACATGCAGCTGCACGTCGTGTCGCGCGCGGTGCACGTGTTCGGCGGCGAGGGCGGCGTGACCGCGCTGTACTTGCTCGCCGAGTCGCACCTGTCGATCCACACGTTTCCGGAAGCCGGCACCGCGACGCTCGACGCCTACTGCTGCGCGCCGCGCGAGCCCGCCGCGTGGCGCGCGCTGTGCGGCGACGCGCTCGGGGCGCGCGACGTGATCGTGCGCGAGCTCGCGCGCGGAGTGATCGCGTGAAGACGAGCTGCCCGAACTGCGGCGCCGAGGTCGAGTTTCGCTACGACGACTCGTTCGTGCGCGTGTGCGACCACTGCCGGTGCGCCGTGCTGCGCACCGATCGCGGCGTCGACTCGCTCGGCCAGGTCGCGGATCTGGTCCCGATGGACTCGCCGCTCGCGCTCTTCGCGGACGGCCATCTCGGTAGCGCCGGCTTCCTGCTCGTCGGCATGGCGCAGATCCGCCACGGCTCGGGCGGGCTGTGGCAGGAGTGGTACGCGAAGCTGGACGGCGGCAAGTGGGGCTGGCTCGCCGAGGCGCAGGGCCGCTACTACCTGACGTTCGAGGAGCCGGCCGCGGCGCTGCCGCCGTTCGAGTCGCTCGCCCCGGGCCAGGCGATCGAGCTGCCGGTGCACGGCGTGTCGCGTCGGTTCACGGTCTCCGAGCACGCGGGGGCGGCGTACGTCGCGGCGACCGGCGAGCTGCCGTACAAGCTCGTGCCCGACGGCAGCTTCCGGTTCGTCGATCTCGACGACGGCGCCGGCACGTTCGCGACGATCGACTACGGCGACACCGGCGACGCACCGGCGCTGTACGTCGGCCAGCAGGTCACGCTCGACGAGCTCGGCATCCGCGGCGGCGAGCACGGCCCGTCGCGCGACGCGAAGATCGCGAGCCAGCGCCTCGCGTGCCCGAACTGCAACGCGCCGATCGAGCTACACGCACCGGGCGACGCGCAACGCTACGCGTGCACGTCGTGCAATCACCTGATCGCGCTCGACGGCAACCTGCGCGTGCTCGGCGGGCTCCCGCACAAGGCGTCGCCGTCGATCCCGCTCGGCAGCGTCGGCAAGCTGCCCGAAGGCGAGCTGACCGTGATCGGCTTCGTGCAGCGCAGCGCGCACGTCGACGGCGCGTGGTACCCGTTCGAGGAGTATCTCTTGTACGCGCCCGCCGTCGGCTTTCGCTGGCTCGTGTGCTCGGACGGCCACTGGAGCTACGTCCAGCCGGTCGCGGTCGGTGCGGTCGAGGCCGGCGTCACGGGCTGCCGCTACGACGGCGTGAAGTTCACGCGCTTCACGGGTGCGCCGCTGCGCGTCGATCAGGTCCTCGGCGAGTTCTACTGGCAGGTCGAGGTCGGCGAGACGGTCGACAGCGAGGATTTCATCGCGCCGCCCGCGATGCTGTCGTCGGAGACGACGCGGAGCGAGACGACGTGGTCGCTCGGCACGTACATGACGATCCACGACGTCCAGCACGCGTTCGGCGACAAGAACCTGCCGATCGGACCGACGATCGGCGTCGCGCCGAACCAGGTCGATCGCAGCGAGCGCGCGGCGCGGTGGATGGCCGGCGGCGTGGGCGTGATGCTCGCGATCGGGATCGTCGCCGCGACGGTCGCGCCCGATCACCTGGTCTACGAGCACGCGATGGAAGTGCACGCTGGCTCGGCCGCGCCGGTCGCGCAGACCCAGCCGATCGCGGATGTCGGCACGCCTGGAAGTGGCGACGCGTGCGCGCAGTATCGCGTCGCCGTGCACAGCCTGCTGAGCTGCGAGGAGATCCCGAAGGAGTCGCGTGACTCGCTGGTGTCGGCGTTTCCGCTCGATTCGAGCGACGCTGTGGTCTGCCAGGCAGGCGTGGATTCGGTGAAGCAGATCCTCGCGCGCACCAAGTGCGAGCTCGGCAGCGCCAGTGGCAGCGGCAGCAGCACCGTCGCCGGCAGCGGAAGCGGCAGCAGTAGCGGCAGCGGCAGCGGCGAGCTGGAGGCTCCCAACGTGTTCTTCTCCGATCCGTTCCAGCTCGACTCCGGCCACAACGTCGAGGTCGAGCTGAGCTCGCCGGTCGACAACGACTGGGTCTACGCCGCGGCCGATCTCGTCAACCAGGACACGGGCGATGTCGTCGAGGTCGAGAGCGACCTCGAGTACTACCACGGCATCGACGACGGCGAGGCGTGGAGCGAGGGCTCGCACCGGTCCACCACCGTGGTCGGCCCGCCGACCGGCGGCACGTACATCCTGCGCGTCGAGGCGCAGCACGGCGGACACGGCGAGACCAGCCTCGCGATGGCGATCCATCAGGGCGTGTTTCGCGGGACCTACCTGATCCTGTTCCTCGGCGTGCTCGGCATCCCATGGCTGTTGCTCGGGCTGCACGCGTGGTCGATCGAGAAGCGGCGCTGGGAGAACAGCACCCGCGGCAAGCCGCCGGTCACGTCGTTCACGATCGTGGTCGCGATCGCCGGTGGTATCGCGTTCGTGATCTGGGGCCTGTTCAAGCTGGTCGCGCGGAGCAGCAGCAATGACTGAGCCCGCCGCGCGTCCACCCGATCATCCGCCGGTGCCGCGTCCCGGCCGCTCGGCGCGCGTGATCGCGGCGATCGTGTTCACCGCGATCGCGTGCGGCGGCTACGGCGCGATGGCGTACACGCAGCGCGAGCTGTGGGAGCCGCAGCACGACGAGGTCCCCGCCAGCGTGCGGACCTCGCCCGGCGGCTACCGCTCGTATCACTTCTGGCACACCGGCTATCACGGAGGCAAATAGATGAAGCTCGACAACATGGGAGACGCGGCCGTCTCGTCGGCGGTGTTCGCCGGCATCGGTCTCGCGGTGTTCGGAATCGCGTTCTGGCTCATGACAAAGCTCGCGCCATTCTCGGTCAAGAAAGAGATCGAGGAAGATCAGAACACGGCGCTCGCGATCATCATGGCCGGGGTGATCATCGGTGTCAGCCTCATCATCTCCGCAGCCATCTCCGGGCAGTAGCTCGGGGCCGCCGATCGCGGCGGGCGCGTTGTACGCCAACGTGTTCGTCGTCGCGATCTGCGGCCTCGTCTACGAGCTGCTCGCCGGCACGCTGGGCAGCTACTTGCTCGGCGATTCGGTCACGCAGTTCTCGCTCGTGATCGGGCTCTACCTGTCGGCGATGGGCGCCGGTGCGTGGCTGTCGCGCAAGCTCGACGGCGATCTCGCGCGCCGGTTCGTCGAGATCGAGCTCGCGGTCGCGATCGTCGGCGGGCTGTCCGCGCCGGTGTTGTTCCTGTCGTTCGGCACGGTCGTGCACTTCCAGATCGTGCTGCTCGGGTTCGTCGCCGCGATCGGCGTGCTCGTCGGGCTCGAGCTGCCGATCCTGATGCGCCTGCTCGAAGGTCAGATGGAGCTCAAGGACCTGGTGTCGCGCGTGCTCACGTTCGATTACATCGGCGCGCTCGCGGCGGCGCTGATGTTCCCGCTCGTGCTCGTGCCGAAGCTCGGCCTCGTCCGCAGCTCGCTCGTCGCCGGCGTCGCGAACGCGGCGGTCGCGCTGTGGGGCACGTGGCTGCTCGGCTCGCGGCTCGGCCCGCGCGCGTTCGGCGTGCGCGTGCGCGCGATCGTCGTGCTGGTCGCGATGCTCGTCGCGCTCGCGTTCGCGGATCGGTTCACGACCTGGGCCGAGGACGAGATGTACGCCGATCCGATCGTGTTCACCGAGACCACGCCGTATCAGCGCATCGTCGTCACGCGCGGCCGCGCCGGCTTCCAGCTGTTCCTGAATGGAAATCTCCAGTTCTCGTCGGCCGACGAGTACCGCTATCACGAGGCGCTCGTGCACCCGGCGATCAGCGCGGCCGGCGGCGCGCCGAAGCGCGTCTTGATCCTCGGCGGCGGCGACGGGCTCGCGCTGCGCGAGGTGCTCGCGCACGCGTCGGTCGAGCAGGTGACGCTCGTCGATCTCGATCCGGCGATGACGTCGCTGTCGAAGAAGTTCCCGGCGCTCGCCGAGCTCAACCATCACTCGTTCGACGACCCGCGCGTCACCGTGATCAACGACGACGCGATGGTCTGGCTCGACGACCATCCCGGGCAATGGGATGTCGCGATCGTCGACTTCCCCGATCCGAACACGTTCCAGCTCGGCAAGCTGTACACGCGCCTGTTCTATCGCCGCCTGCTCGCGCGCATCGCACCGGGTGGCGCGGTCAGCGTGCAGGCGACGTCGCCGCTGTTCGCCCGGCGCTCGTACTGGTGCATCGTCGAGACGATGCGCGCCGCCGGGTTCGCGGTGCGGCCGTATCAGGTCACCGTGCCGTCGTTCGGCGTGTGGGGCTACGCGCTCGCGCGCCGCGAGCCGTTCGATCCGCCGCGCGCGGTGCCGGCGCTGCCGCTGCGCTACCTGAACGAGGCCGCGCTCGCCGCGATGTTCGAGATGCCCGCCGACACGACCGAGGTGCCGGTCGAGATCAACCAGCTCGATAACCAAGCGCTGGTGCGGTACTACGAGCGCGAGTGGCGGCGATGGGAATAAGCCGCCGCGAGTTCACGGCGATGCTGCTCGGCGCGCCGCTCGCGTACGCGTGCGCGCGGCGCGGACCGGCGCGCATCCCGCCCGGCGCGCTCGTCGAGACCGGCATGCGGCGCGGTCACGCGGCGGTGCGCGACGCGCGCGCCGTACCGGCCGTGCCGAGGTGGCGGCGCGTGAAGGTCGCGATCGTGGGCGGCGGTGTCGCCGGGCTGTCGGCGGCGTGGGAGCTGCGCCGGCGCGGCGTGACCGACGTCGTGATCGTGGAGCTCGACGACGTCTTCGGCGGCACCGCGCGCGGCGGCGAGTCGAGCGTGACGCCGTATCCGTGGGGCGCGCACTACATCGTCGCGCCGCAGCGCGACGACGATCTCGCGGCGCTGCTCGCGGAGATGGGCGCGATCGAAGGTCACGCCGCCGATGGCTCGCCGATCGTCGACGAGGCGCTGCGCTGCCGCGAGCCCGAGGAGCGCGTGTGGTGGCAGGGGCGCTGGTGGGAGGGCCTGTACCTCGACGCCGGTGCGAGCCCGGATGATCGCCGGCAGCTCGCGGCGTTTCGCGCCGAGATCGATCGCTGGGCGGGCTGGCGCGACGAGCAAGGCCGGCGTGCGTTCGCGATCCCGCGCAGTACGGCGAGCCCTGCGCCCGAGCTGGCCGTGCTCGATACGTATTCGTTCGCGCACTGGCTCGACGCGCACGGCCTGGTGTCGCCGCGCCTGCGCTGGCTCGCCGACTACGCGTGCCGCGACGACTACGCGCTGACCGCGGCGCAGACCAGCGCGTGGGCCGGCATCTTCTACTTCGCGGCGCGCCAGCGCGCGCCCGGCGCGGCCGCGCAGACCGTCGTGACCTGGCCCGACGGCAACGCGTCGCTCGTGCGCGAGCTCGCGCGCGGCGCGACGATCGAGCGCGGGCTCGCGGTGGTCGACATCGACGAGGTCACCGGTCGAATGATCGCGGTCGGCGACGCCGGATGGATCGGCTTGGAATGCGACGCGATCATCTCGTGCGTGCCGCGGTTCGTGGCGAATCGCGTGATCCGCGGCCGGCGAGGGCAGAGCCACGGCGATTACGGCGCGTGGACGGTCGCGAACGTGCACCTGCGCGCGCGCCCGATCGAGCGCGGCCGCGGGGCGCCGCCGGCCTGGGACAACGTATTTCGCGACAGCCCGAGCCTCGGCTACGTGTGCGCGACCCACCAGCGCGGGCGCGATCGCGGCCCGACCGTGTGGACGTGGTACTACGCGTTCGCCGACGACGATGCCGCCGCCGTGCGCCGCAAGCTCGCCGGCGCCGGCTACGACGAATGGGCCGAGGTCGTGCTCGCCGATCTCGAGCGCGCGCACCCCGACGTGCGCGAGCACGTCGAGCGCATCGAGGTCGCGTTCTGGGGTCACGGCATGATCCGACCGCGCGTCGGCGCGATGTTCGGCGCCGATCCGACCGTGCCGATCGGCCGCGTCCACTTCGCGCACACCGATCTGAGCGGGCTCGCGCTGTTCGAGGAGGCGTTCGATCACGGCCTGCGCGCGGCGCGCGAGGTCGCGGAGGCGCTGACGGCATGAAGCGCTGGCTGTTCTCGGCGCCGATCGATCTCGCCGTGTTCGGCGGCACCGCGATCGTGGCGCTCGCGCTGGTCGCGCTCGGCCCCGCGCTCGGCGTGCACGGCCGCGGCGACGCGCCGGAGTGGTCGTGGATCACGGGCGTCTTGCTCGTCGACGTCGCGCACGTGTGGTCGACCGCGTTCGTCGTCTACCTCGATCCGGCCGAGCTGCGCCGCCGGCCCGCGCTCTACGTCGGCGCGCCGATCGTCGCGTTCGCGAGCGGGATCGCGCTGTACGCGCTCGGCGAGGCCGCGTTCTGGCGCGCGATCGCCTACGTCGCGGTGTTTCACTTCATCCGCCAGCAATACGGCTGGGTGATGATGTATCGCGCGCGCACCGGCCAGCGCGACGTGCTCGGGCGCTGGCTCGACGGCGCGACGATCTACGCGGCGACGCTGTACCCGCTGATCTGGTGGCACGCGTCGCTGCCGCGCGCGTTCTCGTGGATGCGCGACGGCGACTTCGTCCCCGGCCTGCCGGCGTGCGTGATCGCGCCGGCGCGGACGATCTATGTCGCGCTGGTCGGGTCGTATGTCGTGCGCGCGTGCTTCGAGCGCCCGGTCGCGTGGGGCAAGCACGTCGTGGTCGCCGCGACCGTCGCGTGCTGGTACGTCGGCATCGTCGCGACCAACTCCGACTACGCGTTCACGGTGTCGAACGTGTTCGTGCACGGCATCCCGTACATGGTGCTCGTCTACCTGTACGCACGCGCCGCGGCGCGCGAGCGCGAATCGGCGCACGGCCTCGCGGCCCGGCTCGTGCGGCGCGGCGTGCTCGTGTTCCTCGCGACCCTCTGGCTCGTCGCGTACCTCGAAGAGCTCGTGTGGGATCACGCGGCCTGGCACGAGCGCGCGTGGCTGTTCGGCGGCAGCTTCGACCTCGACCGCGGCGCCGTGTTGCTGGCACCGCTGCTCGCGGTGCCGCAGCTCACGCACTACATCCTCGACGGCTTCCTGTGGCGTCGGAGGTCGAATCCGCGGCTGGGGCGCTTGCTCTAGGCTAGTTCGCCTCGAAGATCTCCCAGTACTGCGTCGGATCATCGGCGGTCGGATCGGATTCGATCGCGAGCGTGTGCGTGTTCACGGCGAGCGACGTGCCCTGGCCGAGGTACTCGTTCGTCAGCCGGTAGACGCCGTCCGTGATCGGTTCGAGCAGCCAGTACTGGCCGCTGTAGTTCCCGGTCTGCGCCATCGTCCACGTGTCGAACGCCATGCCTTCGCCCTGGTAGCTGTTCGTCAGCCGGTAGTATCCGCCGCCGAGCGGGCTCAGCTCCCACCATTGGCCGCTGTAGTTGCCGGTCGCGGCGATCACGCCGGTGTCGAGCGAGTAGCTTCCGCCGAGCGCGACGTTCTGGATGTGAAACCACTCCGCCGGCGACGCGAACGTCGGGCTCGGGTTCGCACATGACAGGCTGCAGCTCGACAGCATGTAGCTCGGGTTGGCCTGGCACTGCGCCTCGAACGCCCACAGCGGGCACGAGGCGTTCGCGTCGGAGGCGTCGAACGCGATGCCGGTGATCGACGCGACGTCGCCGACGTTCGCCTGGCCGCCGAAATTCCCGTTGACGAACTCCCAGCTCAGCTCGGCCCAGCCGCCGTTGCCCCAGCCGGTGCCCCACGAGTTCAAGATCCACACGCCGTTCTCGTCGTACGCGAACGCCGCGATCGCGTGGCCGCCGCGCGACGACTCGCCGTCGCTGGGCGGGCCGACGAGGTAGCTCGACGACGTCGCGCCGTCGAACTCGGGATAGACCTGGATCGACAGGATCGCGGGCCGGCCCGCCGCGAGCGTGGCCTCGATCGCTTTCTGGACGCCGCCCGACAGGTTGCTCTGCTTGTAGCCGGTGATCTTGAACCGCCCGGCATTCGACTTCTGCGCGCTCGTCGGCTGCGTCGCGCAATCGAGATCGAACTGCATCGGCTCGTAATCGGTCTGCGTGTCGACGCCGTGGCTCTTCATCATGCCGAGCACGTGCTCGACGTACGATCCGTTGTCGCAGTTACCTGCCACGATCTGCGAGTACAGGAACATCGGCGCGAACGTCGCGCCGGTATAGCCGTCGTGGTTCGCCCACCAGCCGAGCGCGCTGTGCGCGCTCGACCACGTCGTGCACGAGCCGGTGTCGCCTTGATCTCCCGGTGGCGGCGCTTCACTCGACAGATCGACGCTCGACGGCACCGACAGCACCGGCTCGGTGTCCGATCCGGTGGTCGGTGGAAGCATCGCGCCCGTGCCGTGATGCACGGGTGATCCGGTCGCGGCGGCGTGCACGGTCATGGCCTGGCCGCCGCCGAGTGCGGCGGGCAGCCGGACGGCGATCGGCTCGTCCTGCGCGGTGGCGCAGGCGGCCAGGACGCTCGCGCCGATGGCGAGCGCGAATTCGATGCGCATGCGGTCAACCCTTCATGACGGCGGCGCGCGGTAGACGCGCGTGTACGGCGGACATTCAACCGGACACGATGAGGTAACCTCAGCGCATCACGGTTCGAGCGTCCACGCCAGGCACGCGATCAGATCGTCGGCTTCTTCGAGGCCGATGCCGAGCCGGATCAGGCGATCGATCCCGAGGCGCGCGACGGTCTCGGCCGGCGTGAAGTACTCGCTGACCGTGCGGTGGTGGTTGACCTTGGTGACCAGGCCGTCGAACGACAGCGCGTAGCGCACGATGCCGCACGACGCGAGGCGATCGGCGAGCACGCGGTGCGCGGCCTCGTCGGCGTCGCGCACGCGGAACGCCAGCAACGAGCCCGTGCGCACGTAGTCGCGCGCGATCACCGCGGCATCGGGATGATCCGGCCGGCTCGGGTGAAACACGCGCTCGACGCGCGGATGCTCGCCGAGCCACCCGGCGACGCGCGCGGCGGTCGCGCAGCGCCGAGCGTGGGCCTCGCGCGCGCGCGGCAGGTTCGCGGCGACGCGGCGCGCGCGATCGTCGTCGAGGATCCCGCCGCGCATCGCGACGAGATCCATGATCTGGTTCGCGAACGCGGCGTCGTTGGTCGCGATGTAGCCGCCGAGCGCGGCGTCCTGACCGCCGAGCGCCTTGGTGAGCGAGCCGACGACGACGTCGGCGCCGGTCGCGAGCAGCGGCGCGCGCACGCCCCACGGCGTCGCGATCGTCGAGTCGATCACGAGCCGCGCGCCCGGCGCGCGATGCACGAGCGCGGCGAGCGCGGGCACGTCCTGCGCGCGCCCGAGCGGGTTCGTGAACGTCTCGGCGAACACCAGGCGCGTGTCGGCGCGCAGCGCGGCGGCGAGCGCCGCGTGATCGCCATCGTCGACGAGCGCGAGCGTGGCGCCGACTCGCTTGCACGTCGCTTCGAAGAACGCGCGCGTCTTGTTGTAGACCTGGCGCATCGCGACGACGTGCGCGCCGGCCGCAATCGCGCAGTCGGCGACGAGCGCGACCGCTTGCATGCCGCAATCGGCGACGATCGCGCACCTGGCCTGCTCGAGCCCGCGCAGCGCCGCGATCAGCTCGGCCGTGCCGGGCGTGCCGTAGCGCGCGTACAGGTGCGGCAGCTCGGACCACGCTCCGTCGCCGCGCAGCGTGAACGCGGCCTTCGCTTCCTGCCACGCGATGCCCTCGGCCGACGAGCCGAGGTCGCGCTGGATCGAGCGCCGCTCGGGGTGCAGATACGGCGCGTTGGCATCGATCGGCTCGTGGAGCGCGCGCGTCGCGGCGCTCGCGGTCGCCAGGCTCGGCTTGCCCGTCATTCGACCACTCCGAGCCACAAGACGTGCGCGACGCGCCCGAGCTCGGCGACCTGCGCGGCGACCGTCGCGATCTGCGCGTCATCGCTCGCCGAGATCAGGAGGGCATGATGCGCGAGCTCCGACGCTCCGCGGCTCGCCAAGCTCTGCACGACCAACCCCGCGCGCCGGACGAGGCTGTCGATCCGGCGCGGCACGCCGACGTGCGGCTCGGCCGACACGCGCAGGTAATGGCGGCGCGCCGGCTGCGGCGCGAGCGCGGCCGTGCGCGGCACCGGCCAGCGCACCGAGTTGTCCTGCGCGAGATCGATCAGGTCGCCGAGCACGGCGCTCGCGGTCGGCAGCGCGCCGGCGCCCTTGCCGAACAGCGACAGATCACCCGACGACGTGGTGCGCATGTACACCGCGTTGTATTCCTCCTCGACCGACGCGAGCAGGTGCCAGTCCGGGAGCAGCACGGGCTCGACGGCGGCGACGAGGCCGGCGCCGGTGCGCGCGGCTCGGGCGATCGACCGGATCCGGAAGCCCATGGCCTCCGCGAGATCGCAGTCGGCTGGCTCCAGCTCGCGAATGCCGCGAATCGCGAGCGTGGTAGGCGCGATCCACACGCCGAATGCGCGATACGCGAGGATCGATAGCTTGGCGGCGGCGTCGCGACCTTCGAGATCCGCCGACGGGTCGGCTTCGGCCAGCCCGAGCTGCTGCGCCTCGGCGATCGCGCGCGCGATCGGCCACTCGTCCTGCTCGAGCCGCGTCAGCACGTAGTTGCACGTGCCGTTGACGATTGCCTCCAGCGTCTCGACCTCGTCGGCACGATGCGACAGATGGCGGATGATCGGGATCGCGGCGGCGGCCGCGGCTTCGCACAGGAGCGGCGTCTCGGTCCGCTGCGCGAGCACGGCGAGCGCGTCGAGCCGGCGCGCGAGCAGCGCCTTGTTCGCGGTCACGACCGGCTTGCCGGCCGCGAGCGCGGCGCGCAGCGCGGGCTCGACCGCATCGCCGCCGGCGACCTCGACGATCACGTCGACATCGGCGTCGGCGACCAGCTCGTCCGCGCGCGTCGTGCGTGGCAGCTGCGCCGCGAGCTCGCCGCGCGGTTTGTCCGGATCGCGGACCGCCAGCTTGGTGACGCGAAACCGCACGCCGTAGCGCTCGGCGAGCGCGGCCTCCTGGCGCGCGAGCAGCTCGAGCACGCCGCGGCCGACCGTGCCGCAGCCGATCATGCCGATGCGGATCTCGCGCAGCGGTCGCACCCCGACGCCTTGCCAGCGCGCGCGCGCCGGTTGCGCGGCAAAGCAGCCCGCGTCGGCGAGCAGCTCCGCGAGCCGATCTTGATCGGCGAGAAACGCGTCGTGGCCGAACTCGCTGTCGAGCTTCCACAGCGACGCGCTCGCGCCCGCCGCCTGCAGCTCGCGATACAGCTCGTGCTGGAGCGCGAACGGGAACAGGAGATCCCCGGGTACGCCGACGACGATCACGTCGGCGGTCACCCTCGCGAGGGCGCGGCGGTCGCCGATCTGGCAGCGATCGATCGCCTCGCTGAGCAACAGGAACGTGCGCACCGGGAACCGCTCGGCGAACCGCCGGCCGTGATGATCGAGGTACGCCGCGACCGGCGGCTGCGCGAGCTCTGGTCCGAGCACGCCGAACCGGGTGTCGAGCTCGTCGCGCCCGCGATACGTCAGCATGCCGAGCTGGCGCGCGCGCACCATGCCGGTCGCGACCTCGCCGGCGCGTTGCGCGTCGCGCACGAGCTCGCGCTGCAGGTGGCGCGTCGCGGTGCCCCAGCCGTCCGGACGCAACCCGGCCGAGATCGTGACCAGCCGCGCGACCCGCTCGGGATGGCGCACCGCGAGCGCGACGCCGACGAGCCCGCCCAGGCTCGCGCCGACGTAGGTGACGGCCGCCCGGACGCCGATGCCGTCGAGCCAGGCCGCGACCAGGTCCGCGAGCCCGGCCGCCGACAGCGGCGGCAGCGCGATGCCGGGATCATCGAAGTCGCGCCACGTCGACCCGTTGCCCGGCCAGCACGGCACGAGCACGGTCGTGTGCGCCGGGTCGATGCGGTCGGGCCCGTCGAGTGCCGGCCACCACGCCTCGTGGCCGTCGCCATCGCCGAACGGAAACGGCGACGCCGTGATGCCGCCGACCACGACGACGATCGGTGCGGTACCGAGCTCGGGCCCGAGCGCGTAGCCGGCGAGCTCGACGTCCGCGAGCGCGTGGCCCTCGATCACCATCGCCTCGCGATGCACGACGAGCCGGCGTGGGGCGTGGCGGGGCTCGACCGTTGCAGGCGTTATCGCGGACATGCGTCCGGGATATTAGAGGCGACGCCACCCGCCGCGCAAGCCGGAACGCTCAGCGCTGCGCGAGCTGGACGTGGTCCGCGTGTGCCGCGATCGAGATCGACTTCGCCTCGATCGCGCCGGCGAACAGGAGGACCGCGGCGAACGCGAGGTCGCGGATCCGGTTGATGCGCTGGCGGGTGGCGATGCTGTGGAGCCGGTTGTTCGTCATGCCGGAACCTAGTTCAACGGCGATGCCAGCCTGTGAAAATGCATGCTTAACGATCACGAAGTGCACGTCTGCTGGCTTGGGACTCAGCTCGCCATCTCGTGCGTTTGCTTGTGGGGGTCTTAATGGGAGTCGAGACCGTCCTGGACCACTCGGGTCTGCAATGGCGCGACGCCGCGTCGTGTCGATCGTTAGGATGAGCCGGATGGTGGACAGCCCGCTCGCGCACGGCCCGACCTTGCTCGCGTCCGACCCGCGGCGCGACCAGCTCGAGCCCGGCCACACCGCGGGCGAGTACGTCGTCGATCGCTTCCTCGGCGCGGGGGCGATGGGCGAGGTCTACGCCGGCCACCATCCGGTGATCGGCAAGAAGGTCGCGATCAAGGTGCTGCGCCGCGACGCCGGCTCGGCCTCGGACTCGGCCGAGCGCTTCGTGCGCGAGGCGCGCGCGGCGAGCCAGATCGATCACCCGAACGTCATCGACGTGTTCGCGTTCGGCAAGACCGACGACGGCCGCCTGTACCTCGCGATGGAGCTGATCGAAGGCCGCACGCTGCGCGAGGTCGTCGGCGAGGGCCCGCTCGCGGCCGACCGCGCGCTCGCGATCCTCGAGCCGATCGCGGACGCGCTCGACGCCGCGCACGCGCGCGGCGTGATCCACCGCGATCTCAAGCCCGAAAACATCATGCTCGCGGGCGAGCATCCGCGCGTGCTCGTGCTCGACTTCGGGCTCGCGAAGCTCGTCGCGGCGGCGGGCGAGGGCCAGGTGCTGCCGAAGACGCTGACCGGGCAGGGCACGTGGCTCGGCACGCCCGGCTACATGGCGCCTGAACAGTGGAGCGTCGACGGCGCGTGCGCGGCATCGGATCGCTATGCGCTCGGCGTGATCGCGTTCGAGCTGCTCGCCGGTGCGCCGCCGTTCCAGGCCGCGAGCGTGCCGGCGATGATGGAGCAGCACTTTCGCGCGCCGGTGCCGGCGCTGTCGGCGCGCGGCCGCGCGTTGCCGGCGAGCGTCGACGACGTGCTGAACCGCGCGCTCGCGAAGGATCCGGCCGCGCGGTTCGCCACCGCGCGCGAGCTGGTCGCGGCGCTGCGCGAGGCGCTCGCCGAGCGGCGCACGGTGGCCGTGAAGCGGCCGTGGTTGCCGGCAGCCGCCGGCGCCGGCGTGCTCGCCGTCGGCGTCGTCACCGTGCTCGCGATCCGGCGCGGCGACGACGCGCCGCGTGCACCCGAGGTCGGCGTCGGCACGCTGTCGATCGCGATCAGCACGTTGCCCGACGGCGCCGACCTGACGATCGACGGCAAGCCGGCGGGGCAGGCGCCCGCGACGATCAACCCCCACCGCGGCGACACGATCGAGCTCGTCGCCCGCAAGCCCGGTTACCTGGCGGCGCGCCGCACGTTCATCGCCGGCGACGACGCGATCGCGGTCGGGCTCCGGCTCGAGACGGTGAGCCGCTTCGAGGGCGTGTGGCGGTTGCCCGACGGCCAGCTGCGCGCGTTCGAGCGCGGCGACGACCACGTCGACGTGTTCAAGCTCGACGCGGTCGCCGGCCCGCGCGCGTTCTATCGCCACTATCGGTTCGCGCCGGTCGAGACCGGCGTCGCGTTCGCGACCGACGACGAGGTCGTCGATCCGCGCGCGCCCGACGAGCCGTCGTGCCACGTGCCCGTGCACGTCGAGTACCGCTACGACCCCGCAAAGGACGCGCTCGTGCTGCGCCGCGAGGTCGTCGAGCTCGATCTCGCCGACGGCCACTGCGTCGTTCACGCGCGCCGCGTCGACGAGGCGCCGGTGGCGCGCGCCGATGCGCCGACCGACACCGTCGTCCTTCCGTCGCCGGCCGGGTCACCTCCGAAAGCCCAGAAGCACCCGAAGATGATCAAGACATCGAACCCCACGCCGAGCGATAAGGAGCTTCACCTACAGGAGAAGGACGCGAAATCGAACAGCTCCAACGCGCCGCCGCAGGCCATGCCGCAACAGCAGGCATTCTGACCCCCGTGCTAAGATGATCGAGGCGTGGCAGGGGACGAAGAAGTACGGGCTCGTGCGACGTTGGCGGAGATGGCCATGCGCATCTCGCGCGGGCCACACGCCGCGCTCGGCGTCGCCGAGCTGTCGACGCCGGAGCAGGTGCGCGCCGCGTTTCTCGAGCTGACCAAGCAGTTCCATCCGGCACGGTTCGGCCGGCTCCCGGCCGACGTGCAGCGCCAGTCGACCGAGGTGTTCCTCGGGATCAAGAACGCGCACGAGACGCTGATGCGCTCGCTGGGCGCGTCGACCAAGCCGGGCCGCTCCACGCCGAGCGGCGCGATCCCGGCGATCGCGGCCGAGGGCTCGCAGTCGATGCCGGTCGCCGGCAAGCCGGCCGCGCCGGTCCAGTCGCGGACCTCGACCGGACCGCTCCCGCGCGCGATCGGGACGCAGGCGCCGCCGGCGGCGCGGACGGGCTCGATCCCGGTCACCCGGGCAGGCTCGCCGCCCCCGGCTCGCCCCGGCACGCCGCCGCAAGATCGTGCCGCGCGCGCGCCGACGCCGGCGCTCGGCATCCCGCTCGCGCGCCCTGGCACGCCACCGCAAACGCGGCCCGGCTCGCCGCCGGCGGCGGCCGAGCCCGCGCCACGCCTTCCCGCCGACGCGTTCGACGAGCAAGCCGGGCTCGAGGTCGCGAAGGCGCTGCTCGCGCGCCGCGACTGGTCGACCGCGCGCCAGGCGCTGCACGCCCTTGCCGCGCGCGTCCCGCAGTCGAAGTCGTATCGCGCGCTGCTCTGCTATGCGCGCGGACGCGAGGCTCAGGCCGCGAACAAGCCCGAAGACGCCGCGCTCGAGTTTCAACGCGCGCTCCAGCTCGATCCCGATCTGCGCGACGCCAGGACCGCGCTCGCCGAGATCCAGCGCAAGCGTTGAGCTATAGTTTCACCGAGCGATGGGCCGCGTCATCGGGATCGATCTCGGCACCACCAACTCCTGCGTGGCGGTGCTGGAGGGCCACGAGCCCGCGGTCATCCACAACCAGGAAGGCGGCCGGACGACGCCGTCGATGGTGTCGTGGAACGCTGACGGCGAGGTCGTGGTCGGCGCCGCGAGCAAGCGCCAGATGGTCACGAACCCGCAGCGCACCGTGTTCGGCGTCAAGCGTCTGATCGGGCGCAAGGCCTCCGACCCGGAGGTGCAGTCGCTGGCCAAGCGGCTGCCGTACAAGCTCGCCGCCGCGAAGAACGGCGACGCGTGGGTCGACATCGCGGGCACGCTGCGGTCGCCGCAGGAGATCTCGGCGCACGTCCTGGCCAAGATGAAGCGCGTCGCCGAGGACTACCTCGGCCAGCGCGTGACCGAAGCGGTCGTGACCGTGCCGGCGTACTTCGACGACGCCCAGCGCCAGGCCACGAAGGATGCCGGCAAGATCGCCGGGCTGACCGTACGGCAGATCCTGAACGAGCCGACCGCGGCCGCGCTCGCGTACGGCATCCAGCACCAGCACAACCAGCGGCTCGCGGTGTTCGATCTCGGCGGCGGCACGTTCGATATCTCGATCCTCGCGATCGAGAACGGCGTGTTCGAGGTGCTATCGACGTACGGCGACACCGCGCTCGGCGGCGACGACTTCGACCGCGTCATCATCGATCTCCTCGCGGAAGAGTTCAAAGCGCAGAACACGCTCGACCTGCGCGGCGATTCGGTCGCGCTGCAGCGCCTGAAGGAGGCGGCCGAGCGGGCGAAGATCGAGCTGTCGAGCGCGATGAGCACCGACATCAACCTGCCGTTCATCGCGGCGGGGCCGCAGGGCCCGATCCACCTCGCGCGCGAGCTCGAGCGCGGCCAGCTCGAGCGCGCGTGCAAGCACTTGCTCGATCGGCTCGAGGAGCCGATCACGAAGGCGCTCGCCGCCGCGCATTGCACGCCGGCCGACGTCGATCAGGTGTTGCTCGTCGGCGGCATGAGCCGCATGCCGGCCGTGCAGGAGCGCGCCGAGCGCATCTTCGGCAAGCCCGGCAGCAAAGGCGTGAACCCCGACGAGATCGTCGCGATGGGCGCCGCCGTCCACTCCGGCATCATGGGCGGCGAGGTCCAGGAGGTCGTGCTGCTCGACGTGACACCGCACAACCTCGGCGTGAAGGTCACGGGCGACAAGATGTCGGTCGTGATCCAGGCCAATACCAGCATCCCGACGCGCGCGAAGAAGACGCTCGCGACCACCGAGGACAACCAGGACCTCGTGCGGATCGAGATCCATCAGGGCGAGGACGAGCGGGCGTCGAAGAACCGGCGGCTCGGCGTGTTCACGCTCGGCGATCTCACGCCCGCGCCGAAGGGCCGCACCAAGGTCGAGGTCAGCTTCACGATGGACGCCGACGGCATCCTCGAGGTCACGGCGGTCGAGGTCGGCACCGGCAAGGCCGCGACCGTGACGATCGAAGCATCGAGCGGGCTCACCCAGGACGAGATCTCGTCGCTCGGCCAGCGCGTCGCGCGCTGACGGGAATGACCGCGACCGGCGGCTCGTGCGATGCCCCAGCATGGGCGTGACTACCGGGTCGCGTCGCAGAATCGGTGTTATGTCAACTCGGGGCACGGTACGTGCAGACATGGGTCTGCATGAAATTCCTGTGTCTCGCCGCGGTGCTCGCGGCCTGCGCGACTACGAGCTATTCGACCGCGACCCAGACCGCGGACGTGCCGTACGGAGAAACCGGCACCGTGGTCGCCGTGCGTGAGGTGACGAGGCGCGTGCAAGGTCAGCCCGCCGCCGGCGCCGTGGCCGGCGGCTTGATCGGCGGGCTCGTCACGGGTCACTGGTTCGGCGCGGTCGCGGGCGGTGCGACCGGCGCGCTGCTCAGCTCGGGTTCGTCGGAGAGCCGCATCGCCGAGGTGACCGTGCAGTTCGACGACGGCCAGACCGGCACGTTCCAGTACCGCGACTACACGGTGCTTCGCCCCGGCCAGCGCGTGCAGCTCACCGCGGACGGGCCGATTCCCGCCGGCTGACGCTCCGTATCCGCGGAATACGCCGAGGTCCGCGCCGGTTGGGCCCGCATGGTCGACCGTCGTGTCCTCGTGCCGGTCGCGGGTAATCTCGCGCTGGTCGCGATCGCGTTGGCGGCGACGATCCGATCGACCTCGCCGCGGCCGATCGAGCTCCAGCCGATGCCGCGCGCGGTGGTGGTCCTCGCAGATCCGCCGCCGGACCCGCGCGATGTGATCGAGCCCGAGCCGCCGGTCGTCGATCGCGGTCTCGTGCTCCGTCCGCCGTCCACCGGCGACGCGATCGACGGGTGGCTCTCGCCTTTCGAGCGCGCGCTCGCGCTCGCCTACGGTCTGTTCGCGCCGCACGCGCTATAGCTCGCAGGTGTCGGAAGATCCGCTGGCGCCGTTCGGCGAGCCCGCGCGCGCGTGGTTTCGCGGCGCGTTCGCATCGGCGACACCGGTCCAGGCCCGCGGCTGGGCCGCGATCGCGCGCGGCCGGCACACCCTCATGCTCGCGCCGACCGGCAGCGGCAAGACGCTCGCGGCGTTCCTGTGGGCGTTGGATCGGCTGGCGACACCCGGTGCGCCGGGCACGCGCGTCGTCTACATCTCGCCGCTCAAGGCACTCGCGTACGACGTCGAGCGCAACCTGCGCGCGCCGCTGGCCGGCATGGGGCTGCCGATCGCGATCGACGTCCGCACCGGCGACACGCCGGCCAAGGAGCGCGAGCGCCAGCGCAAGCAGCCCGGCGAGATCCTCGTGACCACCCCGGAGTCCTTGTATCTCGTGCTCGCCGGGCGCTCGCGCGAACGCCTGCGCGCGGTCGAGACCGTGATCGTCGACGAGATCCACGCGCTCGCGCCGACCAAGCGCGGCATGCATCTCGCGCTCACGCTCGAGCGGCTCGCGCACCTGACCGGCCGCGATCCGCAGCGCATCGGGCTATCGGCGACCCAGCGTCCACTTACGGAAGTGGCTCGATATCTCGGCGGGGACCGCGAGGTCGAGATCGTCGACGCCAGCGCGCCGCCCGCGCTCGATCTCGAGATCGTCGTGCCGGCGGCCGAGATGGACCATCCGGGTACGGCCGCGAAGGATGCCGAGGTCTTCCGAGGAGGAGATGGACTGTGGCCGCTGCTCTACCCGCGCCTGCTCGACGACATCCTGGCGCACCGCTCGACCATCGTGTTCGTCAACTCGCGGCGGCTCGCCGAGCGCGTCGCGCAGCAGCTGTCCGAGCTCGCGGTCGCGCGCGGCATGACCGAAGACTTCGTCCGCGCGCACCACGGCTCGGTCGCGCGCCCGCAGCGGCTCGCGATCGAAGAGGCGCTCAAGGCCGGCCGGCTGCGCGCGATCGTCGCGACGTCGTCCCTCGAGCTCGGGATCGACATGGGCGCGGTCGATCTCGTGCTGCAGATCGAGTCGCCGGGCGCGGTGTCGCGCGGGCTGCAGCGCATCGGCCGCGCCGGCCACCAGGTCGGCGGCACCAGCCGCGGCCGGCTCTATCCGAAGTTTCGCGGCGACCTGCTCGAGACCGCGGTGGTGGCGCGCCGGATGGCGGCCGGCGACGTCGAGCCGATCCGCGTGCCGGAAGGCGCGCTCGACGTGCTCGCGCAGCAGCTGGTCGCGATGGTCGGCGTCGAGCCGTGGCGCGTCGGCGAGCTCGAAGGCGTGGTGCGCCGCGCCGCGAGCTATCGCGAGCTGCCGCGCGCGGCGTTCACCGGCGTCCTCGACATGCTCGCGGGCCGCTATCCCTCCGACGAATTCGCGGATCTGCGGCCGCGGCTGACCTGGGATCGCCAGGCCGATGTCGTGACCGCGCGCCGCGGCGCCGCGTTGCTCGCCGTGACCTCGGGCGGGACGATTCCGGATCGCGGGCTGTACTCGGTGAATCTCGGCGAAGGCGGCCCGAAGGTGGGCGAGCTCGACGAGGAGATGGTGGCCGAGAGCCGCAAGGGCGAGACGTTCTTGCTCGGGGCGTCGACCTGGCGCATCGAGGACATCACGCGCGACCGCGTGATCGTCTCGCCGGCACCGGGCGAGCCCGGCAAGATGCCATTCTGGCGCGCCGAGGGCCCCGGCCGGCCGGTCGAGCTCGGCCGCGCGCTCGGCGCGTTCACGCGCGAGCTCGACGCGCGCATCGCAGGCGGCGACGCGCCCGAGTGGCTCGCGCGCGACTACAAGCTCGACGTGTTCGCCGCGCAGAACCTGATCGCGTACGTCGCCGAGCAGCGCGCGCGCGGCGGGCTGCCGACCGATCGCGCGATCGCGATCGAGCGGTTCCGCGACGAGCTCGGCGACGAGCGCGCGTGCATCCTGACGCCGCTCGGCAGCCGCGTCCACGCGCCGTGGGCGCTCGTGCTCGCGCACCGGCTCGAGCAGCGGCTCGGCTACCCGGTCCATCCGCTGTGGACCGACGACGGCATCGCGCTGCGGTTTGCCGACGCCGACGTCGTACCCGGCGACGACGAGCTCGTACCCGATCCGGACTCGATCGAGCGCGAGCTGGTCGACGAGCTCGCGCGCGGTAGCCTGTTCGCGAGCCACTTCCGCCACAACGCGGCGCGCGCGCTGCTGCTGCCGCGTCGGCGGCCCGGCCAGCGCACGCCGCTGTGGGCGCAGCGGCTGCGCGCCCAGCAGCTGATGGGTGTCGCGCTGCGCTTCCCGGATTTTCCGATCACGCTCGAGACCTATCGCGAGCTCCTGCGCGACGTGTTCGACCTGCCCGCGCTGCTCGACCTGCTCGCCGCGATCCGCCGCGGCGAGGTCGCGATCGAGGCGACGCGGACGGATACCGCGTCGCCGTTCGCGCGCTCGCTCGTGTTCGACTACGTCGCGGCGTACCTCTATCAAGGCGACGCGCCGGTCGCCGAGCGCAAGGCCCAGGCGCTCACGCTCGATCGCGAGCTGCTGCGCGAGCTGGTCGGCACCGGCGAGCTGCGCGAGCTGCTCGATCTCGACGTGATCGCGGAGGTCGAGGCCGAGCTGCAGGCGACCGCCGAGGATCGCCGCGCGCGTGATGCCGACGAGCTGCACGATCTGCTGCGCCGGCTCGGCGATCTGTCCGACCTCGAGATCGCGGCGCGGTCGCGAGTCGCGGCCGACGCGCTCGTCGCGGCGGGCCGCGCGCGCCGGCTCACGCTCGGCGGTGAATCGCGCGTGATCGCAGCCGACGACGAGCCGCGCTACCGCGCGCCCGACCCGCACGATCTTGTGCCGCGCTACGCGCGCACGCACGGGCCGTTCACCGCCGCCGCGGTCGTCGCGCGCTGGGGCGTGCCGATCGCGAGCGTCGAGACCGCGCTCGCGCTCCTCGCATCGCGCGGCCAGCTCGTGCGCGGCGAGCTGCGCCCCGGAGCGACCGGCATCGACTGGTGCGATCCCGAAGTCCTGCGCCAGATCCGCCGCCGCACGCTCGCGAAGCTACGCGCGCAGGTCGCGCCGGTCGCGGACGCGACGTTCGCGGCGTTCCTGCCGCGCTGGCACGGGCTCGATCGCCCGCGCCGCGGCATCGGCGCGCTGCGCGACGCGATCGCGCGGCTCGAAGGTCTGCCGCTGCCGTTCGCGGAGCTCGAGGCGCGCGTCCTGCCCGGCCGCGTGGTCGACTACCACCCGCGCATGCTCGACGAGCTCGGCGCCGCGGGCGAGCTGGCCTGGATCGGCGCCGGCAAGCTCGCGCGCGACGGCCGCGTGATCCTGGTGCGGCGTGCCCGCGCCCGCGCGCTCGCGCCCGATCCGGTGCCGCCCGAGCCCGCGTCGCCGCTGCACGCCGCGATCCTCGAACACCTCGCGCGCGCCGGCGCGTCGTTCTTCGTCGCGATCGAAGATGCCGCGCGCCGCCCCCGTGCCCCCCGTGTCCTCGATCAGGCCGCGGGCGACGCTTCGTCGCGCGCTGACGTCGTGGCCGCGCTGTGGGATCTCGTCTGGGCCGGGCTCGTCACCAACGACACGTTCGCGCCGCTGCGCTCGCTCTCCGCGCCGAGCACGCGACGCATGAACCCATCTGCATCGTTCGGCGGCCGGTGGTCGCTCGTGACCGCGCTCGGCCCCGATCCGACCGACACCGCACGCGCTCACGCCCAGGCGACCGCGCTGCTCGATCGCAGCGGCATCGCGCGCGCGACCGGCCGCACCGCCGACGTCTTGCGCGCGATGGAGGACGCCGGCACCGTCCGTCGCGGCCACTTCGTCGCCGGGCTCGAGGGTCTGCAGTTCGCGTGGCCGGCCGCCGTGGATCTCCTCCGCGCGCCGCGGCGCGGCCAGGCACCGCGCGTCGACCTGCTGTCCGTGCTCGATCCCGCGTGCGCGTGGGGGAACGCCCTGCCCTGGCCGGCGCTGCGCGATCCGAGCGCGCGTCCGATGCAGCGCGCCGGCGCGTGCATCGTCCAGGTCGACGGCGCGCTCGCGCTGTGGATCGAGCCGAGCGCGAAGCACGTCGCGACCGCCGCGCTCGCCGACGACGTGATCGCGCTCGCGCTCGTGGTCGGGCTGCCGCAGCTCGCGCTCCGCCGGCGTCGCCGGGAGCTCCTCGTCGCGACGATCGACGGCGAGCCGGCCGCGCACTCGCGCTGGCGCGACGCGATCCCGGGTGCGCGCGCCGACTACCGCGGCCTCGTGATCCCGTGCGCGGATCGCGCAGGTCAGACAGCTGCAGACAGTCGTTAGCGGAAAGCCAGAACGCCGCGGCAACTCGACTGGTCGGGTCCGCAGACGGCGCACGCCGCGGCAACTCCGCGTAACCACGTGAACGGCCGGCGATCGCCGGCTGGTATCCCGGTTGCTGTTAGGCATCGCAACCCCAAGGAGAAGTGTCATGGCAACCGCCGCCGCCGCATATCCCGTCCCGTCACCGCTCGCGAGCGAGGTGTCGACGACCCTCACGGTCGGCGCTGGTGTGGCGTACGAGGTGTTCGCCGACGCCGGACAGATCCCCCGCTGGTTGCCGCTGCTGCAGCACGCGCACGTGCTCGACCGCCGCGGCGATGGCCGCGCGCGCCGCGTCGCGTTCACGCGCAAGCTCGAGCGCGGATCGCTCGGCTACACGCTCGAGTATTCGTACGACCCGAGCACTTACACGATCACGTGGTCCACTCCGGACGGATCGAACGTCGTCCTCACCGGCGAGGCGCGGTTCGTGCCGCTCTCTGCCCGCGCCTGCATGATGCTCTACCGGCTCGTGATCGAGCTTCCGGTCGTGGACGATCTCCTCGCCGGCGAGCTCGATGGTCATCCCGCGTCGTTCGTGGTGGCCGAGTTTCGCGAGCACCTTCGACGCTTCGCGTAGCCTAGCCTCCCCTACATGCTCTCCGCCGCTCGGTCAGCGGTGGGGTAACGCGCCGTGAAAACCCGTTGGCTCTCGGGCCGATCGGTTTGTAGAGTGAAGATCGTGTCGGAGGAGCGACGGTCGATCGAGAAGGCGGTGGAGGCGGCGGTGGCGCGGCCGGCATCGCCGGCATCTCGACCACCGGACCCGCCGCGCCTCGCGCGCGGCTCGGAGCCGAACCCCGCGTTCGATCCGACCCAGGAGCTCGTCGATCTCGAAGCGCGCCTCGATCGCTGCGTCGCCGCGATCGCGATGCACTTCCAGCCGATCGTGCACGCGACGACGCGCGCGCGCTTCGGTTACGAGGCGCTGCTGCGCTCGGCCGATCGCTCGCTGCCGCATCCCGGCGCGATCCTCGACGCCGCCGAGCGGCTCGAGCGCATCCCGCAGGTCGGACGGGCGGTGCGCGCGAACGTCGCGAAGACGATCGCCGAGGCGCCGGCCGAGCGCGGCGTCGTGTTCGTGAACCTCCACCTGCTCGACCTGTTCGACAAGCAGCTGCTGTCGCCGTTCGCGCCGCTGTCGAAGGTCGCGAGCCGCGTCGTGCTCGAGGTCACCGAGCGGACGTCGCTCGACGGCGCGATCGATCTGCCGTATCGCGTCGCCGAGCTGCGCGAGCTCGGGTTTCGCATCGCGATCGACGACCTCGGCGGCGGCCACGCGCGCATGGGCACGTTCACGCTGCTCGACTGCGACTTCGTCAAGCTCGACATGTCGCTCGTGCGCGACATCGACCAGCATCCGATGAAGCAGCGGCTCGCGCGCTCGATCACCGACCTGTGCCGCGAGCAAGGCACGAAGATCATCGCCGAAGGCATCGAGACCCGGGCCGAGGAGCACGTGCTCGTCGAGCTCGGCTGCGACCTCTTGCAGGGCTATTTGATCGCGAAACCGGCGCTGCCGTTCTGCGATCCGCTGTAGCCTCTCGGCGTGGCCCGCATCCTCGTGATCGTCGCGGTGGTCGCCGCGGCCGCCGGCGTCGCGCGCGCCGACGACGACGTCGCGCCGCTCGTCAAGCAGATGCGCGCGATCGAGGTGACCGATCCGTTCTCGGCCGCGAAGCTCGCGCGCCGCATCTACGAGGCGCGCCGAAAGCTCGCCGGCGACGACCACGTCGAGACGATCCGCAGCAAGATCGACTGGGCGACGCTGCTCGTGCGCACCGGCGAGTACGCCGGCGCGATCAAGCTCGACCAGGAGCTGGTCGCGCAAGCCGACAAGCTCCACGGCGCCGACTCCGACGACGCGCGCGACCGGCTGCGCGCCCTGATCGGCGCGTACGAGCTCAACGGCGACGACGCCGACGCCGCGTTCCAGCGGCTGCTCGCGCTCACGCAGAAGCGCGACGGCGCGACCAGCATGCGCTACATGCACGAGCTGGTCGGTTACGGCCAGTACCTCGGCATGCGCCAGCAGGACGCGGCCGCGCAGCAGGCATACGAGCAGGCGCAGCACCTCGCCGACGCCGCCGGCCACCCCGAGCAAGGCCCGATCACCGAGCTCGGCCTGCTCTACGTGAAGACCGCGCAGTATCCGCGCGCGCAGGCGGTGTTCGATCGCAACGTCGCGAGCCTGGCGTCGGCGCCGGCGCTGCAGCGCTTGCAGCGCTTGCAGTGGATCGGCTCGATCTTCCACATCCACGGCCGCGACGATCTCGCGAAGCCGTACTACGACCAGGCGCACCAGATCGGCGACGCCGAGATCGCGCGCGTCGAGAGCGAGCAAGGCCCGGCCGCGCGCGAGCTCGCGCCCGTCCTGTTCACGACCGGCTGGATGCTCTACGAGACCGGCGACTACGCGAACGCCGATCGCGTGCTGACCCGGCTGGTCGCGCTGCAGGAGAAGCTGCACGAGTCGATCGTGTCGTACGCGCAGCTCGCGAGCGCGCGGCGCGCGCTGGGCCGTCCGAAGGAGGCGCTCGACCTGTTCGGCAAGGCGAAGGATCAGATGGCCCGGCTGTCGAAGACGAACCACAGCGGCATGAACTCGATGATGGGCGACATCGAGCGCGAGCTCGGCCACTACAAGCACGCCGAGGAGCTGTACCTCGAGGAACAGGCCGACCTCGATCGCACGCGCGGCAAGGGCGCGATCCTCGGCCAGGGGCTGCAGCTCGGGCTCGTCGCGATCTACGTCGCGGCGCACGAGCTCGACAAGGCGCAGCGCGTGCTCGCCGAGGATCTCGACATCGCCGAGCGCGAGCTCGCGACCGTGATGGGCACCGGCACCGAGGCCGATCACCTGACCTACTTCGCGAACCAGGCGAACCAGCTCGACACCGCGATCGCGTTCGACGTCCAGGTCGCGCCGAAGAGCGCGGCGGCGACGCGGCTCGCGCTGACGACGCTGTTGCGCCGCAAGGGCCGCCCGCTCGACGCGGCCGCCGCGAACCTCGCGACGATCCGCGGCAAGCTGTCGCCCGAGGATCGGCAGCTGCTCGACGACCTCGCCGACGCGCGCGGCCGGCTCGCGAAGCTCGCGGTCGCGGGCCCGACCGGCGTCGCGGACTACGGCAAGCAGGTCGCCGAGCTCGAGGATCGCATCCGCGAGCTCGAGGTCGCGCTCGGCAAGAAGAGCGCGCAGTACAGGGTGATCACGCAGACCGTCGATGTGCCGGCGGTGCAGGCCAAGATCCCGCGCGACGCCCGACTCGTCGAGCTCGTGAGCTACCAGCCGCGCGACTGGCACGCGCCCGACGTGCCGAAGCCGCCGCCGCTGCCGCGGCGCTACGCGGCCTACGTGCTCGGCGCGCGCGGCGAGCCGGTGGTGGTCGACCTCGGCCCGGTCCGCGCGATCGACGACGCGATCGCGACGTTTCGCAAGGCGCTGGGCTCGCCCGACGACGATCACGTGGCCGAGCGCGCGCGCGCTCTCTACGACCTCGCGTTTCGCCCGATCGTGCCCGCGCTCGCCGGCGCGAAGCAGGTGCTGATCGCGCCCGACGGCGCGCTCAACCTCGTGCCGTTCGCCGCGCTGCACGACGGCAAGCGCTACCTCGTCGAGGACTACACGTTCACGTTCCTGACGTCGGGGCGAGATCTATTGCGCCTCGGCGTGCACGGCAACCCGAGCGGCGGCCCGATCATCTTCGCGGATCCGGACTTCGACGGCGGCGACGCACCGGTGCAGCCGGCCGGGCGCCGCTCGCGCTCGCTGACCGGCCTCACGTGGCCGCGGCTGCCCGGCACCGGCCAGGAGGCCGACGCGATCGCGCCCGCGCTCGCCGACGCGACCGTGCTGCGCGGCAAGCAGGCCACCGAGGCCGCGGTCAAGGCGGTGCACGCACCGCCGGTCCTGCACCTCGCGACGCACGGCTTCTTCCTCGAGGGCAGCGACGACAACCCGCTGCTCGCGTCCGGGCTCGCGTTCGCGGGGGCGAACAAGCTCGCGTCGGGACACGAGGACGGCATCCTGACCGCGCTCGAGGCGTCGGGTCTCGATCTCTGGGGCACCAAGCTCGTCGCGATGTCGGCGTGCGAGACCGGCCTCGGCAAGGTCTCCAACGGCGACGGCGTGTACGGCCTGCGCCGCGCGCTCGTGATCGCGGGCGCCGAGAGCCTGGTGATGTCGCTGTGGCAGGTCGACGACAAGGCGACGCGCGATCTGATGAGCGGCTACTACAAGCGGCTCAAGGCGGGCGAAGGCCGCAGCGCCGCGCTGCGCGCGGTCCAGCTCGAGCTCGCGCACCAGCCCAGGTACGCCCACCCGTACTTCTGGGCGAGCTTCGTGGCGGCGGGCGACAGCGGCCCGCTCTGAGAGGGAGAATTACCGCCAAGGCGCCTGAGACGCCAAGGCGCCAGAAGAAGTGGATCGGCCCGAATCGTTCCGCTGGCGCCTTGGCTCTGCTGGCGCCTTGGGGGTAACTCTTCTCAGTCGAGGTCGAACGCGTACAGGATGCCGCGGTTCGACATCACGAACAGCCGGCCGTCGGACGTGACCGTCGGCTGCGCCGAGACGCCGTCGCCGGGGTCGAAGTACTCGACGGTGCGGCCGCTCTTGCGCTCGGCGAGAAACAGGCCGTCCTCGGCGAGCGAGTACAGGAGCAAGTCGTTGTGGAGGACCGGCGTGCCGGGCTCGCCGCCGCCGCGCGCGCCGACGCGCCACAGGATGTTGCCGGCGAGGTCGATCGCGTACGTGCCGAGGTCGGCGACCGAGACGTAGAGCGTCTTGCCGTCGCTGGCGAGCCCGCCGACGTTGCCGGTCGCGCTCGGCGCGCCGACGTCGTAGAACGGCACGCGCCAGCGCACGAGGCCGGTCGCCTTGTCGAGCGCGAACACGCCGCCCGACGACGACGACGTGTAGACGAGCTCGCCGAGCACGAGCGGCGTCGCGTCGACATCCATGAAGCGTTCGGCATCGCCCTTGAGCGAGGTCGACCACGCGACCGAGCCGGTGTCCTTGCGCAGCGCGACCATCGTGCCGTTCGAGAAGCCGGTGTAGATGAGCTCGCCGTCGACCACGACGCCGGCGTGGCCGCGGAGCGTGTACTCCTCGGGCGTCTCGCTCTTGTACTGCCACCTGAACTTGCCGGTGTTGGCGTCGAGCGAGACGACCTGGTCGGCCTCGTTCGCGAAGTAGACGACATCGCCGACGATCGTCGGCGTCTGCTCGATCGGACCGCGGCTCTGGTAGCGCCACTGCTGCTTGCCGGTCTGCGCGTCGAGCGCGACGAGCACGCCCTCGGTCGTCGCGATGTAGAGCAGCCCGCCGCTGACGAGCGGCGCACACGCGACGCCGCCGATGTCCTTGCGCCAGCGCATCGCGCCGTTCGCGGCGCGCAGCGCGAAGAACTTGCCGCCCGACGAGCCGATGTACAGCGTGTCGCCGTAGACCGCGGCCGCCGCGAACTCCTGCGGCGCGATCTCCTGGAGTCGATCGGCGGTGACGAACCGCCACTTGAGCGACAGCCGATCCTCACCAGCTTCCTCGACGGGCTGGGCGCTCATCGCGTCGGCGCGGCGAAACGGCACGCGCCCGCAGCCGACCGCGGCGAGCACGAGCAGCGCGGCCGCAAGCCTCGTCACTCGGCTCCGAGCGCGATCAAGCGCTGGTCGATCAGCACGACCAGCGGCGTGTCCTTGCCGAGCTCCTTGGCCTTCGCGAACGCGGTCCGGGCGTCGGCGGGCTTGCCGAGCAGCTCGAGCAGGCGAGCCTGGTGATAGAGCGCGTACGCGCGGCGCGGGCCCTTGTCGTCGGGCTGCATCGCCTGGAACGCGGCGAGTGCCTCCTCGAAACCCTTCTGGCGCGTGGCCGGATCCTTCTCGGCCTCGGCCTTGGCCTCGAGCGCGAGCCCGAGGCCTTCGCGCGCGAGCACGCCTTCGATGCCGGGCTCGGCCTGCGCGCGCTTGTACTCCGCGATCGCCTCGTCGATCTTGCCGGCCTCGAACAGCGCGCCTGCCTTGTAGCCGGCGCCCGCGAGGTCGGTCTCCTGCTTGCCGAGCGTGTCGAGCACGGCGTTCGCGCGCTCCTTCGTGTCGGCGAACGACGGCTGCTTCTCCTTCGGATCGGGAGGCTCGCCGGGAGTGCGCACCGTACGGTCGCCGACGTCGAGCACCTCGGCGAGCTGATCGGTCTGCTTCTCGAGCTTGCGATCCTTGAGCCAGATGAAGAAGAACACCACGCTCAGGATGACGGCCGTGATCGCGATCGCGATCACGATCTTCTTCATGTGCGGCAGCAGGCGCTCGAGGATCGACTCGCCCCCGATCTGCACCGGTTTCGGGTCGAAGCCCGCTGGCTTTTTATCTTCCTTCTTGGCCACGACGACCCGCGATGTAGCACACTTCCGGGTGCAGTGGCTTGGACCCCGAACCCCGCGTACATGTTGCCCGCGATCGTGATCGCGCTGGCGCCGGCGGCCTACGCGGATGGCGACGATCAGGCGGTCTCGGTCGACGTCGGCTGGGCGACATTCTCGGCGCCCGGCCAGCCGCTCAAGAACTCGACCATGACCCCGCCCGCGGTGTCGCCCGACTTCGGCGGCGCGCTCGGCGTGGTCTACGAGCACGGTGTCAGCACCGACATCTCGCTGCGCGGCGAGCTCGCCGGCCACATCTTCACCGGCGGCGAGGACAAGACCCAGACCGACCCGTCGTACGCCGCGCTCGGCGACGTCGGCGCGGTCTTTCGCTTCGACGTGCTGAAGTACGTGCCGTACGCGTTCGGCGGCGTCGGCGGCGTGTGGTCGACCGGCGGCCCGATCGATCGCGGCGGCGAATTCGTCGTCGTCATCGGCGGCGGCCTCGACGTGCTGACCAGCCGCGACCGGTCGTGGGGCATCGAAGGCCGGCTCGCGTCGTTCGGCGGCGACGTCACGGTGCTGTCGGTCGGCCTGCGCGGAACGATCCGCTGGGGCTACTTCTAACCGGTCAAGGCTGGCGCGTCACTCGTCCCCGCCGGCGTGGCGATCCTTGCGCGCCTTGACGACGATGCGCAGCGGCGTGCCGCGGAAGCCGTAGGCGTCGCGTAGGCGGTTCGCGAGAAAGCGCCGGTAGCTCGGCGCGAGGCCCTCGGGATGGTTCGCCCACAGCACGAACGTCGGCGGCTTGACGCCGACCTGCGTCAGGTAATGCACGCGCACGGCGCGGCCGTGGTGGAGCGGCGGCGGGCGTTCCTCGACGAGGTCGGCGAAGAAGCGGTTGAGCTGCGCGGTCGGGATGCGGCGCGCGTGCTCGGCGGCGACGCGATCGACGAGGTCGAGCAGGCGATCGACGCCGTCGCCGCGCTGCGCGGACAACATGGTCGTCGGTGCCCAGGTCATGAAGTGGAACGTCTCGGTCATCGCCTCGCGCAGCTCGGCCGCGCGCTTGTCGCCGGCGATCAGGTCGGACTTGTTGAGCGCGAGCACGAGCGCGCGTCCCGCTTCTTCGACCTTGCCGGCGATGCGCGCGTCCTGCTCGGCCGGCCCGATGCCGGCATCGATGACGAGCACGACGACGTCGGCGCGCTCGATCTGGCCGAGCGCCATCGTCACCGCGAGCTTCTCGATGTCCTCGTCGATCTTCGCCTTGCGCCGGATGCCGGCGGTGTCGACGAGGATGTAGTCGCGGCCGCCGATCGAGAACGGCGCGTCGACCGGATCGGTCGTCGTGCCGGCCTCGTGGTGCACGAGCGAGCGCTCCTCGCCGAGCAGGCGGTTCGTCAGCGAGGATTTGCCGGCGTTGGGCCGGCCGACGAACGCGACCCGGAGTGGTCCGGCCTCGACCTCCTCCGATCCCGGCGCGAGCTCGTGCGCGGGCTCGGGCAGCGCGGCGCAGATCGCTTCGAGCAAGGGATCGACGCCTCGCCCGTGCGCCGCCGAGATCGCGAACGGCTCGCCGAGGCCGAGCTCGTGGAAGTCGTGGACGAGGCCATCGCGCGTCGGGTGGTCGACCTTGTTGACCGCGAGGAACAGCGGCTTGCCGGTCGCGCGCAGCTGACGGGCGAGCGCCTGGTCCACCGACGACAGCCCGGCGCGGCCGTCGACGACGAGCAGCACGGCGTCGGCTTCATCGATCGCGCGCATCGCCTGGCGATGGATGCCGGCGCCGACGACCTCGCGCTCGGCCTCGGGATCGAGCCCGCCGGTGTCGACGACGCGCAGCGCGCGCCCGAAGTAATCGACGTCGCCGTAGCGGCGATCGCGCGTCAGGTGCGGCGTGTCGTGGACGAGCGCGGGCCGGCCGCCGACGAGCCGGTTGAACAGCGTCGACTTGCCGACGTTCGGCCGGCCGACGATCGCGAGGAGCGGCGCGGTCATCGCTCGTCTCCACCGTAGCCGAGCTTCGCGAGCTCCTGCGCGCGCCGGCTCCACTCCTCGCGCACCTGGACGAACAGCGTGAGATGCACCGGCCGGCCGAGCGCGGACGCGAGCGCCGTGCGCGCCGCGATGCCGAGCTCCTTGACGCGCGTGCCGCCGCGGCCGACCACGATCGGCTTCTGCGACTCGCGCTCGACGACGATCACCGCGCCGATCACGTAGTCCTTGTCGCGCTCGGTCCAGGTCTCGATCTGGACCGCCGACGCGTACGGCAGCTCCTTGCCGAGCTGGTGGTAGAGCTGCTCGCGGATGATCTCCTGCGCGACGAACCGCGGCGGGCGATCCGTGACCATGTCGTCGGGATACAGCGGCGGGCCGACCGGCAGCCGGTGTGCGATCGCGCGCTCGAGCGCGTCGACGTTGTCGCCGCGCGTCGCCGAGATCGGCACGACCTCGGGCTCGCCGGGCGAGCGCGCCCACGCCTCGATCAGCGGCAGCAGCTCGGGCTTTGCGATCGCGTCGACCTTGTTGAGCGCGACCACGAACGGATGCGCGCGTGCGGCCGCGGCGAGCGCGGCCGCGTCGGGCTCGCCGAGGCGCTCCGGCATGCGGCCCTTGCGATCGGTCGCGTCGACGAGCAGCAGCACGACGTCGGCGTCGGTCGCGGCGGCGAGCGCGGCGTCGCGCATGTGGCGGCGCAGCGGGCCCGGGCCGTCCTGCACGCCCGGCGTGTCGACGTACGCGATCTGCGCGCGCGCCGGCGTCTCGTCGGCCAGCTCGATCGAGTGCACGCCGAGGATGCGGTCGCGCGTGGTCTGCGGCTTGGCCGAGACCGCGACCAGGTGGCGGCCGAGCACGCGATTGAGCAACGTCGACTTGCCGACGTTCGGCAAGCCGACGATCGCGCAAAAGCCGGCGCGGACTTCCATGATGGCAGCCGTGTAGCACGAAAACTCGCGCGGCTTCGAGGGCCCGGTTAGCGTCGTGGCATGGCTCGGCTCGCGCTCGTGCTCGCGTTCGGCGCGATGGCGGCGGCCGGGCTGCCCGCGCCGGGCCTGTACGTCGCGCTCGGGCTGGGCCTCGCGGCCATCGGCTGCGGCTGGGTGGCGTTTCGCCGGCGCGGCTCGCCCGGCGCGATGCGGCTCGCCGCGGCGGCCGCGATCACGGTCGGGATCTTCGGCTGCTTGCTCGGTGCCGCCCGCGTCGCGATGGTCGTGATCGCGATCGACCGGATCGAGCGGATGCTCTAGCTCGATACGGCGAGATACACGAGAAACCCGACGATCGCGGCGAGCACGAGGAACGCGCCGGCGATCACGGCGGCGCCGCGGAGCAGCTTCTGGCGATCGATGTTCGACAGGATCTCGCGCAGCTCCATGATCTGGCGATCGGCCTCGCCGAGCTCGAGATCGATCTGATCGATCGGCGCGAGCTGCGCGGCGACGATCTGCGGGCGATCGACGTACAGCCGCTCGCCGAGCTCGAACAGCACCTTGTCGCGCGCGGCTTCGGCCTCGCCGGCGGCGCGGTCGACGACCTTGCGCTTGGCGCCGATCGCGTCGAGCAGCTCGGCGGTGCGGCGCTTGTCGTCGGCCTCGGCCGTGTCGAGGGACTGCCGGCGCTTCTGCGCGTCGGCGCGCGCGGCCTCGAGCGCCGCGATGCGCGGGTTGAGCGCGTCGAGCTCGGCCGCGATCTGGGGCTCGTCGCGCTGCACCGCGCGGCGATCGGCGCGCAGGCTCGCCAGCTCGGCCTGGATCGCGGCCGGATCCTTGTCGGCCTTGACCGAGACCAGGCTGGCCTCGGTCTCGACGATGCGCCGGTCGATGCGCGCGAGCGAGCCGCGCAGCTCGTCGGCGCGCTTGCGGACACCGGCGACCTCTTTCTCGAGCGGCTCGAGCCGCTTCGCGACGTCGGCGAGCTCGGCGTCGCACGCGCTGACCTCGTCGGCGTGCTGCTTGATCTTGGCCTCGCGGTCGCGGCGCACGCGATCGAGCTCGGCGTCGGCGGCGGCGACCGCGCCGGCGTGCTTGGAGCGCTCGTCCTCGACGGCGCCCAGCGCGTCGCGGGCGTAGAAGGCCGTCCAGCCGAGCTGCTCCAGCGCTCGGGCCTCCAGCTCCGGGTCGCCCAGCTCACGAGCCAGCTCGAGGG